>JBNJDI010000013.1:0-35845 GCA_051744725.1 Pseudomonadota bacterium | reverse complement strand
AGTGCGCGCATGTGGTCCGCGGACCAACGGTAGTGGTCCTGCTCGGCTTTCACATGATCGGTGTGGGCATTCTCCGCCATCGCAAGAACCTCCTCTGAGTTCATTTGGAAAGCTTGGGATTGATCCTGAGGTGAGCAATCAAGCCATTCACAAGCAACATATCACAATAATCTAAAATAATAACAGGGCGCGTAATGCCAGGTCGGACAGCGGCCTTTGAAAGGTGCAGTTGCAGGTGCTTCATAGCGAGAACCCTGTTCAGCTTGCGGAGAAGAACAGCGCGTCTGCGAGATCCGCGCCATGAAAGACCTGCCCGTGGAAGTCCATAATCGGGACTTCGTCCAGCGTATGGGCGAGGACACTGGCAGCCTGCTCTGCGTTCATGCAGTCACCACGCTTCAGGCGCTGGTTCAGCCATCCTGCGTGCGGCAGATTGAGAAGCCTGGCTTTGCTCAGGTGATCCTGTATGCCGGGTGTATTCACCAGGCCCGGCTGGAAGAGGCTCACTGCCGGGTCGCCCTGATCCGGAACCAGCTCAACGGACAACTGCTCGAAAACACGCCTCAATGCCATCTTGCTGACGCCGTAGCTCAGTGTCCCCGGCTGGATGCGCCTGTCCATGCCCGCACCCATAAGAACAATCCGACTCAGCGGGTGGTTGCCAGCCAGGATTGGCAATAAGCCGTGAATGAGGGTTGCTGGCGCGACCGTGTTAACGGTCAGCGCCTCATGCAGGTCCGCGGGGTTGAACTCCTTGAATCCGGCAGCCGGTTCGCCAGTACCGGCGCATATGACAAGGTTGCTGATCCTCTCGCCGGTGCGTCGTAACGCCGAGCAAAGAGCCTGGCACTGTTCCGTCTCCCTCAGATCCACCACGTGTGTCGTGATGTCTATTGAGCTGTGTCTGACCCCAACCTCATTGCCAGTGTCGTCCAGGGGCTCTCGACTTCTGCCAACCAGCACCAGGTCATGGCCTCTTGATGCCATCTCAAATGCCAGCCCCTGACCGATGCCGGACCCTGCACCGACGATCATCGTCTTCATGGGTCGATCTCCTGTCTGTCCCAAACACATGTTCTCAAAGCATTACGACAGGACTGATGAAAAGGCTTAGTGCAGGATAAACGGTCTGAAAGCTTGACGGGGTCGTAAAGCAGTACAGGCATCAGGTGGAAGTGTTATCTGATGGGAATCCCGGGGCTGTAGAGCGCCTGGAAAGGTTGGGGGGCACGCTGTTCCGGTGATTCGTCAGGGTGAGCTCCGGCCCGGAGTAATACCTGGTCAACATAGCAGAATAAAACAGGAAGGTGAGCCATGAAAAAACTTGTCGCGATCGCACTGGCGCTGGCTGCCAATGGTGCCTGGGCATGCCCTGATTATCTGGACCAGACCTATCGGCAGCTGCATTCAAGGGACAGCATCAATCTGTGTGAGGCGTACAAAGGGCAGCCAATGCTGGTCGTGAATACGGCGAGCCGTTGCGGCTTCAGAGGCCAGTTCGGGGGGCTCGAGGATCTGCATCAGCGCTACCGGAATCAGGGACTGGCGGTGGTGGGCTTCGCCAGTGATGACTTCAACCAGGAGGCTGATACTGAGCAGGAGGCGGCGGATGTATGCAGGGTCAACTATGGGGTCACGTTCACCATGGTCGCTCCAACATCCGTTACGGGAGATCAGGCGAATCCGCTTTTCAGTATGATCCAGTCCCAGGGGCAGGCGCCGGAGTGGAACTTCTACAAGTATGTTCTGAATGCGGAAGGCAAGTTGACGGCCAGTTTCCCCAGTCGGGTGTTACCCGCGGACGCGGAACTGGTCGACGCGGTTGAAGCAGTGCTGAACGATTAGTTGTCAAAGCTGTTCATAGCAGGCGCTTTTTACGGACTGCGGCGGCAAAAACCAATAGCGCCTTAACGAACGCATGATGAGCACGTCCCTGTCCCGTATCGACGGCATCCAGCGTCAGTGTGGTGACGTCAAGTGCGGTATGCGCAGCCCGGATACTGCTGGCAACCCAATTCAGTCTGGCGCGTCTTCATTCGCCCGGCGGGAATCAGGTCAGGGCTTTTGAGCGCCATCCAGAATGCCAAAGCCCGCCGCGTTCAGGCGCTCAGCCAGTGCCTTGATATGGGCCGGGCCGACCTCGCAGCAGCCGCCGACGATGGTCGCTCCCTTCTCAACCCACTGGAGAACGTGGTCGGCGTAGGCATCTGGGTCCAGATCTTTGCGGGCCTCCAGCACGTCAACGGTGCCACCGGGCTCGAGTGCCGCCACGGAGGTGAAGGCGTTGGCATAGCCGCCGAAAGGTACGCCGAGCTCGGCCAGTGTATCCATGGCGGTCGTCAGCGCCTCCGGTACGGCACAGTTGACCAGCACCGCGTCGGCCCCGATTTTTACGACATCCCGTGCTGCCTCGGCCAGCGACTCACCGGAGCGCAGCCGGGTGCCGTCAGCATCATCCACCGTAAAGGCCGTCCATACCGGCAGGCCGCTTTCCACCGCCGCAGTCGTGGCAGCGCGTGCTTCGTGGGCAATGGACATGGTTTCGCAGAGAAACAGGTCAACGCCGCCGGCCTTCTGCGCCTGAACCATCTGGCGGTACTCGGCCAGGCAGGTGGCTTCGTCGTGAGCAACCTCCGGTCGGTAACTTGCCACCAGCGGCGGCAGACAACCGGCGATCCGCACATTCTCGCCGCTTTCGTCGCATGCCTTGCGGGCGGCGTTCAGGGCCGCGCTGTGCAGTGGCTCGAACAGCCCGGGCTCGCCGTCGCGCGCCAGCCGGGTTGGCGTTGCGCTGTAGGTGTTGAGGGTGATGACGCGGGCACCGGCATTGATGAAGTCGCGGTGGGCATCGACCACCAGATCCGGCTCATCCAGCATGACCTGGGCGGACCACAGCGGTGACGCAGGCTGGGCGCTGCGTCGTCTTAGCTCCTGACCCATACCGCCGTCCAGAAGTACTACCTGCTCTTTTTCTGAGGCCATTGTCTGGTATCCCTATTGTTGGTTTGGCTACAAGAACCGATCTGTGGACCCTAATCCTTTCCGCTGAAAGGCTCAAGGGCGCTATGCCATCAGACCCCGGGATCCATTCCGCGCGATACAGGCGTCATTGCGCAGGCCGAGCGGGCCCTGCATGAGTACCTGCAGGCGCACCACCCACAACTGCGGCTTTAAAGGGGCCGTTTTCCTGCACGACATCTGTGGTCAGGGCCGCCTCTGGTCTCCTTCCCACCAGAACTGGACCATCAGTCCATGGGGCAGCGTGAGTGCCGCCAGGGCCCAGAACATCACGCGGATGGCCTCCACCAGGAGGCTGGAATCTGGCTCCAGGAGGACCATCGCTGCCCATGCCCCGAGTGCAAGAGCGATGGCGGCAAACGTTGCCGGAGCGGCTTTTCGCCACAGAAACGCCAGAGTGGCGCCAATCTCCGCACGCCCGAGCCCCTGCTGGATGACGGAGAGGAAGTGGCGGATGCTGTGGACAACGCAGAAGTAGAACGCAAAGGCCAACAGAGGCGGTAGTGCTACCAGTGCGGCTGCGACCAGGACCAGTTCCGCCAGAACCCGTGCGCCCAGTTGGGTGTAATGGCGGTAGGCGAGTATTCCGAAACCCAACAGCCACACACCTGCCAGTAACGGGCCGGCGGGCTCAAGCACTGAGAGCACCGCCTGTGGCTCTCGCTTGATCAGCCACGCGAAGAGCTCACTGGTCTGGCTGGGATGCCCGAGGATCGGGCCCAGAATGGGGAGGCTTCCACAGAGCCAGAGCAGCAGGGCATTGGGGTTGGCGCTTAGAAAGGTGGCATCCGTGAAACCAAAGTGCCAGATGGAGAGCGCCAGGAACACCAGTAACGCCAATACCGGGAAGAACCAGATCAAGGCCACAAACGCGAGGGAAGCGATGACATAGAGGCTGGTAAGAAGCGCCAGTCTGCCCGGCTCGTTCAAGGCGAGGTGCTTGAGGATAAGAGGGTCTGCGCCACCGTGAGAGAGGCCAAAAACGCCGATTGGCACCAGCACGATCCAGAACTGTTGCTCAATCGACAGCGGCGGTAACGCAATGGCTGCCAACACTGCAACAAGGGCCGCAGCCAGGACGCTCCATTGATGGCGGCGTCCGCCGTTGCTGTCGTAGAGGCTGTCCCTGACCCTGCTTATCGTTTCGTCGTTCATACAAGTGCCGCTTTCAGGAAAGGCCCTGGCGGTAATGCGCTGGCAATCGCCAGTGCATCACGCAGGCGGGGCTGGTCGTTCATGAATCGACTCATCTGGGCCCCCGAGGTGCTGGAGAACAGTGCCAGGAACCATTCAGGCGCCCGGTCAGGGTGGCGCCGCAGCGCCCGCAGGAAAACCCGATCCATCCACTCGAGCCAGTTACTGCGGACGGTAGGCGGTTGAAGGTGCCATCGATTCGAGGCCCTGGCCGCTAGAATCTGCTGCGCCAGCATCATGCTGCCCCGCTGGCAGGTTGCAAAATGGTAGCCGGTGGCGGCGCGCATCCAGCCAGCCCCGACCCCGGCTTTGATCACCCGGCCGGCGCGGCGCTCGCTGTTGATCGGGATCATGGGCAACATCGAGGATTCCGAGCGCAGCACCCGGTAGTCCTTGATGCCCTCACCGGCGAGCCAGCCTTCGAGTTTTGCCTCGCAGTCCCGGCTGTGTCTTTGGGGCTGAAATGCGGTCCATTCGACGAGCAGATGATGCTCATCCTTGGGTAGAAGGTAGACGAAACAGGGATGATCATCGCAGCGCTGGAAGTCCATGAGTCGAGCGGTGGTGGTGTCATAGCCATGGTTAAGGCAATGGATCTCCATGCCGGTAAAGACCTGCCAGAAGCCGGTGGTGGTTGTCTCTGGCAGGTTTGCGGGCGGTCGGGTGTCCACTACCGCCCGGGCGCGCACTTCACCGGTATCGGTAACGACCTGAACCGCGTTCCCGCCCTCGTTGATGGTCTCTACGTGCACGCCCCGCTGCAGGGTTAGTGCCGGGCATTCCGCGATGCGATGCAGTGCGTGCCGGTAAAGGGCGTCAGCGGGTAGCAGGGCGTAAGGAGTTTGCGGACTGGACTGCAACACGCGTCTTTCCCCGACGCTGACCTGCCATTGCGGCCAGCGGTGGGTGATCAGTTGACGGAAGGGGTGATCCTCGCGATCCCAGAAGCACCAGGTACGGTCATTGTCGTAGGTGGTTCTCGGCTCAAGCAGGCGCACACGGGGCATGCTCTGCCCATTGCGTTGCGACAGTTCTTCCAGCCAACAGGCGAGGCTCAGCCCTGTAAGGCCGGCGCCAATGATCACGATATCCTCATCCGGATCGTTAGCCTCCATAGCCCCTCTCTGCCCGCTGCTCGCTTGCCGCTGCGGTGCATCTTTCTCGCTGATTGGCTCCGGGATAAGTGGAAAGGTCACGGTGCAAAAGGGCACCGTGCCCGCTTGCGGTATTACGCGAGGGGATCAACGCCAGCCGCACTAGCGCTGAGAGCGACACCTGGATCTTGCGAAGCGGACCGACCACACTGCGGCGCTGCCAATAGGCTGCCTCGCCACGGCGAAGAATCTGGCGCCCGATCTCGCGGTAAAGTCGGGCGGCCACGGCTATGGCGATTCGGGGTCTGGCTGGCAGGTAGCGCAATCCATGCCAGCCGCTGGCGTAGTAGGCCTCAGCGTGCGAGAGCAGCTCGCGAACACCAAGCCAGGCCTTATGGCGGGAGGACACATCCCCCCTAACCAGTGCGCCTGGGTGGAGGGTTCCCGCCGCCCCCTGTGCTGGCAGGTAGATCCGGCCAAGCTCAGCGTCCTCCAGGACATCCCGTGCAATGTTCGTCATCTGCATGGCGATCCCCAGGTCAATGGCATGGGGCAGGGCCCGCGCTCGTGGTTCCGCCCCAAGAAGACAACTCATCATGATGCCCACGGTGCCGGCCACGCCATAGCAATACTGGAGCAGTTCCGCGTGATCTGTCATGTGCACGGGGTTGAGGTCCTGCTGAACCGTGGCGATGAGCTCCTGCAGCGCCTCCATGGCAACCGGGTCTCCGCCCATAAGGTCCCTTGCCTGCTCGTAGACCGGTTTCAGTGGTTCAGTAGGAGGATTGTCATGCGCCAGGGCTTCATTCAGGGCTTGAAGCTGGTCACCCGCATACACTCGTTGTGAGGGGGTTACGGCCTCATCGGCCAGGTCATCAATGCCGCGACAGAGGCTGTAAAGGCCTGCCGCGCTGGCCAGCTGGTCCCCCGTTAACAATTGTCCTGCCCAGTGGAAGCTGCGGCCATTTCGGCGTAACACGTCAGTACTGGTGCTCGCCTGGTTTGCGTTCATGATCCCGACCCATTGGGCACTGTGGCCTCGAGCCCGTGCCTTCCATGTTCAGGCTCTCCTTCCCAGCGGCTTACCAGCCGCTCAACGACGCCGGCTGAAGAGACCACACCCGGAACACCAGCGCCCGGATGGACGCCTGCGCCCACAAAGAACAGGTTGGGATAGCGTGGTGACTGATTATGGAATCGCAGCCCGGCGGATTGCGTGAGCGTGGGCGCGATGGAGAAGCCGCTGCCATGAGGGCTGTTGAGCGCTTCATGAAAGTAGACCGGGGAGATACTGCGCTTTGCCCGGATCTGCTCATGGAGGTCCGGCATGAGCCGCCGCGCAAGGATGTCGAGAATGCGCTGCTCCAGCTCGGGCGCCAGTTTTGTCCAGTCCTGATTGCCCTGTAGGTTCGGGACCGGCGCCAGCACGTAGAAGGCATCGCCGTTGGCGGGTGCCATTGAGGGATCGGTGGCGCCGGGGCGGTGCAGGTAAAGGCTCAGGTCATCCGGCACTTCGTGCTGATCAAAGATCTGGTCGAGAATCTCACGGAAGGTCTCGCCAAAGACGATGGTGTGATGTTCGAGTTCGAAATAGACGCGAGTGGTTGTGAAATAGAGCACGAACAGCCCCATGGACTGCTTGAGGCGTGCCCTGTGGCTGTCCGCAAGGCGCTGCCGGGTCGTGCGGGCAATCCAGTGGTTGTAGACATAGAGCGGGTCGGCGTTGCTGACCAGCAGATCGGCTTCGAAGCGCTGGCCGCTGGCGGTGACAGCCGCGCGCACTTCCACCCCCTCCATCTCAAGGCGTTCGACGGATTGCCCGGTGTGCAGCCGCCCGCCGTGGCGCTGGAAGAGGGCGGCCAGAGCATCCACCAGGGCGCCGGTGCCGCCCTTGGCGTACCAGACCCCACCCTTGCGTTCCAGCGCATGGATCAGCGCGTAGAGCGACGAGGTCCGGAACGGGTTACCGCCGACAAGCAGCGAGGGCACGGAAAACGCCTTGCGCAGGCGTTCATCCCGGAAAAACCGGGACACAAACTGGTAAATGCTCCTGTCCGCTCTCAGGCGAACAAGATCCGGAAGCACTTCCAGCATATCGCTGACCCGGGTGAACGGGCGGGTGGCCAACTCCACAAAGCCGCGCTGATACATGGCCTCGGCGGCTTCAAGAAAGGCGTGATACTGGCTGCCTTCTCCTGGCGACAGCCGCTCGATTTCCTCAACAATCGCGTCGGTGGTATCCCAATAGTCGAAGTGCGAGCCGTCCGTAAAGTCCATGCGGTAGAATGGGGCAACCGGCAGGAAAGTGACGTGATCTTCCAGATGTTCACCGAAGCGCTCAAACAGCTCTGAAAAGATAAACGGGGCTGTGATCACCGTTGGTCCGGCGTCAAAGCGGTGGCCATCCAGCTCAAGCGTTCTGGCGCGCCCGCCGAGGTCCGCGTGCTTTTCCAGAAGGTCTACGGCATAACCGCGCGCAAGCAGGCGGAGTGCGACGGCCAGTCCGCCAAAGCCCGCACCGACAACGACAGCTTTCATCTGTCTGCTACTGCTGTGGAGCTGCGTCATCTGATGCGGGCCCTTCTTCTTTGGGGCTGTACTGCCTGTGTGCCAGGGCTCTTTGCTCCAGTTGCAACAGTAACGGTTGCAACCGGGGGGCCAGCGATACGGGCACCCTGGTTTCAAGATCGCCCAGGGTCCTTCTGGCGCGGTTAAGGGATGCCAGGGCGTGCCGTGTTGCTCGCTGAATGCGCGCCCCGGCACCCTCTTGCCCTGAAGGAGAGTGGTGATGCCAGGCGTGGAACGGATGCAGGCCCTCGACACCGTTAACAAGGTCATCCAGGTCGTCAATGATCTGATAGGCAAGCCCAACGGCATTCGCCAGCCGTCCGACGCGACTCTTGACACCGGTATCTGCCCCGGCAGCGACGGCGCCGGTCATGAGCGGCAATTCAATCAGCGGCACGGTCTTTGCCGCCGTGGTGTACAGATAGTCGCGCAAGTCGGGGTGTGCCCGCTGTTGGGAAGAAGCGACTTCCCGGCTCTGCCCAACAATGGTGCGACTGGTCATGGTCGTCAGCTGTCGCACAAGTGAGCTCGATTCCTGTGGATCAGTGAGATCGGCCGCAACCCCAAAGGCTGTGCATAAAAGAAGATCGCCGGTACACAGGGCGACTTCGCTCCCGAACTGTTTCCAGACAGACGGTTTGCCCCGCCGGTACTCGTCGCCATCCGAGAGGTCATCGTGCACCAGCGAGGCATTATGAATCAGTTCGCAGGCGGCTGCGGCCGCTATGCGATATTGGTTGGAACACTGGAAAGCATGGCCGCTGGCGAGCGCCAGACGCGCCCTCAACAGGCTGCCACTTGTGCTGGTCTGATAGCTGGCGGCCTCCGTGGCAGGACCGTGGTCCAGGCCCACCAGGCGCTCCTTGATCAACGCCTGTACCTGCCTCAGCTCCCGGGCGTCAGCTTCGCTATCATGAACCGTTATGTTCGGCGTGGGTCGTTCATTGGTTCGGACGGCATCCACATCGGTTGTTACGCAGGGGATCGTCATTGATGTACTCCCTTGGTACCGATTTGTTGCGGCTGCGCGCTGATGCTGGCGGGAATTACCGCCAGATCAAACCGCGGCGGCGCCGGGCTTGAGGCCCGACGCCTCCTCACGGTTTCCAGCCGCTAAGAAACCCTCAGGCCTTTTTGCTGGCTGAGGTGCCCGAACCACTCTTCCCTTCATCCTCCGATTTACGCAGTGCAATCGTGAAAATGAACAGGCCGAACACTGCCTTCGCGACAATATCCGCAATCGTATAGCCTGTTTCCACCGCGACGATGGCCGAACCACCGGTAAAGCCTACGAGCGGGAACAGATAGACGATGGGATAGAACGCCCAGGACGCCACGACCAGATAGGAGGCGATATTGATCAGGCCTTTCACGTTCTCCGGCTGCTTATCAATCGACTCCCTGAGGCCGATAACCAGCTGATAGACGATATAAAGGAACGGAATCATCGACAGGATCCAGAAGATCATCCGCGTGCCGATACCCTCTGCGACTTCACCGGGATACCCCAGCACAATCATGAGAGCAGCAGCGCCGCCGAGCTTCAGCGATTTGTTGATGGTTTCCTGCTGGGTAAACTTCATCACCAGGATCAGTTCGATCAGCAGCAGCGGCACTGTCAGCAACCAGTCCACATAGCGATAGGCCCGATTGAACGGTTCATCACCTGTGACGACCTCCCCCGCCTGAATGCTCGCCGCATGGTCCCAGGAGAGCATGATCTGCAGGTAATGATAGGCCGCAATGGCGGTTACCAGCCCGGTAATGGTCACGGCCATCCGATAGGCGGGGGCTACTGAAGAGCGCATCAACCACAGAAAGATCGTGGTGGATGCCATTACTGCAAATCCGAAGGAAAAGGCATTCGCGATAAACGAATACTGATCCATGGACAGCGTTTCAAGGTTAAGCATTGTTATGGCTCCCTCTGACGGTTGTTGCTGAGCTTGAAGTCCGACGCCACCTTGCGCGCCGCAACACTTACCCAGCATTGGCCCCTTACTTGAGCGGGGCGCGCGAGTTTCGCCGCAGAGATCTCCTCTGGCAGCTCACTCCAGAAGAGATTACGCACCATTCACGGGATCAGATTAAAAGTTATACAGTTTTGGCAGTAATTGGGCCTGTCGCGTCGTCGCGAGCGCCTTAAAGCGTTTTCACCCGGTCCCAGAAACTGTTGCGCAGGCAGGGCCATTCCAGCCTGAGCCAGGGGGTGTAGCGCTCCGGGGTCTCGGCCAGTTCCCGATCCATTGCCTCAGGAGTGATATAGCACCAGTCGGCGACTTCGTTTTCATTAACTTCAACATGGGCATCTGAGCGCGCTATATAGACCGAACACAGTTCACGCTCCGCACCCGCCTCACCGAAGGGGGCGTAATAGCTGAAGCGGTAGAGAAACGCCGGTTGTACAGTGATGGCAAGCTCTTCGCGGACGCGGCGTTCCACGGACTCCGGCTCGCTCTCGCCACGCCGTGGGTGGCTGCAGCAACTGTTTGACCAGTAACGCGGCCACAAGGGTTTGTGGGCGCTGCGTTGCTGCAGGAGCAGCTCATTGTTGCGATTGAAGACAAAAAGGGAAAATGCACGGTGCAGTTGGCCCTTGCCCTGATGGCATGCCACCTTGGAGTCATACCCCAGCACCTGGTTGTTCTCATCAACGAGGATCAGGCGCTCCTCGTCAAAGGAGACAATGTCCGCTCGGCTCTGGCCCATTGATCCTGTTCCTCCGGTTATTTCCTGATCCTGGTGACGAAATGCGCGGAATCCCTTCCGCTGTATGGCGGGGTGGCATTTGAATGAACATTTGGTTCAAGGGGATGAAAGTCCCCATAGTCACAGCCCCACTGTGATTGGGTACGACAGTGGAGGCCGGTTCAGGTCTTTCCGGCGGTGCAACGTAATACTCTGGCGGGAAAGTTGCGTGAGTCAGGTGAAAGCGATTCTTGTACCATTGGCCAGCATTTCCTCCTGGGTTGGCACGTGGCCATCAACGCCGATCATCTCGTCGCCGCACTGATCTCTCCATGTCAGTACGCCATGGGTCAGGCCGATGCTGCCGAGCAGCTCGCGAATCTTGCCAGTGCCGTAAAACGTGAGCGTGCGGCTCTGATCATCGCTGAGCTGAGTGCTGCTGCTGCCGTCATGGAAGCGCACCGTGTAGATGCCATCCATCGACTGCACTTCAACAAGAGGGGATAGCCCTTGAGACATTGCGTGTGACAGCTGCCTCAGGGTTGCGTGATCGCCGAGTTGGTACGCTTGGATAGCCATCAGGCTCGCTCCGTCCAGAGTATGTACTACAAGAGTAGGGCGGTCCTGTCTTTCAGGCAATTCCTATTGGCCGTCGTATGCAGCGAAGGGAGGCAGGCGTCCCGGGATCAACGCTTCAGCTGGTTGCATCGGGGGCACAGTAAAGCTCGTACAGGCGGGTCATCAGGGCCACGATCCTCGGGTCCCGGATACGGTAGAGCACCGACTGCCCCTCCTTCCTGAAACTGACGAGGTTTTCAGCCCTGAGGCGCGCCAGGTGCTGGGAGAGCGCTGACTGGCTGAGCGGCACACGGCTGTTGATGGAGCCAACGGATTTCTCGCCTTCAGTCAGCGTGCACAGAATCATCAGCCGGTTGGGGTTGGCGATGGACTTCAGAACCTGGCTCGCCTCGGCCGCGTGCTCAGCCATTTCATCCGGCGTGAGGGCAGATGTGTCGCTGAACCGCTGCAGGGTACTCACGTAGTCTTCTGGCTCCATGTGTCGCTCCCGGGCTTTTGGACAGATTATACGGCTTTGGCGGGCTATTGTATCTGCACCGGACGCTCTTCTGTTTGATCTATTAGAGCTGCTTAATGTATTAAACAGAAGAGGAGCGATGCTGAATAACCGGGTAGGCGCCATGTGGGCCCTGTATCGCCACCACGTGGGCGTACCAGCCGAGATGGCGCTGGAGGAAGGCAAGGCAGCCGGGCTTAAGACCAGCCGGGAGCCGGCGTGAACGGAAACAGGCGTTACGCTGGCCCCACAGGCCCATCATCGATCGCGGTGAGGGCCTCGTTGACCTGGAACAGCTTCGCGTTCACTTCGGTGATACCAAACGCGTCGAGCCGGGCCCGGTGCTTCTCAAGGTAGGCCCGGGCGCTGGCCTCATCGTGGAACAGGTAGATGCCGCCGGCTTCTCCGGTATCGGCGTTCTCGGTCCAGACTTTCCATATGAGCCCGGGCTCCTCGGCAATCGAGATGGCCAGATCCTTCATGGCATCGGTCATGCCGTCACCGAAAGGGCCCGGATACGGAAAGTCAATCTGCAGCAGTGTCTTCATCGTGAGCTCCTGTGCCCATTACTGCCCGAGGAAGCTGTTGTACATCCAGGCGGTTTTTTCCTGCTGTGTGATGTAGTCACTCATCAGCGCGTTGGTGCCCTCATCGCTGGCATCATCCGAAGCCGCCAGAATCTCGCGTTCCAGACGGATCAGGGTTGAAAGACCCTCCAGTATCTCCTGAACACACTGCCGGCCTTCCGTCACGTTGGTGCGTTCGGGAATCTTTGAGATATTCACGTATTCACTGTAGGCGTGCACGGGGCGGTAGCCGAGGGTCAGAATGCGTTCCGCGATCTCGTCCACCTTGAGCAGCAGGTCGGTGTACAGTTCCTCGAATTTGGTGTGGAGTTCGAAGAATTTGTCGCCCTTGATGTTCCAGTGGTAGCCGCGGACATTCATGTAGAAGATCTGGTAATGCGCCAGGAGCGCGTTGAGCTGATCCGCCAGTGACTGGGCCTTGCTTTCCTCAATTCCGATCAGGTTGGTTGCCATGATGCCATCTCCGTTGCCGTTCCGGGTGTATTAGGAAAATCTCAACTCTCATAGTGTAGGAGCCACGCTCCTGCATCAACCCTGCCAGACTGATAGCGCGTATAAAGTTGGCCTATGGGTACCTGGGCTCGCCGTCGCGGGTTAGACGGAATACGCCCGTTCAGACTGTTTCGATCATTCGGGTTGCGGACGATCATGGCCGACACAGCGCAGCACCTGTTTTTCAAGCTCAACAATCAGGAAAAGAATGACACTGGCGCCGAGGATGATCCCCCAGTAAGTGAGGGGTAATGCCGCGCTATCGAAGATGGTCTGTAACAGGGGGGTATAGGTCCATGCCATCTGGAACAGCAGGACGAGCCCAATGGTGAACCACACCGGGGCGCTCCCGAACAGTCCCTGGAATGACAGCGCGCTGCCGGTAAGGAAACGGCTGTTGATCAGGTAGGCGGCGCTGCCCATCACCAGCATGTTGACCGCGGCTGAACGGGCCAGTGCCTCGCTGCCACCCTGGTATTCCAGGACCCAGGTGAAGAGGCCGAAAACGCCGCTCACGAGGAGCAGCGACACAAAGACCACGCGCCAGAGCAGGAAGCCATCCAGCATGGGGGCGGATGGATCCCGTGGCTGACGCTGCATGATGTCCGCCTCGGGTGGCTCGAAAGCCAGCGCAAGGCCCAGCGTCACGGCCACCACCATGTTGACCCAGAGTGCCTGGAGCGGCGTTACCGGCAATGTCACACCCGCCAGAACAGCGAGCATTATGGCCAGACCCTGACCCCCATTCGTGGGTAGCAGGAATGTGATGGTCTTGCGGATGTTGTCGTAGACTTTCCGTCCCTCCCGGATGGCCGTGACGATGGTGGCGAAGTTGTCGTCCGCAAGGACCATTTCGGCCGCATCCCTGGCCACGCCGGTGCCCTGCATACCCATGGCAACGCCGACATCCGCCCGTTTGAGCGCGGGTGCGTCGTTCACGCCGTCACCGGTCATGGCGCAGACGCCGCCACGGGCCTGCAGGGCTTTTACCAGGCGGAGCTTGTGCTCGGGCGTCGCGCGGGCAAAGACGTCCACCTTCTCGATGCACTCCCTCAGCCCGGCGTCGGACATGCACTCAATGTCATGGCCCGTCAGCGCCTCGCTGGTGTGCACAAACCCGAGCTGGCGTGCAATGGCGAGTGCGGTCCCCGCATGATCACCGGTAACCATGACCGGGCGTATGCCTGCCGAGCGGCACTGGGCCACGGCTTCGAACACGTCCTCGCGCGGTGGATCGTACATGCCCACCAGCCCGAGCAGGATCAGGCCGCTTTCGACATGCCCATCCTCCAGCTGGTGGTTGGCCGGATCGGGGGTTGCCTTCTCAGCAAATGCCAGCACACGGAGCCCTCTGGCGGACAGGGTGCGAATACGCTCGCGCCACTCCCCGATATCCAGCAATTGTTCCCCGTCAACGCCGCGCACGCCGCTACACATCTCCAGGAGTCGATCCGGCGCGCCCTTGACGAACAGCCGCCCATCGCCGCCCACGTTGTGCAGTGTGGCCATGTAGCGGCGTTCGGATTCGAAGGGGATGGTGGCGTGGCGTGTGTGGTTGTGGCGCAGTGAGGGTGGGTCGAGGCCTGCCTTCATCGCGGCCACCACCAGGGCTCCTTCGGTGGGATCACCGTGAATAAGCCATTGACCGTCGTCTCGAGCCAGTTCCGCGTCGTTACAGAGAATCCCGGCTCTCAGGAAGTGGATCAGTTCAGGGTCCCCTGTCGGATCGAGCGGCGCGCTGGCACCGGAAGCCATGAAATCCCCCTCCGGCATGAACCCCGTACCGGTTACGTCGTACTGGCGGTCGGGCAGCCAGATGGCCTGCACGGTCATTTCATTACGGGTGAGCGTGCCGGTTTTGTCCGAGAAAATCGTTGAGATCTCGCCCAGTGTCTCGACTGCCGGCAGGTGACGTATGATGGCATTGTGGCGGGCCATGGCCTGTACGCCGAGGGCCAGGGCAATGGTCACAATGGCGGGAAGGCCTTCCGGAATCGCCGCCACGGCGAGCCCCACTGCGGCCATGAACATGTCACTGACCGGGTGCTGATGCACCAGGATACCGACCAGGGCCATAAAAATGGATGCCGCCAGAATAACCAGGGCCAGAACCCGTCCGGCCTGATCCATCTGCACCAGCAGCGGTGTTCTGAGCTTATCCACACTACGCAGCAGCTCGGAGATCCGTCCTATCTGGGACTGTCGGCCGGTGGCGACCACGACGCCGGTGGCAGTGCCCTGCACGACGAAGGTGCCGGCGAAGGCCATCGAGTAGCGGTCCGCAAGCGCAGCGTCTTCGGGGACAGGCTCGTTCTGTTTGTCGACGGGCACGGACTCGCCGGTCAGGGCCGCCTCGTTGGCGCTGAGCCGTGTTGCCTCGAGCAGGCGCAGATCCGCCGGAATGCGGTCGCCACTCTCCACCATCACAAGGTCACCGGGAACCAGTGCCTCTGCCTCAATAAGCGCCCTGTGGCCGTCGCGAATGACACTGGCCTTGAGGACAAGCATAGTGCGGATGCTTTCAATGGCCTGTTCCGCCTTGCCTTCCTGAAAGAAACCAATCAGGGCAATAACAAGTACAACCGCGAAAATGGCGGCCGCATCGGGGTAATGCGCCATTCCCAGGCTGGCAAGTCCCGCGGCGATCAGTACGAGAATCAGGATGTTGTTGAACTGGCTCAGCAGGCGCCGCCACCAGGGTCGGGTCTGCTCCCGTGTAATGCGGTTGGGCCCATGGAAAGCAAGCCGCCGCTCGGCCTCGTGCCCGGTCAATCCGGAAGGCGCGCTCTCCAGGTGGGCAAGGGCATCACGCGACGTGAGCGCATGCCAGTGGCAGGCCGGGGCCTGCTGTTGCGAGGCGGCCTTGGCTTCCGGGGTGTGGGCAGCACTGGCCGGTGGCCAGTGCTTCAGCACCTCTGGCGCGCTCTATCTGAGGCCACGCCTGCAATGTTTCTGAGCCTTTCCGGACTGAGCAGCTTCACGTGGTTGGTACTTGCAGTCAGAATGCCCCTGTCCCTTAAACGTCTGAAGCCCCGCGAGAGTGTTTCCGGAGCCAGGCCCAGATAACCCGCCAGGTCGCGTCGCCCCATGGGAAGAATGAACTCGTTGCGGCTGTACCCGCGTCGGCCCTGGGAATCCGAATAATCAATGAGAAAAGCCGCCAGTCGGGCATCCGTGCAGCATTTCCTTTCCAGGTGCAGCTGGCGTGACAGGCGCTGGATCTCGTTGCACATGTTCTCTGTGAGCAGCCGGCGCGTGTCCTCGTCCAGACTATCCAGCCGCTTGACGCTTGATGTGTCCAGTGCAACCACACTGCAAGAGCAGTAGCCATCAAGCAGCACTTCATACCCCAGCACACTTCCCGGGACATGAAACCCCAATACCTGGCTGTCTCCGTTCTCGTAGTTGACATAGCTCTTGAACGCGCCACTGATCACCAGGTATGGGTGTCGGATCCTGGCACCGGCGTGTATGAGATGCTCGTGGCGTCTGAGTATGCGGTTGCCGGACGGGATGCCAGCGGCTGATCCTGCCACTGGAAGATAACTGTCTGTAAAAACATGGCTGTGGGGCTGGGTGTGGATTGTCATTGTTTTCCTCCCTGGGGGCAATGCCCTCTGCCGGGTTCCTTGGAACCCTGTTCATCGAGCTTACGCCATGCAACGCACGGCCCCTATTAGGGGAACCACGCAATTCGCGCATGATGTCTAGGCGTCAGTGTCCATCAATGCTTTCTCCGCTTTGACCAGGTCGGCCGCGCACCGCAGGCCCAGTTTTCTCATGGCACGGCCGCGGTGGGCTTCAACCGTGCGTTCACTGATGCCCAGCTCGATCCCGATCACCTTGTTGGCGTTACCGGCGGCCGCCAGTCGCGCGACTTCAAGCTCCCGGGGGGTCAGTGTTCCAATACGCTGCCGCATGCTGTGTGTTGCCGTGGGGGATCCCAGGTTGGCCTGATGAGCCACGAGGGCCTGCTGGATTGTCTGGAGCAGTTTGTCATGATCGAAGCCCGGTTTCTGGAAAAAGTCGATAGCGCCATATTTGAGCGCCTGAACCGCGACCGGCACATCGCCGTATCCGGTCAGGAATATGACGGGGATCCCCGGGGAATCACGGTGCAGCCGCCGCTGCACCTCAAGGCCGTCGAGATCCGGCAGGTAAAGATCCAGCAGGACGCATGCGGGACCCGTTGGTTTGGGGGCGGCGAGTAATTCGCCACCGGAGGCAAAGGACCTGGAGGCAAGACCGGCCGAACTGAACAGCAGCGCCAGCGCCTGTCGCAATGCAGCATCATCATCAACGATCAGAACAGTGGGCGCATCAGTCATCATCGATCGCTTCCGCTGCGTGATGCCTGCGAGGCAGGACGATACGGAACAATGCGCCGCCCCCGTCCGGGGATTCAACCATCAGCTTACCGCCGTGATGCTCAATAATGGACTTGCAGATGGCCAGGCCCTGGCCCATGCCATTGGTTTTGGTGGTGAAGAAAGGGTCAAAGAGCCGGTTCAGGTGCTCCGCCGGGATGCCGGGCCCCGTATCCTCAATATCAATCTCGCAGGACTGTCCGTCGGGCCTGAGGCGGCTCTGGACCCGCAGGTCTCGAACTGCGTCCGATCCATCCATTGCCTCAATGGCGTTTCGCAGGATATTGAACAGCACCTGTTCGATCTGCACCCGGTTGACCATGCAGTCACACAGCGGTTTTTCATGCTGACAGCTTAGATTTACTTCGGCTCTCTGCAGCTCATGCGAGAGCAGGGGAATGACGTTATCAATCAGGGACTCGGGGGTGTGCCAACTGAGTTGTCCGGGGTCGCCTTTGCGTACGAAATCGCGAAGTTCCTGAACAATAGTGGTGGTGCGCTGACTCTGGGTTGTAATCTGCTCCAGCGCTTCAGCCAGCAGGGTCGGGTCCGGGTTACCCGACATGAGCATGGAGCGGCAGGCTTGCGCTGTTACCTGTACGGCGGTCAGGGGTTGGCTTATCTCATGGGCAATCCCCGCGGTGAGCTCACCCATGGCGGTGATCCGGTTGGCGTGGGCCAGATTGTCGCGCGCTTCAAGTGCTTCCCGTTCCGCCCACTTGCGACTGCTCAGATCATGGATGAAGCCCACGAAGTGCTGTTCCCGGTCGAGGAAAAACTCGGCCACGGCGAGTCGTATTTCAATCAGGCTGCCATCCCGGCGTATCGCGGTCACATCACGCCCGGTACCAATGACCCGCGGTTGATGGGTGCGCTGGTAGTGCTGGATGTAACCGTCATGCAGGCCGCGGTCCGGCTCCGGCATCAGGATGGCGATGTTGTGACCGATGGCCTCGTGGGCCCTGTACCCGAAGAGCCGCTCCGCCGCTGGGTTGAACGACTGGATGATCCCGCGCTGGTTGATGGTGATGATGCCGTCGATGGCGTGCTGCACGATGGTCTGGCTGCGGAGGGTCTCGTCGGCAAGCTGTTTCCTGATGCTGTGGTAGGGCGTGAGATCACTCACAACCATCTGGATCCCACTTCCCATCCCCTGGCCGAAGGGGTGCGGCGTATAGACGCTATGGACGAAACGCCGCCCACAATGGGCGTAGGGGACTTCACCGTGGAAGGTGGTCTGGGAGCCGGATAGCGCCGTGCTGAAGCGCGGCTCGAGCGTGATAAAGGCCTGCTGGCCGATGATCTCCCGGATATGGCAGCCGAGCTGATGCGCGGGAGGGACCCCGAACCAGTTCCAATGGCCATCGCTGGCGAACCGGATACGATAGTGTTCATCGAGCTGGGCGACAATGGTCGGTAAGGCGGTTATCGCCTCGCTGGTGGATGCTTCAGGCATCGCTGGATGCCGCGTGGCCATGTTCCCTCATGGACGGCTCCGATGGGAGTGAGGACTTCATTGATCATGAGTCACGAGTTGACATAGGTCAACGGCTGACACGATTTAACAGGGCCTTGATGTGGGATTGGTCACGGATCCGGTTGCCCTGGGTGCTTATCGACGCAGCCGCCCCGGCGACACCCTGGGCCAGGGCCTCCGTCATTGAGACACCCTGCTTCAGACTGTGAACCATCAGGGCCACAAAGCTGTCGCCTGCTCCCACGTGGCTGACCACGTCCACAGGCGGCGGTACAGCGCGGAGCCGCTCACCGGTAGCGGTCGCCAACAGGGCTCCCTGTTCGCCCTGGGTAACCACCAGGTTCTCCGCCGCCCCCTTCTGAACCAGCTGCGCCATGGTCTCAAGCTGGCTTTCCGGGCTCCAGTTGCCAGTGTAACCGAGCTGTGCCAGTTCCTTGCGGTTGAGTTTTGCGAGGTGGATCCCTCTGCCAAGGGCCGCCGTCAGTGGCGCGCCTGACGTGTCGAGAACCACGTGTATGGACTGGGCTGTGGCTTCTTCGATGAGACGTGCATAGAAATCCTCGGGAACACCGGGGGGCAGGCTGCCGCTGATCACCAGGTACCCGGCACTGGCCATGGCCTGACGGGCCGCGTTCTGGCAGGCCTGGCACTCGTCCCGCGTCAGCGCGGGACTGGGGAAAACCAGGTGGAACATACGGCCGGTGTCGGTTTCGGTAAGAGCGAGGTTCTGGCGTGTCTCGCTCCCGACATGGATGGCGTCGTACGGAATGGCCTCCTGGCACAGCATGGCTTCAAGTAAGTGCCCATTACGGCCGCCGGCGGGGAAAACCGCGTGCACCCGGTCGCCGAGCATCTCCAGGTTGCGTGCGACGTTGATACCACCACCCCCAGGCTCCCGGCTGGATTCCCGGCATCGGGTCTTGGCCTCAATGACCAGCCGATCGGTTGTCCCGAACAGGTCAACCGAAGGACTCATGGTGAGAGTCGTAATCGTTGTATTGATAGAGCACCCCCTGTGGATGGGCGTGTAACGGATCAAGTATAGCGTCGGTCGATGTTCGATTATTGAGGCGCGTCAATTCCATCAGGAGTGGGAGGCATAGACTCGTGGATGAGGTCCATTCGAGTATTCTGAGGAGAGAGTCGATGAAACGTGTTGAAGGGAAGGTTGCACTGGTTACCGGAGCCGCGCTCGGGATTGGCAGGGCCTGTGCGTTGCGCCTGGCGGGCGCTGGCGCCCGGGTCGCGGTGACGGACGTCAATGATCGGGAGGGGGGTGCCGTTGTGGCCCGGATCCGGGAGGAGGGTGGCGAGGCGGAATACTGGCATATGGATACGGCCAACGAAGACCGGGTCAAGGAGGTGTTCTCCGATGTGGCGCGAACCTTCGGTACTCTGGATGTCCTCGTCAACAATGCCGGGATTGCGGGCGTCAACAAGCCCACCCATGAGGTGACGCGCAAGGAGTGGGAGCGTGTGATGGAGGTGAATGTCACCGGTGTCTTCTATTGCACCAAGCATGCGATTCCCCTGATGCGTACCGCCGGCGGGGGCAGCATCATCAACCTTTCGTCGATCTACGGCATCATCGGGGCGGGTGATCTGCCGCCCTATCATGCGTCCAAGGGCGCGGTCCGCCTCATGACCAAGAACGATGCACTGTTTTACGCGCGGGATCGGATCCGGGTTAATTCAATCCATCCGGGGTTCATCTGGACGCCCCTGGTCGCGGAACTGGCGGAGGCGTCGGAAGAGGGCGCGGAGGCATTCCGCAGCCACCTGGATGGGCTGCACCCGGCGGGCCATGTGGGCGAGCCTGACGACATCGCCTATGGGGTTCTGTATCTGGCCTCGGACGAATCCAAGTTTGTGACCGGCAGTGAGCTCACCATTGATGGGGGCTACACGGCGCGCTGACGGGTCAGCGACGGACGACCTGTTCGTTGAAGGCGTACGCCAGGGCGTCATGGGCGATCAGGTCCTGGAGCAGGGCCAGCACCACGGCGGTGCCAGCCTCCACCGCCGAGTTATGCTGGCCGATCTGTTCGCGCAACGCCGTGGCGGTGTTGTGGCAGATCAGGGGCGGGCGGTGTACCGGCTGGTTGGCGAGGAAAAGGCTATCCCGTACCTCGTGCAGCTCGGCAAAACAGTCCGCGGCTTCCGGGACGGGACCAAGCACCAGCTGGGCCCGGTTCCGCAGCTGTTCCAGATTACGGGTCTCGCGGCAGTCCAGTAGGACCTCCAGCTGGTACACGATCAGAAGAACCGTCCGCGCGCTGTATTCATGACGCTGCTCAGCCACCTTCAGCAGTGTGAACAGAACCCGATTAACATCGCTGATCGCCGTATCCGCGCGGGCAACGCCGGTTTTGCCGAGCCACTGCCAGGCGGTTTCCAGTTCCGGGGTGTCCAACCGCGGCCACCCGCTGGACACGGCCGTCCTGAGAGCGCCGTGAAGAATGCGGGCATCGTACTGCTGGGCTTCGAAGCGGTGGGCGCCCGCCCCGAGGAATCGGGCATTGAGAATCTGGAAGGCGCCCGGGTGGATGAGATTGGCGGCCAGTATCAGCTGCTGGAGGAAAACAGTGGCTACCTGATAGCTTTCCAGTTCCTCGGGCGGGCTTGTCTTGCCCGTGATCGTAATCGCCAGCTCCGCGTCAATCCGGTTGTCCGGATTATCGATATGCGCACTGCGGTGATCGCTGAAGCTGTCGCTCTGCTCCCTGGCCGTTTCCATTGCCTGCAGCAGCGAACTGCTGTCGAGACTGACCCGGTATTCACGGGCACTTCCCTGGAGACCGCTCTGGGCCTCGAAGGGCCTTTCCCGGAAAAAGCCATCCATCTGTTGCCAGAGCCCGATGATCCGCTTGCTGTTACTGGCACTTGCCGGCGGTATGGCATTGCCGATGTGCAGCCGTACGGTGGTTGAAGCGACCATGGTGACTCCTTGTGCCCTGCAGGTGCGATCCGCTGGAACCTGAGTTTAACCGAAAGCGGTCACCCTCGCTGCGGTGGCGCCAGCGCCGGGGTTGACCACGGTCAATACTCCCGCAGGAATCCGCCCCTAGCATTGAGTCATCCGGATCGTCCACAGAGGGAGGCAGCGGATGACTGGTAATGAGTATTTTCTGGAGGTACGGCCGCGCCTTCCTGCTGTTTTTTCACGGCTTGAGGAACTGGCGGACAATCTGTTCTACAGCTGGGATCGGGGTGTCCGGGGGCTATTCTTCCGGATAAGCCCTGAACTGTGGAAATGCTGTGGCCATAACCCCAAGGTGTTTCTCCGGCGCGTTCCCCAGCAGCGCCTCGCCGAGCTGGCCGGGGACACGGATTTCATCCTGCGTTACCAGGACGTTCTCGCCGCGTTTGACGCCTATCTCGATCCCAGTGTGGCCAGCCCCCGCGAGCGGGAGGTGCAGGGGCTCGATGCCGACAGGGACCTGATCGCCTATTTCTGCATGGAGTATGGCCTGCACGAGAGCCTCCCCCTCTATTCCGGCGGTCTGGGGATTCTGGCGGGTGATCACTGTAAGGCCGCCAGTGATCTTGGGTTGTCGTTTGTGGCGGTTGGCCTGATGTATCGCCAGGGCTATTTCAGCCAGACGATCAACCGCAGCGGTGGACAGGAAATCCACCTGAACCCCTACAGCCTGGATGAGCTGCCGGTGAAGCCGGTTCTCGACGAGGATGGTGAGCCTGTTGTTGTCCCGGTGGTGTTCCCCGGGCGTGAAGTGGTGGCCCAGCTCTGGCAGGTGACCGTCGGTCGCGTTCATCTGTACCTGCTGGATTCCGACGTCGCCGCCAACACGGCCGAAGACCGCACCATTACCTACCAACTTTACGGCGGTGATCGGCGCATGCGTATTGCCCAGGAGCTGTTGCTGGGTGTGGGCGGCGTTCTCGCCCTGCGGCGGCTGGGCCTGACCCCGAGTGTCTGGCACATCAATGAGGGCCATTCGGCGTTCCTGATTCTGGAACGGTGCCGCGAATGGGTCGCGGCGGGGCTTGATTTCCACGCCGCCCTGGAGGCCACGGCGGCCGCTACGGTGTTCACCACGCACACGGCGGTGCCTGCCGGGCACGATCTTTTCGACCATGACCTGGCCTCAGAGCATCTGTCGGGCCTTGCCAGAGCCATGGCTGTGCCGCTGAAAGACCTTCTGGAGCTGGGGAATTCGCCCCAGAACCGGGGGCGATTCAACATGACCGCACTCGCACTCCGGGGCTCACGTCGATTCAATGGCGTCAGCGCCGTCCATCGCGATGTGGCTGCCCGTATGGAGTCCCATGCATGGCCCGACATCGAGCCCGCGGAGAACCCGCTTTCTTCCGTCTCGAACGGGGTTCACATTCCCACCTTCCTGGCACGTGAGTGGGTCAACCTGTTTGATGGCCACTGCCCGGGCTGGAAGGCCCATCTTGATGACGCGGATTTCTGGGAGCGGACCATCCAGCGGATTCCGGATCACCGCTTCTGGAGCCTGACCCAGTCGTTGAAGAGCGAAATGCTGTCGGATCTGGGCGAGCTTCTCGGGATACAGTATCGCCGCAACAACTTCAGCCGGGCACGGATTGAGGGCATGAGTCGTGCGATAGCGGCGGAGAACACACGGCCCCTGATCATCGGCTTTGCGCGGCGTTTCGCCACCTATAAACGGGCCCTGCTGATCTTCGAGGACATGGAGCGCCTGGCGCGCTTGATGAGCGATCCCAAGCGTCCGGTCATCCTGATTTTTGCGGGTAAGGCGCATCCCCAGGACATGCCGGGCCAGGCCCTGATCCGGCGCATTCACGAAATCGCCTCGCAGCCCGCCTTCCTGAACCGCGTTTTTCTGATGGAAGGGTATGACATCGCGCTGGCACGCAAGCTTGTGACCGGGGTGGATGTGTGGCTCAACACCCCGGAATACCCGCTGGAGGCCAGTGGTACCTCGGGCCAGAAAGCCGCCATCAATGGCGGGCTCAACCTGAGCATACTGGATGGCTGGTGGGCAGAGGGGTTTGATGGGCGCAATGGCTGGGGAGTAGCACCACACAGCGATGACCTGCCCAGCGATCAGCGTGATCTGGTTGAGGCTCAGGATCTCCTGGACATGCTTGAGCATGAAGTGATTCCAAGCTACTTCGATATCGGCCCGGGCGGGTATTCCAGGGACTGGGTAAGCCGGTGCAAGGCCTCCATGTATACGGTGCTTCCGCGTTTCAGCGCGGAGCGCATGGTCCTCCGGTACGCGGAGGACATCTACGCACCGGCTGCGGCCGGTGCCCGTGAGCTCTCGGAGTCGGAAGGCACCGGCGCGCGCGAGCTCGCTCAATGGAAAGCGCGGGTCTGCGCGGCCTGGCCCAGTGTCACGATGGCGTGGACGGAGCCCCCTCCCGGATCCATCGAGAGCGAGACTGAGGCCACCCTGACAGTGGATGCGCACCTGAATGGCCTGTCTCCCGATGACGTGGTGATGGAATGCCTTGTGACCCCGGCCATGGCCATGGATGCCGCAGAACGGGTCTACCGCTTCAGCGCCCATGAGAAGGGCGCATCCGGCAGCCATCGGTTTGTGCTGGCAATACCCGCCCCGGAGAACGGGCTTTTCAGGATGCGGGTCCGGATGTACCCCTTCCATCGCTATCTCCAGCATCCCCTGGAGATGGGCCGTATGCGCTGGGTGTAACCGCTCGGGCGCGCCCACTGACCGCCAGGGCCCGGCGCAGGCGCGGCACCATGTCGGGTGAGGGCTCCCCCGGCGGAAGCTGCCACTGCCAGTTACCCTCAGCAGTGCCGGGTGTATTCATGCGTGCTTCGCTTCCCAGCGCCATCAGGTCCTGTAACGGAATGATGGCGAGCTGTGCCACGGAGTCGAACGCCGACTGGATCAGGGGCCAGGGCATGGGGGCCGACGGTGACGCCAGATAGTCCATGGCTGTTGCACGGGTGGTTTCGTCACAGGCGTGCCACCAGCCGAGCGTGGTGTCGTTGTCGTGGGTACCGGTGTAGACCACGGAATCGACCCGGTGATTATGCGGGCGGTGAGGATTGCTGGCGTCTCCATCAAAAGCGAACTGCAGCACCCGCATTCCGGGGCAGGCCAGCTCCCGTCTCAGTCGCTCCACGGCCGGTGTGATCTCGCCGAGGTCTTCGGCCACCAGGGGGAGGGGGCCAAGGGCCTGGAAGATGGCGCTGAACAGCCCAGTACCGGGGCCCTGTCGCCAGCACCCCTCGGCGGCGGTCAGGGCGCTGGCCGGTATGGCCCAGTAGGCCTCGAATCCCCTGAAGTGGTCCAGCCGCAGCAGATCAAACCGCTGGAGCTGGTGCGCCAGGCGATCAATCCACCACTGGAATCCTTCCTGCTCAAGGCGGTCCCAGCGGTACAGGGGGTTTCCCCAGTGCTGTCCGTCGTGGGCGAAGGCGTCGGGCGGGACACCGGCCACCTCGCGGGGAAGGCCGGTATCATCAAGATCGAACAGCTCCGGTCGGCACCAGACATCGGCGCTGTTGTGAGCGACATAGATGGGGATGTCCCCGAAAAGCCGGATGCCCCGGTTGGCGGCGTAGTCATGAAGTGCCTGCCACTGCAGGGAGAACAGGTACTGGCCCAGGCACTCGCGTTCGATCTCTGTCGCCAGTTGATGCTTCAGCGCTGCCAGTCGCCCCGGGTCGCGGTCCCGCTCGGCGGCGGGCCACTGAACCCAGGGTCTGTCGTCATGGATCCGTGCGAGACAGCGGAAGAGTGCGTAATCGGTCAGCCAGTGGGACTGCTCGTCCCGGAAGCGCGCCAGAGCCCGTTGGTGTTCCGGGTGAGCGGGGAGAGCCCGTTGCACGCCTTCCAGAAGCTGGTGGCGCTCGGGATCCCGATCGTTGTCGAGCTGGATGGCGTTGGTCAGAAGTCCGTGCGCCCTCAGGTCCTCAGGGCTGATGAGCGCGGTATTGCCTGCATAGCTGGATGCGGAAAGGTAAGGAGAGCCTGTGGCGTCCACCGGCCCGAGAGGCAGCATCTGCCAGACCCCGAATCCCGCTTCCTCCATGAAGGCCACGAAACCCCGTGCCCCGGGGCCCAGGTCACCGCCACCGGGCAGTGACGTTGGATGCAGCAGAACCCCGGCCTGGCGGGCCTCCAGCCAGGACTGCATGGATGCCCTCACTCATGACTGCGGCGCATGGCACCGCCCATTTCGGCATCACCGCCTCCCAGACTGATGGGTGTATCCAGCGCCGACGGGCAGTGTGTGTCCAGGAGCTCATACAGGGTCGCCAGGTGACGCCGGTAGAGACGGTCGAATTCAGCGACGGCGGCCGGTGGATTGTAGTCACCGAACCACCAGAACCAGTCCGACCCCTCGCATACGGCGAGCTGGCGCAGGGTGATCGCCTGGTGCGCGGCATCGCTGATGTGGGGGTAACATTCATCGAATGCGCTCTTGGCATCACACAGCAGGTCCCAGGCGCGGTTCTTGGCCGCGTCCCCGATCCAGGTGCCGAAATTTCCATAGACCCAGCTGCCGGCGACAAGATCGGGCAGGTGCGCGACCGGTACGGCATCATCCAGGCAGCGGCTGAACGTTGTCAGGCGCAGCAGGTCGCTCTGCAGCAGCCCCCGGTAGAGCGCGGGGACGAAATGGAAGCCGTTATCGGGGTAGTATTCCCAGGGGTTCTCCCCGTCAAGGATGACCGCGACCACACGGCCACCGTCGCTTTCGGCCGCAATGCCTTCCAGGCGGTCAACGAAGTCGGCCACGGCGTCGTCGCCATGCCAGTGGTTGTAGGTAAAGCCAATCAGGTCCGCCAGCTCATCGTCCCGGAAGAAACACACCGCCCCCCCCTCCTCGAGTTGATAGGGGCGGTGCAGCAGGCTGGAATCGGGCTGTGTGTCAGCGAGGCTGTGCCGCAGAACGCCCTGACCGCTGGCGGCCCACCGGAAGCCGGATTGGCGGATCAACGCCAGGGCCTGCGTGGATACACCCCCCTCGGAGGGCCAGCAGCCAATGGGCTCATAACCGAAGTGTTCCATAAAGGACTGGCGGGCCCGCTGGAGTTGCCATAATGCCCGTTCCTGGCCTCCGGGATACCCGGTGGCCTCCGGCAGGTCGATGTCCGGTTGCGCCTCGCGCGCGGACTGGAAGTCGATCATCAATGGCAGCATGGGGTGTGTGTAGGGCGTCGTGGACAGTTCCACACGGCCCTGGTCCACCAGGGCCCGGTAGCGCTCCAGCAGGCCGGACAGAAGCTCACCGATCAGGGCCAGCAGGCTCCGGCGATCGGCGAGGTCATAGTTCTGCGCCTTGTTCATCAGCGCCCGTATGCGGTCATCCCGACGCCGGACGGTTTCACCCAGCCAGGCGAGGTGATACCAGGTGACCAGGTCGGCCAGGTGGGTGTTCGTCAGGTAATCCGGCCCGATGTCCGTTTCCAGAGCGTGACGGGTCAGCCTGGCGAGATGGGAAAAAGGCTCGAAGCGGTCGATCATCAACTGCTGGTGGGCCTGAAGGCAGCGCTCAAGCAGTAGCCGCCGCTGCGCGCGCTCCGTGGGCAGTTCCTCCATGGCGAGCGCTGCAAGCAGCGGATCTCCCGGATGCTGGCCGCGCTCCAGAAACGCCTGGATGCGTGTTGCGTAACTGGTGATCTGTTCCAGCAGTACCGGCGGGAAATTGACCACGGCCTGGACACCCTCCGGAGCGTTCTCAAGGTGGGCGGCCATGTCGACGTAATCCTTGATGGCGTGCAGGTAGGTCCAGGGAGCCTGGTATTCCCCGGTCAGGGGGTCACGGTATTCCGGCTGGTGCATGTGCCAGCACAGAACGACGCGCAGGCATTCATCGGACATGATGCACCTCCTGCCCGAGCATTTCCGGCGTGACCAGAATAATGCCGTCATCGCTGCGCTCGAATCGGGTGCCGTCCAGTGTTGCGTCGAATCCGATGTGCATGCCGTCCGGGATGGAGCAGCCCGTCTCGATCACCGCACGCCGGATATGGACCCCACGCCCGACCCTGACGTTCTCCAGCAGCACCGCGCTCTCGATGCTGGAACCCTCGGATACGGTAACGTGCGAGGAGAGAATCGAGTTGTACACCGTGGCGCCCGAGACGATGCAGCCACCGGCCACCATGGAATTGATGGCCTCACCGCGCCGGCCTGGCTCATCCAGCACAAATTTCGCAGGCGGTGCCTGGCGCTGCCAGGTCAGTATCGGCCAGCGCTGGTCGTAGATGTTGAGTTCCGGGTTCAGGCCGATCAGCTCCATGTTGGCTTTCCAGTAGGAATCAATCGTGCCCACGTCCCGCCAGTAGCCGGGCCGGTCGCCGCCGCTGCCGCGGAATCGGTAGGCAAACACCTCGCTGTCGGTAACCGCGGCCGGGATGATGTCCCTGCCGAAGTCATGGCTGGACCACGGGGTGTTGGCATCCACCAGCAGCCGCGAAAGCAGGTAGCGGGTGTTGAACACATAGATGCCCATTGAGGCGAGGGCATGGTCGGGGCTGTCGGGCATGGGGTCGCAGTGGGTGGGTTTTTCCGTGAAGCGTTGAATGCGGTTGCTGGCGTCGATTTCCATGATGCCGAAGGCGCAGGCTTCACTCGTGGGGACCGGCATGCAGCCAACGGTAACGTCCGCCCCGGTGCTTACATGCTGTGCCAGCATGGGGCCGTAATCCATCTTGTAGATGTGGTCCCCGCCCAGCACCAGAAGATAGGACGGGTTGTGCAGGCGCAGAATATCGATGTTCTGGTAGACCGCATCCGCGGTTCCCAGGTACCACTCGTCACCGGTTCGCTGCTGGGCCGGGAGAAGTTCCATGAACTCGCCGAGTTCCGAGCGCAGAAACCCCCAGCCCTGGTGAACGTGCTGGATCAGGGAATGCGCCTTGTACTGGGTGAGGACGCCGATACGACGGATGCCGGAGTTGATGCAGTTTGAAAGGGGGAAGTCGATGATCCGGAAATGGCCGCCGAAAGGCACCGCCGGTTTGACGCGATGCGACGTCAGCGATCCCAGCCGGGTTCCCTTGCCACCCGCAAGGACCAGGGCCAGGGTCTCCTGGGTGATGAGACTGATGTAGCGCTCATTCTGTACCTTGGCGGATACGTTCATCCCATCTCCGGTTTGGATCATGTCTGCTGACCATTCGATCACTGGTCACACGGCGGTGTGTTGACGCGGGTCAATACGCACGCTGGCGCACTGCGCGAAGATCCGGGGAGTAGCAGTCAACCTGCTTCCAGAGGCATAAGGATTGGACAGTGGCAGAGGGAACCCTGGTTATGGACAATCCGGCAGCCGATTCAGGCGGACGGAACCCTCTGCTGGTGTTGGAACCCAGTGAGCTGGAGCGTTTCAGCGCCGGCGAGCACTGGCGTGCCTGGCAGCTGCTGGGAGCGCACCCGTGTCAGCGTGAAGGCATATCCGGAACCCGTTTCAGCGTCTGGGCGCCCAACGCGGAGTGGGTCAGTGTTATTGGTGATTTCAATGGCTGGGATGCGCACCATCACCGCATGAGTGAGCACCCGCGCCATGGTGTGTGGGAATGCTTTGTTCCCGGCGTGGGTGCCGGCGCGCTCTACAAGTTCCAGCTCCGGAGCCGCTGTAACGGGCAAATCCTTACCAAGATCGACCCCTTTGCACGCCATTGTGAGACGCGTCCCCGCACCGCGTGCATCGTCGTGGAGCCCCCGGAAAGCGAATGGCATGACGCCACCTGGCAGCAGCAAAGAGCCCACTGGCAGCACGCCCCCATGAGCATCTACGAGATGCATGCAGGCTCCTGGCGGCGCCATCCGGACGGCTCCTTTCTCGGCTACCGGGAACTGGCAGATGCCCTGGTCGAGACACTGCAGCAGACAGGCTTCACGCATGTGGAACTGATGCCGGTGACCGAGCACCCACTGGATGCCTCCTGGGGCTACCAGGCCACCGGCTTCTTCGCGCCGACCAGCCGCTTTGGTACGCCCGAGGATTTCCGTTACCTGGTGAACCGGCTTCACGGTGCCGGTATTGGCGTGATTCTGGACTGGGTACCCGCCCATTTCCCCAAGGATGACCATGCATTGGCCCGCTTCGACGGAACGGCGCTCTTTGAGCATGCCGATCCCGCGCGGGAAACACCGGACTGGGGCACGCTCTCCTTCAACCTGGGGCGTCACGAGGTCCGCAGTTTTCTCATATCCAGTGCGCTTTACTGGCTTGAATACTTCCAGCTGGATGGACTGCGTATTGATGCGGTGGCCTCCATGCTGTATCTCGACTATGGGCGCGGTGAGGGCGGATGGACCCCCAATATCCATGGCGGCAATGAGAACCTGGAGGCCATCTCGTTTCTCCAGGACCTGAACAGGGTGACCCACGGCGAATGCCCGGGCACCTTCACCATCGCCGAGGAGTCAACGTCGTGGCCCGGCGTTACCCGGCCGACCCACCTCGGGGGGTTGGGGTTCAGCATGAAGTGGAACATGGGTTGGATGCACGACACCCTGACCTACATGCGCGAGGACCCCGTCCACCGCCGTTATCATCATGACCGCCTGACCTTTGGGCTGCTCTACGCCTTCCACGAAAACTTCATCCTGCCGCTGTCGCACGACGAGGTCGTCCACGGCAAAGGCGCACTGCTGGATCGCATGCCTGGCGACGAATGGCAGCAATTCGCCAACCTGCGGCTGCTGTACGCCTATATGTTCGCCTATCCCGGCAAGAAACTCCTGTTCATGGGCAGCGAGCTGGCTCAGCCCTGGGAATGGGCGCATGAGGGGCAGCTGGACGGAACCCTGGAGGAACACGGCTGTCACGCCGGTGTCCAGAGACTGGTTTCGGATCTGAACCGGCTGTATTCCACGATGCCGGCTTTGCATCGACTGGACTTCAGTGAGTCCGGGTTTGAATGGATCGATTGCCACGATTCGGACCAGTCGGTGATCAGCTTTCTGCGTCGGGACGACGCAGGGACAGTGATTGTTGTCTGCAATTTCACGCCTGTGCCGCGTTACGGCTATCGCATTGGTGTCCCTCGGCCGGGCTTCTACCGGGAGTGCCTCAATTCGGATGCGACACTCTACGGAGGCTCCGGCGTGGGCAACCTGGGCGGCTGTGAGGCACAGGCGGTCTGTTGGATGGGGCGCCCGGCAACCCTGTCGCTCACCCTGCCACCCCTTGGTGCCGTTTATTTCGAATTGGAGGAGACCGGACATGGAATCGATGAAGATACTGTTGACCGCTGCTGAAATGGCGCCCCTGGCCAAGGTTGGTGGCCTGGGCGATGTCATCGGTGCATTGCCCGGAGCGCTGGCAGAGCGCGGCCATGACGTGAGGGTGCTGGTGCCGTCGTATCAGAGGGGGCAGGCGGACGCGTCCGGGACGCTTGTCCGGCTGGGCGCGGGGCAGGGGCGTGTGGCGGAGATCACAGGCGGTGAGCTGCCTTGCCCTGTGTGGTTGCTTGAAACCCCGGGATTCCTGAGGCGCCGCGGCCGGCCTTACCTGAACAGGGCGGGCGTGCCCTGGGCGGACAACGCGGTGCAGTTCGGCAACCTCTCCCGGGTGGCAGCAGCGATAGCCGAAGGCACACTGGCTACCGGCTGGCACCCGGATGTTGTCCATTGCCACGACTGGCATACCGGCCTGGCGCCGTTGTTCATGCGGCTCAACGGCGCTGCGGCGGCGTCGGTTTTTACCATTCACAATGCGGGGTTCACGGGCTGCTATCCAGCGGAGCTGTTGGGCCGTCTCAGGCTGCCGGGGCACCTCAATGACCCTGAGGCGCTGGAATTCTATGGCAGTATCTCACTGCTCAAGGCCGGTGTGAACTACGCAGACCGGGTTACAACGGTCAGTCCCGCCTATGCCCGGGAGATCCTGACGCCTGAATTCGGCGCCGGTATGGAGGGGGTCTTCAGGGCCCGTTCCGGTGTACTGAGCGGCATCCTCAATGGTGTTGATTACGAGACCTGGAATCCCGCAACGGATCCGTTGCTTGAACATCCGTTTGATGCGGCGCACCCCGAAGGCAAGGCGCTGCAGCGTCAGGAGCTGATCCGGGAACTGGGACTGGCGTTTGATCACAGCGACAGGGCGCCGATCATCGCCTGGGTTGGTCGGCTGACGGAACAGAAGGGGGTTGATCTGCTGCTGGAGGCGCTCCCGGAACTGATGCGCAGGGACCTCCGCTTGGTGATCCTCGGTGCCGGTGACGCACAGTGCGAAAGTGATCTGCATGAACTCGCGCGGGTCCATGAAGGCAGGCTGGCGGTGCGTACAGCTTTCGATGAGGACATGGCACACAGGATTTATGCCGGGGCGGATATGCTGATGATGCCGTCGCGATTCGAGCCCTGTGGAATCGCACAGATGATTGCCATGCGCTACGGCACCATCCCGCTGGTCACCAATGTGGGTGGGCTGCGGGATACCGTTACGGACGTGGATTCGGGCGTCGAGAGCGCAACCGGTATCCGCATTGCTCAGCCGGATGCGGCCTCGATCCTTGCCGCGGTGGACCGGGCCCGTGACCTGTTTGATCAACAGGCGCAATGGCATCAGCTGATGACCAACGCCTTGCAGGTTCGATTCGAGTGGCACATGGCCGCCGAGGCCTATGAAGCGCTTTATCACGGGGCATTACGGGAGCGCATGGCGGGTCACTTCCCGAGGGTGGCATGAACTCGTCGATGGTCAGATACCAGGGCTCTGGTTCTGTTGCTCCTGGAGTAATGGCTGGTTATCTGCCAGTGAGTCGGCCGGACAGGCGGCAATGGGGGTACCGGTAATGGCATGACGGGTACCGAGCGCGGTGATGCCATTGAGGCCCACATCGGTGCCGGTGACGGTCCATACCGGGATCTGATTCATGATTGGCTTCATGCGCCCCCGGTCCTGGAATGCGCCCCTGAAGCCGGCGCCCGTCAGGTAGGGGTGCAGTCGGGTTGCAACACCGCCGGCAAGGTAGACGCCGCCGAAAGCCGCCGAGAAAAGCGCGGCGTTTCCGGCAAAACGCCCGAGCAATTCCGCAAAAAGCTCCACAGCCGCCAGCGCCATCGGTGCCTGCCCGGAGCCCGCCTGCTGGTTCACCATCGCGGCGGGATCCTCGGCGTCAATGATCGCTGGCTCGGGGGTGCGGGCGTGTTCCCGGCACACGAACTGGTACAGATCGACCAGTCCGGCACCGGAAAGCACGCGCTCCTGACTGGCATGGCCGTAGCGGTCGCGCAGGTATTCCATGAGCCGGAAATGGTCCTGGGTGGCGGGCGTGAAATCCGAATGCCCCCCTTCCGATGCAAATACGTCTGTATCGGGACCCGACGTCTTCAAACTGGCAACACCAAGGCCGGTGCCTACGGCAATCACCAGGTGGTTGTTGTTACCGCGCTGACCCTCCTGGACGTTAACAAGATCCTGCGCCCCGAGAGCCGGTACCGCATGGGCAAGCGCCTGCAGGTCATTGACCAGAAAAACCTGGCGCCAGCCGAAACGGGCGGCGAGTGCGTGAGCATCCGCTCGCCAGGGCAGGTTGGTGAAGGTGACCCGCGCGCCATGGACGGGGCCGGCAACGGCGAGCCATGCCTCGTCGATGGTGACTCTCTCCAGACGGGAAAAGCCGGTGATCAGCTCCTCCAGCAGCGCCTCCAGGGAGTCAAACCGGGCGCTGGGCCAGTTTGACTGGTGCCGGAGGCACCATTGCCGGCCTTCGCCCTCAAGGAGCCGGAAGCGGGCATTGGTGCCCCCGATATCGCCAACAAGCAGTTTCATGTCAGGGCTCCCCCCGCTCGACCCATAAGCCTGAACTCCAACTCTCCTACTGAATGGTTGTAAGAATCTTGACCCGTATCATCGGTCCAGGGGAACAGGGTTTCATGCGGGGAGTCCTGAACGTTCCGTTGACCCTGATCAAGACCTGCACCCCCTCGTAGCGCCACTATCGAGGTAAGGAAGCAGTCAAATCGACTGTTCGTCAATGGTGACAGAGGAAGGAGCGCATCATGTCAGTAGGAAAGGTTATCGAGATCAGTGCGGAATCCGACAAAGGGTTTGAGGATGCGATCCGGAACGGTATAGAGGCGGCATCGCAGACGGTTGAAAACATCAAGGGTGCCTGGGTGTGCGAGCAGAAGGTGCAGGTCGAGAACGGATGCGTTACCGGGTATCGCGTGGATATGCGTGTGACGTTTGTGCTCCAGTGAGTGCCAGCGGATGGTTTAGGGTGCGCAAGGTCCGGCCCAGGGGCCAGTTACCCGCTGACGGAGGAGAGTGTGCATGGTGCGCGTAGCGATCAGCGGTTTTGGGAGGATCGGGCGTTGCCTGGTCCGGGCAATCCATGAGCAGGGCCTTGAGCAGTCAATACAGGTCGTGGCCATTAACGATCTGGTCGAGCCCTATGTTCTCAGCCATCTGCTGCGCCACGACACTACCCATGGTCACTTCCGCACACCAGTGACCCTGGATGGGGATCGGCTGGGGGTGGGCAACCAGTCCATCCTCTGTGTTGCCGAGAGGGATCCCGCCAGACTTCCCTGGAAGACCCTGGGTGTGGACCTGGTACTCGAGTGCAGCGGTAAGCTGAAAAAACGGGAACGCCTCGAGGGGCACCTGGAGGCGGGCGCCGCCCGTGTGCTCGTCTCCTATCCGGTGCCGGATGCGGATCGTACCGTGGTCTACGGCATCAATCACGATCAGCTCGGCAGGGATGATCGTATCGTCTCCAATGCCAGCTGCACGACCAACTGCCTGGCCCCGGTGGTTAAGGTTCTGAACGATGCCTTTGGAGTGGTGCAGGGCCAGATGACGACGATCCATGCCTACACCAATGACCAGAACCTGATTGATAAAGCCCATAGCGATGTCTACCGGGCGAGGGCAGCAGCCAGCAACATGATTCCCACCCGAACCGGGGCGGCCGACACGGTGGGCCTGGTGCTTCCGGAGCTTGCGGGGAAACTGGATGGCATGGCTGTGCGCGTGCCGACCATTAACGTGTCAATGGTGGACCTGCACGCGATTCTCACAACCCAGGCTGACGTGGATACGATCAATGCCGCAATGAGGCGCGCTTCAGAGGAGGGGGCCCTGAAAGGGGTCCTGGGTTACAATGATGAACCGCTGGTATCCGTGGACTTCAACCATTCACCGTTTTCCGCGGTCCATGATGCCGGCCAGACCCGTGTTCTGGGCAGTCAGGTGAAAGTCATGGCCTGGTATGACAATGAGTGGGGGTTCACCAACCGCATGCTCGATGTTGCCCAAGTTATGGCGGGCTTTCGATAACCCGGTCTCATGGGCATCGGCATCGGGAATCGTGGCCGCCAAGGCGATAATGAGGCATGCGCGTACAGCTTCCCCTCGGATAGGACGTTCTTTGAGATCCCTGTTGCATTGTCGCGCCTGTTGCCGGGCAACGCCACCCGGGCGAGGCAGGAACCATGCTTTGTGGCCAGGCTGGAGTCTGCGACTATTGGTGGATCCAGCCGGAAGTGTAAGAGGAGCGTGCAGTGAATCATCTCGCCCATCTCTTTCTGGCTCCGGATTCGCCGGAGGCCCGGGTTGGCAGCATTCTTGGTGATTTCTGTCGGGGCGTGAGGGTTCAGGCTCTGCCGGAGGAGGTGCAATCGGGCGTGCGGCACCATCTCTCGGTCGACGGCTACACGGACCGCCATCCCCAGGTCCTGGCGAGCCGGCGTCTGTTCTCGGCGCGGCGCCGGCGCTTTGCCGGCGTCGCGCTGGACATTCTCTATGATCACTATCTGCTCAGATACTGGCCTGAATTCAGCAGCCGGGATCCTGATGCCTTTATCCGCCAGGTCTACCGTGAACTCCAGGAACACGAACACCTTATGCCGGATTCAATGATCCGTGTGACCCGGCGGATCACTCTGGACGACTGGTTCGGCCATTATCGGTACCTCGATAATATCGGCTATGCGCTGGACCGGGTTGCCGGTCGTATCCGGTTCCCCAACCGGTTTGACGGCATCATCGAGGAAATCCACGACCATCGTGCCGAGCTGGAAGCACGCTTCCTGAACTTCTTCGGGGAGCTTCAGCGTGAAGCCCGAAGGTTCTAGCCTGCATCTCCCGCATGGACGTTGATGTTCTCGACCAGGAAATCCACGAACTGGCGCACCTTGGGAGAAACATGCCGATGCCGGGGGTACACGACCCAGACCGCGGTGTGGGTGCACATACAGTCATCGAGCACTGAAACCAGCTCCCCCGTTTCCAGGTAGGGCCGCACGTAGTAGTCCGGCAGCTGTGCCAGTCCGATCCCCTTCAGAACCGCATCCAGAAGCGCCTCCCCGGAATTGCCCCGCCAGTTG
>JBNJDI010000012.1:0-38018 GCA_051744725.1 Pseudomonadota bacterium | reverse complement strand
CAGGCGGAACTCAAAGATATCCTCCTTGAGCGCCTGATAGATCCGGTCGGCCATGCTTTTGCGCTGTGTGGGGGCGCCGGATTCCGCCATTGGGGGTCAACACCAGCGGCCCCGGCGGGAGGGGATAGCAATGCTGGTGGTGCCCAGCTTCTTAAGGCTTTGGGTGAAGCGCACCGCGATCTCGCCGCGGTTGGCCACAATAACCTTTGAAAACATGGCGTAACTCCTCTCCTTATCCCTTTTGTTCCCGGAGGGACTGGATATAGGCGCGCCAGCCCCCCAGATGCGTGATGTCCGTGGCTCCCTCGAGCCCCGCTTCCTCACAGATGAAGCCCTTGGCCCAGGTGCCGTCCGCCAGTTCGACGGTGCCGATGCCGAGTGGGTGGGGAATCAATTCCACAAAGGAGCCGAAATGTTCCGTGGGCATCGCCCATACCTCGACGTCCAGGGCGCCGCCGGTGGGGTCACGTCGCAGGCCGGGTTTGGGAGGAGTGGTGCCGGCCAGGGCGTACAGCCGGTAACAGGCGGCGGTTGTTGTGCTTTGCAGCAGCCGTGCACCGCGCCCGGTCAGCTGGCTATTGAGTGGCATGCCACTCAGGTGTGCACCCACCACGGTTACCTGGACCGTGCCGCCATCGGGTTCCGGTGGCGCTTCCGGTGGCCGCTCCCGTCCGGTGGCGCTAAGCGGTGTCGGGGCGTGGTTGAGCCAGTGCGCGCCCAGTTCCTGAAGATCCCGGTCACGCCAGGCGCCACTGATCAGGGTGATGCCGAAAGGCAGGCCATCACTGCGGAACCCGGCCGGTAATGCCAGCGCGCACAGGTCAGCCAGGTTGACGAAGTTGGTGTAGCGGCCAAGGTGGGCGTTCAGGTGTACAGGGTCGGCCTCCACCGCACTGATGGAAGGGGTAATGGGCGCGGTTGGCACCAGCAGGGCGTCGATGTCCGCCAGCTCCTGGTCCAGGGCATGGCGCAGCTCGTGCTGCCGGTAGAGGCCGTTGAACGCATCGGTAGCCGTGAACCCCTCTGCCTGGCGGATGATGTCCCGGACCACCGGGTTCATGGCCGCGGCATTCGCCTCCATAAAATTGCTGATGGCGGCGTGGCGCTCCGCGATCCAGGGGCCTTCATACAGGAGCGCGGCCATGGCGTAGAGCGTTGTGAAGTCCCGCTCCACCAATTCAAGGCCCAGGGAACGCCACTGGCCCAGGGCCTGCTCCCATGCTTCGCACTGCTGGTCGTCGCCGTACCATTCCGGATCCCGGGGAATGGCCAGGCGTCGGATCTGTCCCGGTGTCCGCAGTGCACAGTCAGGGTTGGATCCGGACTCCAGGCGTGAGCGACCGAAGGGGTCCGTGCTCTCGCCCGACGCCAGCTGGCTCTGGATCAGGCCTGCGTCAGCCGTGGTCAGGGCGAAAACCGAGACACAGTCCAGACTTCGGCACGCCGGTACCACGCCGCGGGTGCTGATGGCACCGCGGGTTGGCTTGAGGCCCACGATATTGTTCAGTCCCGCCGGTACACGCCCGGACCCGGCAGTGTCTGTTCCCAGGGAAAAGGGGACGGTGCCCCGGGCTACGACTGCGGCGGAGCCGGAACTCGAGCCTCCCGCTATGACGGCGTTATCGAAGGTGTTGGGGACGGGGCCCCAGGGGGAGCGTGCTCCGACAAGCCCCGTGGCGAACTGGTCGAGGTTGGTCTTGCCGATCAGTACAGCGCCCGCTTCCTTCAATGTCTTGACCGCTTCCGCGTCGCAATCTGGTTGATAGGCGTATTCCGGGCAGGCCGCAGTGGTCTCGAATCCAAGCGCGTCAATATTGTCCTTGATCGCAAACGGCACCCCGTAGAGCGGTTGCTCCGGGGAAAGGGTCGCGATCTGGGCAGCGAGCTGTTCCCGGCTCGCCAGGCTGATCCAGGCGGGGTCGGGGGGATCCTGGGCCTCCAGGAGCGCTTCCAGAAGCGCTTGGGGGGACTGGCCGTTACCGTATGCCTCCTGCCAGTCGCTGATAGTCCATCCCGATGTTGAAGTCATAATGAGTCTCGTGGTTGCCAACTTGTATACAAGTTGGCGTAGGCAACCGGTATGCCATTCCTTTTGAGTTTCCTAAAAAATCCTTATAACAAGGGCTTGGGTTTAATAAGCAGGTTGAAAGTCACTGTCCAGGAACCAGACGGTGCCCCGAAATGGTGAGTTGTGTGACACAGCGGTGCAGTTATCGGATGGCGAAATAGGCGCCCATGAGCCCATGAGTGAGCTCGAAGACAAACTTGTGTCAGAACACCTGACCGTATAGGCATGACCGGTGCGACCCCCTATGGGGTCAGTACCGCCGCACCGGCGAACCGGCCTTCCCTCAGGTCCTCAAGGGCCTGGTTGGCCTCGCTGAGCGGGTAAGCGTGCACCTCGGTCCGTACCGGGACTCTGGGTGCGACCTCGAGGAAGGCACGGCCATCCTCGCGGGTGAGGTTGGCGGTTGATTTCAGGCTGCGCTCCTCCCACAGAAGGCCATAGGGAAATGAGGGGATGTCGCTCATGTGGATGCCCCCGCTGACGACGCTGGCCCCACGATCCACGTGCTTCAGGGCACTGACCATCAGCTCACCCACCGGGGCAAAGACGAGCGCGGCGTCCAGAACGTCCGGTGGATCCTCCGTGCTCGCGCCTGCCCAGACGGCACCAAGATCCCGTGCCAGCTTCTGCGCCTGGTCATCGCCTGGGCGGGTGAACGCGTACACGGACTGGCCGTACCAGCAGGCGATCTGGCACAGGATATGGGCGGCGGCGCCAAAGCCATAGATACCGAGCCGCTGGATGTTCTCGCCGCCCGCAAGCCGCCATGTGCGGAAGCCGATCAAGCCGGCACAGAGCAGGGGGGCGATATCCAGCGCTTCGGCTTCTGGCGGCAGGGGATAGCAGTAGGGCGCGTAGGCAAGGGCGTATTCCGCGTAGCCGCCATCCAGGGTATAGCCCGTGAATCGGGCCTGCTCGCAGAGGTTCTCCTGGCCCCGGCAGCAGTAACGGCAGGTGCCGTCGGTGTGGCCGAGCCAGGGGACGCCCACCCTGTCTCCGACCCGGAGATCGGTAACGTCATTACTGGTAGCAACCACCTTTCCCACAATCTGGTGCCCGGGGATCAGTGGCAGTGAAGGCTCCGTGAGTTCGCCATCAAGGATGTGCAGGTCCGTCCGGCAGACACCACAGGCCTCAACCCTGAGAAGGACCTGATCCGGCTGGCTGATCTCTGGAACGGGCAGCTGACGGTGTTGCAGTGGCTGGCCCGGCTGCTCCAGTACCATGGCGTTCATTGTCTGCGGGAGCTGATTATGCTGATCCATGATGTTGCCTCATTCAGGATGCGTCATACCCATCTCTAGAGAATGCGCCTGGGTCAATCGCGCTCACTCGTCCAGAAGCTGCATCAGAGAGGGTTTTACCGGGCGCTGGGACTCCGGAGGGGGTGTCGCCGGCGTCAGGCGACCGTCCGCCTCCAGGATCATGCAGGCCTGTCGCTCACCGTAACGGGCGGTCAGTCGCATCCGGCCAGCGTCCTCTCCTTCGCCTTTCTCCACCAGCGTCCGCACGGCACCGGACTCAATGCCGCGGGTCAGTGTCTCCAGATCGATGTTCAGCCATTCCGCAAGTGTCGCCGCGTCGATGACCGCATCGCCGTTATCAATGCTGATGGAAGCGCTTTCGTGCATCTCGGGTTCCTGTTCACGCCGGATGGTTCTTGATTCCGAAACATAGCGCCATTGGAACACAGCTTCCCGTACCCGGGAAGGTGCAGGGTGGGGTTTCCGTAAAGCTTCTGATAGCGGGTTGAAATGTAAAATCCTGTCCGCCTCCGTCTGTCTGCAACAGAACCGTCATACAGCGTGCCTAATCTCGGCGCCCGGTAAACAGCTGTTAAGGAGTCCCCATGCTGGGAACCGTGCGAGGTCGGATCCTTCTGTTCGCGTTTCTGTCACTTTTTGCCCTGTCGGCTCTGGCAGCTCTTTCATGGGTTGTCATAACCCGGGCGGAAACCGCTTCCGAGCAGCTGGTGCGGAACAACCTGACGGAATCCTGGCTTCTGGAGGATTTTGAGCAGGACATGCGGGCTCTTCAGGATCTGTCGTTCCGGATCAAGGGGCAGATGCTTTTGTGGGATGAGATCGAGCAGACGTTCCAGCGCCTGGATAAGCGGATTCCCGAACACTGGCAGGCCATCGAGCAGCATTCCGAGCTGGCGGGCTGGGCCAAGGAGAATGCAGAGCACTACGACCGTGTCATGGAGCTGGTGAAAGCCATGCGCTCCCCCATCGAGGACAGAAGCTACTACGACACAGGGAAGGTCATTGATTTCAGGCTTTTTTCAGCGATGGATCCAATGCTGAAAGCGATTTCTTCGCGCAAGGAGGCCAGCCGACGCGCCATTGATGAGGGCAGTGTCGAGCTTCTTGGTTTCCTGGAGGTCCAGAAGCGCCGGGTGATCCTGGGCTCGATGGGGTTCCTTGTGGTTGTGGTTGGGATGACCCTCTGGCTCAGGCACAGCGTGATCGGTCGCCTCCAGCAGTTGGCGGCTGATCTTGAGCTCATGGAGTCGGAATCGGATCTGACGCGGCGGCCCGCGATCAGGGGCAGGGATGAAGTCGCGGGTGTTACCCGTGCGCTTACGGCCCTGATGACCCGATTCGAGCACTTCATTGGCGGGATCCGGGAGGTGTCCGGGCGGGTGGATCAGCGCTCAGCCACGCTGGAGGCACAGGCCGGGGAGGTACAGACGGCTGCAGGCCACACCCGGGAGCAGATCCAGGATGTGAGTCAATCCATGGAGGCGATGACCACACAGGCGTCCGAGATTGAGCACGCCACATCCAGATCCGCGGCCACGGTACGGCAGGCGGTGTCCGCCAACCAGGATGTTCAGAGTGCTCTCAAGAGCAGCGAGGAGGGCGCCGAACATACGGTGGATGTCATTACCCGTGTTGCGGATTCGGTCCAGGTTTTCCGCGACTCCATTGCCCGTATCGAGAAGGTCAGCGGCGTGATCGCGGACATCGCGGAGCAGACCAATCTTCTGGCATTGAACGCGGCCATCGAGGCTGCGAGGGCCGGAGAGCATGGAAGGGGCTTTGCGGTTGTGGCTGATGAGGTCCGTACCCTTTCCCAGCGCACCTCGGAGTCCACCACGGAGATCCAGCGCTGGATTGGGGATCTGGTGGGCGCTTTCTCGGATGTTGACGGTCTTCTGGCGGAAATGCGCAGTGCCGGCACTCATAATCACGACAACCTGCAGTCGCTGAAGGCTCACCTGGAGCAGCTCGGCGACCGGTTCACGGAGCTTGAGCGCTGGAGTTCCGGTATCAGTGAGTCCGTGGCGCTCCAGCGCCATGAGATTGAGCAGGTGGAGAACCGCATTGGTGTGCTTGATGACAGTTCGGGCGCTCTTGGCCGGAGTGTTTCCAGAGCGCTTGAGATCAGCGAGGCGTTGCGACAGGAATCGGGGCGTATGCGCAGCCTGATTGCAACCTTCCGGGTTGCCGAAGACCCGAGTGAATCCAGCCAGGCCATTGTGGAGTAGGTTATGGGCTTTGAGCAGCTTGAACAGGAACTGGAGAATCTGCTGGCACATGGTGGCATCCAGACACTGTTCCAGCCGATCGTGGATGCCAGGGAGGCTCTGGTGGAAGGCTATGAGGCCCTGAGTCGAGGGCCTTCGGACAGCCCCCTGCATCCCGCCTCGGTTCTGTTTGAAACGGCGGAGCGCTGTGGCCGGACGCTGGAGCTGGAAAACCTCTGTCTGCGCACCACTCGCGCCAGCTGGACCTCGACACGGAGGACCCAGAAGCTGTTCGTCAATGTCAGCCCCGACAATCTTCTGCCCGGTGCCTACGAGCATCGCTTACTGGAGGCGTTGCTGGAAGACGGTGCCATTGCGCCTGGACAGGTGGTGGTTGAGTTGTCGGAGCGTTATCCCGCCCTCGACATGGAAGAACTCAAACGCTCCCTGACCTGGCTGAAGCAGTCCGGTTTCCAGGTAGCGATTGATGACCTGGGTGCCGGCTATTCCGGGCTCAAACTCTGGTCCGAGGTTGAGCCTGACTACGTGAAGATCGACCGGCATTTTGTGCGTGATATCCATGAGGATCTGGTCAAGCGTGAGTTCGTGCGCTCGGTGATGCAGCTTTCCTCAAGGCTCAATTGCCGTGTTGTCGCAGAGGGCGTTGAGCGCAATGGCGAACTTGAACTGCTGCGAGATCTGGGAGTGCGCTATATCCAGGGGTTTCTTTTCGGCCGCCCGCGCAGCGTTGCCAATGCGAATCTGGAGCCACTCAAGGCAGTCAGCAGGATGCCGGAACACGGCACTGTGAGCGCAGCGAGTCTGGTCCACCATCCGCCCACGCTGCATGGTGACAATACGCTGGAGGAAGCCTGGACGATGCTGCAGGCCCAGGCGGGTGTCTTTGCCCTGCCGGTGTTGGACGACGATGGCCGAGCGCTTGGGTTGATCCACAAATGGCAGATTCTTGAGGCGTTCGGGTCAACGTTTGGTCGGTCTCTGAACGAGAAGAAACCCGTTAAGCAGATGATGAAATCCGATGCGCTGCTCTTTGAGCACGACCAGCCACTGGAGGAGCTGAGCCGGCGCCTGACCGAGGATGAGGATGACTACCTGCGCCAGCATTTCCTGGTAACGCGTGACGGCTTCTACGAGGGCATGGGAGCAACCCGGGCATTGCTCAAGCGCATGACGGAACAGCGTATCGAGAAAGCCCGTTACGCCAATCCGCTGACCCTGCTGCCTGGCAATGTCCCGATTCACGAGGAGATCGAGTCCCGCCTCGCGGAGGGTACCCCGTTTCTAATGATCTACTTTGATATCAACGCCTTCAAACCCCTCAATGACCATCTTGGCTTCAGAACAGGCGACCGCCTGATTGTCCTGCTCGGAAGGCTTCTACAGCAGTATTTCGGGAAGGACGGGGATATGGTCGGCCATCTCGGCGGGGATGATTTCATCGTCTTCTGTGACAATGTCGATCATACGGTCTGCAGCAGCACGGCCGTGATCGACACCTTCAATGCTGAGAGCCGTTCAGTATACCGGGGTGAAGACAGGTCCAGAGGCTTCATCAGGGCAGAGGATAGGGGTGGACGTGTCTGTAACTGGCCACTGGCAACGCTGGCGGCTGGTGTTATCCGCGTGTCTCCCGAGTCAGTGATGGATACAGAAGAGGTTGTCCATAGCGCCGCGGAAGCCAAAAAGGCATCGAAGCCCGTTGAATGGTGTGATGCCGCCCCTGAGCTGTGCCAGGCGAGCTGATGAAGTGGCGTTCTTTGGGGGTGCTACTGCTTCTCTGACCCCACGTGCTGACGTATCAACTCCGCCAGCTGCCTGGCCGGTTCCGATGGGCGGCCAGGGGCGCGGTGCAGTGCAATTTCCACGGAGGGAAGCGCCGGGAGGCCGCTTTTCTCGTCCAGCGCTCTGAGCTGTGGATTGAGCATGTCGCGGGTGATCAGTACCACCGCTAGCCCTGCCACAACCACGGGCATCAGCCCCGTCATGGATTGGCTCGAGTAGGCTAGGCGCCAGTGCCGTCCGGCAGAGCCAAGAACGTGTTCGGCTACCTCCCGGAAAACATCGGCGCCGGGGCTGTACAGGGCAAGAGGCAGAGGATCCACCAGCGACGGCTGCTGGTTGGCGCCCACCGCCCAGACCAGGGGATCCCGGCGGATCATTTCGCCACCGGGTGAGTGGGTCTGGCGGGTGACTACGGCAAGGTCCAGCTCGGACGCCTGCACCTGTTTGACCAGATCCGTGCTGGCACCACAGGTGACCTTCAGTTGCATGGCGGGATACATCTGGTGGAAGTAGGCCAGGGCGGGCGTGAGTAGAAAGGCATAGTCCTCGGGAATGCCGAGCGTCAGGCTGCCCGCGACCTGGCGAGCCTTCATGTCGTTCAGCGCCTCATTGTTAAGGGTGAGGAGCCGCCGCGCATGGCCCAGAAGCCTCTCGCCCTCGGGCGTGAACCGGATTCCCCGGCCCTCCCTTTCATGCAGCGTTACGCCGAGCATGGTCTCCAGGCGGTGGAGCTGCATGCTCACTGTTGACTGGGTATAGCTGAGCCGTTCGGCAGCGGCCGTCACAGTACCGGTATCGGCCACGGCCAGGAATGTCTGGAGGAGGTTGAGATCGAGTACGGGGGTTCTCATATATCACAATCCGTGATGGAAACGTTCAAATAAAATCGATTTTGTGATCATTGTGCTGGTTATAGACTGCACCTGTCATTGAGAGGGTACTGAGAGACAAAGGAGGTAGCCCGTGCAGGTATTGAGCAGTCAGAGAATGCCGTTGCCCGTGGGCCCGCTTGCGGGTCTGTTCGCTGTTGTGCTCTGGGCGTCAGCGCCGCTGCTGGTTGACCTGGCGACGGCCATTCCGCCATTGCGGCTTACAACTATCGCGCTTCTGTGCGGTTCGCTGGCCGCAATGCCTCTCAGTCTGAGGAAGAACCGTGATGCGGAGATCCCGCCAGGGTCTGAGGTGCTCATATATGGGGTGATTCCCCTGCTGGTGCTGGGTGCCGTGGGCTCCTACCTGGTCGGGCTGGGAATGGCGCCGACGGCGGAAGGCGCGTTGATCACCTACACCTGGCCGGTGATGTTCGTGCTCATCAGTCAGTGGTTCTCTCATGGCCGGCTGGCGGGACCTGTGGTCGGGGGCGCCGCCATTGCTTTTGGCGGCGCCGCACTGCTGCTGGCTCCGGATGCCCTGAGTGGTGGGCTGTCGGGCAATCTGGCCGGGTATGCGTTCGCATTCACCGCGGGTTGCTGTTGGGCCCTGTACTCCTGGTTGTGTCAAAGAACACCCGTGACGCTCACTCCTTTCATGCCGACGATCTTTCTGATCGCGGCCATGGTGGCTGCAGCGATAGGGGTCGTGCTCGAACCCGAAGCGGGTTCTCTGCCCTACAGCGGTATTGCCGCGGGCGCGGCCCTGGGCCTGGGGCCCTATGGCATCGCCATGGTTGCCTGGGATGTCGCCATCCGCAACGGCCCTATAGGGTTGGTCGGTAGTCTGGCTTATGGCGTCCCGGTGCTGGCTGCGTTTTTCCTGGTGGTAGCCGGCTTTACAACGCCGAGCTGGGAGCTGCCTGTTGCGGCGCTGCTGGTGGTGCTGGGTTCGGTTGTTGCGCGTAAGGGCAGGTGAGGCTGGTCGGCGCGATGATAGGGTGTTGCCGCTACGGACGGTCAATCTTTATCGCGGCGACGGGTGATCTGTTCGAAGAGCTTCCTGGGCAGGCTCTCAAACGCCGGCACGACGGGTTCCTCGTAATTACTGTGGATCACCCGGCCATGCTTGGGGCGGCGTTCATGGGCGGCGTACTGTTCCAGGCGCTGGACCAGCTTTTCCTGGCGATGGAGCTCCCAGGCTACTGCCCCGGTGAGTATCAGCAGGACCGCGCCGAGGAAAAGGTTCAGGATGGTCATCATGAGCGGTTACCGGTATTCAACGCTGATCTCGGATTCGATGCCCCGCTCGGAGAGCGCCTCGTCGAGCTCCGCGGTCAGCTGGCGGAATACAATCCGGCGCACCGTCTCGGGCATGTAGTCGCCCACCAGACGAGCGCCGGCGGATTCCCGGCGGGCCACGTCAATCGGGTTGAGCACCCGCACCGTCATCAGCATCTCAGGCGGTGGTACCTCCGGGTCCGCCACGCGCGCCAATGCGTGCTGCACCCGCTGGCGCTGTTCGCGCAGGCGGTAGAGAATCCATCCGCTCAGGCTGATCAGGATCAACAGCGCGATGGTCGTCAGGATGGCCATCAATCCTTCTCCCTGACGGCTGCCTGGTCCGGCCCGAAGGGTTTGGCCATCAGCAGCAGTCTTGGCAGCAGCGTCAGTGCGCCGAGCAGGGCGATCGCCATGGCCAGGCCGGTGAAGACCCCGAAGTAGATGGTCGGGATGAAGTTCGATAGCGCCAGGATCGAGAAGCCGACAATGATGGTCAGCGAGGTGTAGAGCATCGCGCGGCCTATGGTCTGGTGGCTGCGGTGCATGGCGGCCTGGTAGTCGCCGTCACGCCGGATCTCCTCGCGGAAGCGATAGATGTAGTGAATGGTGTCGTCCACGGCAATGCCCACCGTTATTGCGGCGACCGTAATGGTCATCATGTCCAGCGGAATGCCCATGAGCCCCATGATGCCAAGCACCGTGCCCGCGGCCAGCAGGTTCGGCACAATGGCCACCACCGCCACGCGCAGTGACCGGAACAGGACCAGGAACATGGCCATGATGGCCAGGAACACCGCCCCCAGTGTCTTGATCTGGGAGCTGAACAGGCTCTGCAGCATATTATTGTAAAGGACCGCCATGCCGGTGAGATTGACCTGTTCGTCCTCAAGGCCCAGCTCCCCGGTCAGGTGTGAGCGGATGCGATCGAACAGGGCATCCCGGTCCAGATCCGGCGAGGACTCGATCAGGCGGATGCTGAAGCGGGCCTGGCCGGTCTCCTCATTGACGTAGGGATCCAGCAGCAGTCCCTGCAGGTCCTCCGGGAAGGCGCGGTTCATCAGCCCAAGCTGGAGCGGGTTGAGCTCGCCCTGGTTGACGCGTTCCGCCAGCCGGATGGTGGTGGCCAGGGAAATGACCTTGCCCGTCTGGGGCTGCTCGTCCAGGAAATCATGAATGGTCTTGACCAGGTCCGCACCATCGGTACTGAAGAAGCTGTCGATCTGCTCCTGGGGCTCGCAGTCGGGGTCCACAAAGGGATCGCAGTCCTCGGTGGGCGTGCCCTCATCCTGTTCAAGGCTGATGACCACATCCAGCGGCGTGGTGCCCCCGAGTTTCTGGTCGATCACCACCATTCCCTCGTGGATCTCGGTATCCGACTTGAAGTAGTCAATGAAACGGTTCTCCACCGACAGCCAGGAGACGCCAACGGCACAGACCACGGCCAGCGCGGCGCTGACGGTCAGAATGGTGCCGCGGTAGTTGTCCGTTATGCGCGCCAGGTATTCCGTGATGGGGGTGCGGTGCAGGGCGCCGCCGGGCTGGGCCGCGCGCGGCAGCAGCATGAGCACCGCCGGCAGCACCAGGAAGACCACGGCATAGCCGATCAGGATGCCGACGGTCATCATCAGCCCGAAGTCGATCACCGGTCGGATTGCGCTGAAGATCAGGGAACCGAAGGCGACGACAGTGGTGATCACCATGTAGAAGCAGGGCCGGCCCATGGCGCTGACGGTTTCGGACACCAGCTGGTAGCGGTCGGCATCGGGCTGCAGTTGCTGGTATTCACGATGGCGCACGATCAGGTGGATCGTCAGCGACATGGTGATGATCAGCAGCAGCGAGACGAAATTCGAGGAGATCACGGTCACCGGCCAGTGCGTCCAGCCCAGGTAGCCCAGGGTGAGCCAGACGGTCAGGGCACAGCACAGCAGTGGCAGGAGGATCCAGCGCGGCTGACGGAAGATGATGCCCAGCATCAGGATGATGAACGCCAGAACCCCGAGACCGAAGGTCACCAGGTCGCTTTCCACAAACGCCATCATGTCGGCCACGATCATGGGGACGCCGCCCAGGTGGATCTGGGCCGTGTCCCCGTAATTGGCAAGTACTCCGCGCACATCCCGGATGATCCGGTCCTGCTGTTTGTTCAGTTCTTCCTTGCGCTGGCGGTAATCGGCCAGCACGTCTGAGAGCTCGCTTGCCTCGGCGTCAGAGAGTCCGTCATCGCGTTCCTTCTGCTGGAGTTCGTCACGCCGGTCACGCAGTTCGTAATAGCGTTCATCCGTGGGCAGCAGCAGCTGGAGGGCGGTGGTGGTGCCATCCTCGCTGACCAGCATGTTCTGGTACAGCGGGTTTTCCATCAGTGCCTTGCGGGCGGTATCCAGCGGCACATCATCCCCGTCCAGGGTCTTCATGTGCTCGCTCACCGTCATGAGGGTCATGCCCGGGCTGTGCAGCAGGGGCACATTGAGGATGCTGTTGCTCTCATCAAGGCCCTCAACGTCCATCAGGTCGTCGCGCAGGTCTTCCAGCCGGTTGATGGCCTCGTCGCTGAACAGTTCGCCCTCCGGCTGGTAGCTGACCACCAGGAAGTCGTCGGTGGTTTCGAAGCGCCGGTAGGTCTGCTGGTAATAGTCAAAGGATTCATCGCCTTCCATGACCAGGGTGTCCGGTGAGGCATCCAGCCGGAACTGGTCCAGGCGCAGTCCCGCTATCACGGCGGCGAGGAGGACCACGAGCAGGGTAAGCACCGGATGGGACAGAACGGTTCGATCGTAGAGATGGAAAAGTCGATTACCCAAAGCTACCTCTCTGCTGGGTTGAACGTCAGGGCCGTGAAGCGTTGTTGCTCATCCAGGGCCAGATGGATATCGGATGCGGGCGGCGACTCAAGCAGCCGCCGGGTGATGCGTTCGTAATGCGCCATGAAGGTGGCGAAGGCGTCGCCCTCGTCCAGGTGGGCGCGGTAGCTGTCGCTGCGGTTGCGGATCAGCTTCGCCTCCTGGAGCAGCCGCCAGCGCTGCACGGCGTCCCAGGAGGGGGCCTGCAGGAACAGCGAACGGTCGAAACGCTGGAACAGATCCTGGTAGCGGCCGGCCAGCTGTTCGTTCACATAACGCCGGCAGCGTCCGTCCGGATCCTGTTCAGCCTCCAGGCTGTTGATCGGTTCGTCCAGTTCACGCTCATCCACGGCCCGGGCGCCCAGGCACCAGCCTTCCAGCAGGATAACGCCGGGGCGGCCCTGGAAGGTATGCCACTCGGACTCGGGCAGTCGGTCATCCGCGCTTTTGTCGAAGCGGGGCAGGGACGTGCGGGTATCAGGGCTGGCATCGCGCAGCCCGTCCACGCACTTGAGCAGCGCCTCAATATCATGGGTGCCGGGAACGCCCCGGGTCGCCAGCAGCGGGTGGACGGCGTCCGCGAGTTCGCGGCGTGAATGCCGGCTCAGGTAGAAGTCGTCCAGGCTGAGCATACAGGCGGAGACCGCAAAGCAGTGGTGCAGCACCAGTCTCAGTGTCCGGGCCAGGGTGGTCTTGCCGCTGCCCTGGCTGCCGCTAATGGCCATGACCAGTGGGCGGCCAAGCGCGCGCTGGTTGCTGAGCAGCCACGCGGCCATGGGTATGATCAGGCGCGGAAAAACGGTCATCCACCCCTGGGGAAGCTGTTCATCGGCAAGGAACCGCTGCAGCGCCAGCACCGCGTGCTGGCGGGCTTCAGCGATGCTTTCGGCCGGGAGGGGGCGATCCTCGGGCCAACCGGCCTCCGGAAGGATGACCGTCCCTGGCCTGTGTTCTCTGCCTGCCCTGTATTCCGCCATACGCCAGCCTGTGTTTCCGTTCAGAGGTTGCGTTCGCCGCGGCGATAGACGTTCTCATAGACGTGGTTGGTCGCCTCGACAAACCCATCAATGCTGCCACAGTCAAAGCGCCGCCCCCGGAACTGGTAGGCAAGGACGCAGCCGTTCTTTGCCTGTTCCAGCAGGGCGTCCGTGATCTGGATCTCGCCGCCCTTGCCGGGCTTGGTCCGCTCCAGGATATCGAAGATGTCCGGGGTCAGGATGTAACGCCCGATGATGGCCAGGTTGGAGGGGGCCTGATCTTTCGGGGGCTTCTCGACCATGTCGGTGATCCGGTAAAGGCCGTCCTTCATCGTCTCGCCCTCGATGACCCCGTACTTGTGGGTCTCGTCCTCGGGGACTTCCTCGATGGCCACGATGCTGCACCGGAACTGGTTGTAGAGCTTGACCATCTGGGTCATCACACCGTCGTCATGATCGCCGGCCACACAGAAATCATCCGCCAGAATCACGGCGAACGCATTGTCCCCAATCAGGTTGCGGCCGGTGAGGATGGCGTGGCCGAGCCCTTTCATCTCGTTCTGCCGGGTGAAGGCAAAACGGTGGTTCTCGATCAGGCTGCGGATGCCCTTGAGGTTGTCCTCCTTGCCAGTGCCCGCGATCTGGTGCTCGAGTTCATAGCTGATGTCGAAATGATCCTCGATGGCGCGCTTGCCACGGCCGGTGACAAAGCCGATGTCATGGATGCCCGCCTCCGACGCTTCTTCCACCGCGTACTGCACCAGCGGCTTGTTGACGATGGGCAGGATCTCTTTGGGCATGGCCTTGGTGGCCGGCAGGAAGCGGGTGCCGTAGCCGGCGACCGGGAAAAGACACTTGTTGATCATGACGCGCGTTCCCTGTTGATTCGCTGATGCGGGGATGATTCCAGAAGCAGCCAGTGTAAACAATCCGTTGCGTAAAAAGGAGGGGCGCTTGATGTCCGTTTTTTGATTTGCGATGGCCGCGGCGATTGCTCATGCTGTAACCATGAGCCAACAAGACACCGCGCCCTTCACTATGGTCCTGTTTGGCGCCGCCGGTGATCTGGCCCGACGGCGCCTGGTGCCGTCATTGTATGCCCTCTGGTGTGACGGAGGACTCCCCCGGGACTGGCGGCTCGTTGGCGTTAGCCGCAGCACCCGCACCAGCGAGGCGTGGCGCGAGGAACTGGCGGGGGAAATTGACGGCACCGTTGCCGGGGATTTCCTGGCCAATGTGGACTATCTCCCGGCGGATGCCACCGACCCGCAAGCCCTCGAGGCCCTGAGGGACTATCTGGGCGAACGGCGCTGCATCTTCTATCTCGCAACCCGCGCCGATCTATACGACGACATCACCCGGGCGCTGGACCACGCTGGCCTTGTTTCCGGGCACTCCCGCATCGTGCTCGAGAAACCCATCGGGCTGGATTACGCCTCCGCCGAGACCATTGAGTCGGCGGTGCGCGAGCGCTTCAGCGAGCGCCAGATCTTCCGCATCGACCATTACCTGGGCAAGGAGACTGTGCAGAACCTGCTGGTGCTGCGCTTCGCCAACTCCATCTTCGAGAGCCAGTGGAACCACCGCTACATCGACCACATCCAGATCACCATCGCGGAGTCCGGCAGTGTGGCGGGGCGGGGTGCCTTTTATAATGAGGTCGGGGCCCTGCGGGACATGGTCCAGAACCATCTGCTGCAGCTTCTGTGCATAACGGCCATGGAACCCCCGAACACCCTGGATGCGGATGCGGTGCGCGATGAGAAAGTGAAGGTGCTGCGTGCGCTGAGGCCCATGGAAGGCATCTCCATCGCGGAAGAGGTGGTGCGGGGGCAGTATACCGCCGGCAGCAATGGCGAGGCGGGGTACGCCGAGGATGCCGGTGTTCGCGAGAGCGCCACGGAGACCTTTGTGGCCATGCGTGTGACCATCGACAACTGGCGCTGGGCCGGCGTGCCGTTCTACCTGCGCACGGGCAAGCGCCTGCCTGAGCGCACCTGCGAGATCGTGGTCCACTTCCGGCCGGTTCCGCATTCGATTTTTCCGCAGCAGCGCGCGAGCATGGCCAACCGTCTGATCTTCCGCCTGCAGCCGGATGAAGGCATTCAGCTCTCGTTCAGCGAGAAGCGCCCCGGGGCGGCCATGGACATCCGTATGTCCGAGCTCAGCCTCAACCCGCAGACACTGAGGCGGGAGCGGGCACCGGATGCCTATGAACGGCTGCTCAGCGACGTGATCCAGGATAACCAGACGCTGTTCGTGCGCCATGATGAACTCATGGCCGCCTGGGAATGGGTGGACCCCATCCTGCAGCACTGGCGGGACTCCGGTGTCCGCCCGGAGCCCTACAGGGCCGGAACCTGGGGGCCCTCGGCGGCGACCATGCTGCTGGCCCGTGACGGCCGGCTCTGGGATGAAAGGGGGACAGACGATGCACCCAACGGTTGAGGCGGTTACAAGGCGCATACGCGAACGCAGCGCCACCAGCCGGGACCGCTACCTGGCACTGATGGCCGGTGCCCGCCGCGACGGCCCGCAGCGCGAGACCATGAGCTGTACCAACCTGGCGCACGTCATGGCCTCCAAGCCCGATTCCGACAAGCTGATCCTGCGCCAGACGGAACGCAGCGCCAACGTCGGCATCATCTCCGCCTACAATGAGATGCTCTCGGCGCACCAGCCCTACGGCGACTTTCCGGACCAGATCCGGCGCACGGTGGCGCGGACCGGGCATGTGGCCCAGTTCGCCGCCGGAGTGCCCGCCATGTGCGACGGCATCACCCAGGGCCAGCCAGGCATGGAGCTCTCGCTGTTCTCCCGGGACCTGATCGCCCAGGCCACCGCCATCGGGCTCAGCCACAATGTGTTCGACGGCGTTCTGTGCCTGGGCATCTGCGACAAGATCGTGCCCGGGCTGCTCACCGGTGCGCTGCGCTTCGGTCATCTGCCAACACTGTTCGTACCGGCTGGGCCCATGCCCTCGGGCATGTCCAACGCCGAGAAATCCCGCATCCGGGAACAGCACGCGCGCGGCGAGATCGGCCGTGACGAACTGCTGGAGGCGGAATCCCGCTCCTACCATTCACCGGGCACCTGCACCTTCTACGGCACCGCCAACTCCAACCAGGTGCTGATGGAGGTCATGGGCCTGCAGCTGCCGGGGTCCTCCTTTGTGAATCCCGGAACGGACCTGCGCGAGGCTTTCACCCAGGCCGCGAGCCGCCGGATTACGGAGGTGACCGACCTGGGCGATGACTACCGGCCCCTGTCTCAGGTGGTCTCCGAGAAAACACTGGTGAATGCCATGATCGCGCTTCTGGCCACCGGCGGCTCCACCAACCACAGCATCCACCTGGTGGCCATCGGCCGTGCTGCCGGCATCCGCATCGACTGGGAAGACTTCCATGAGCTCTCGCGGGTGGTGCCGCTGCTGTGCCGTCTCTATCCCAACGGCGAGTCGGACATCAACGACTTCGACCGTGCCGGCGGCGTGCCCTTCCTTGTCCGGGAACTCCTGGGGGCGGGGCTGATGCATGAGGATGTGAGGGTGATGTTCGGCGACTCCATCCACGACTACACCCGACCGGCAAGCCTTGATGGGGCCGGACGCCTGGTGTGGGATCCGCCGCGGGAAGCCTCCGGCGATACCCGCTGCCTGCGGACCGTGGACGATCCCTTCGTGGCGGACAGTGGCTTCCATCGCCTTGAGGGCAACCTGGGCAGGGCCATCATCAAGACCTCCTCGGTGCCCGAGGACCGCTGGTGCATCGAGGCACCGGCGCGGGTCTTCGCCGACCAGAAGGCGGTGATGGATGCCTGGCACGCCGGGGAGCTGACGCAGGATTTCGTGGCCGTACTGCCGGGCCAGGGCCCTGGCGCCGATGGCATGCCCGAGCTGCACAAGCTGATGCCGGTGCTTGCCAACCTGCAGAGCGATGGCCTGCGCGTGGCGCTGCTCACGGACGGGCGCCTTTCCGGCGCCTCCGGCAAGGTGCCCAGCGCCATCCATGTGTATCCGGAAGCCGTGCGCGGGGGCACCATCGGGCGCATCCGTGATGGCGACCACATCCGTATTGACGCAACCGCCGGTGCGCTACACTGGGAGGCAGGGCACGAGCATGGCCAGCCGGTGCACTGGGGCCGGGGCAACGAAGGGCTCGGACGCGAGCTTTTTGCCGGGTTCCGGGAACAGGTCACCCACGCCGAGGCTGGCGCCACCATCTTCCGCTGGGACGACTGAGGAGACCCCATGCCAGAGATCCGCCACTTCCTGCCGGACGACTGGCCCGAGCTCTGGGCCATGCTGGAACCGGTATTCCGCGCCGGGGAGACCTACGCCGTCCCCATGGACATCAGCGAGGACGACGCCTTCACCTTCTGGGTGGAAAAGCCGGACTGCACCTATGTCATGCTGGATGACGACGAGACCTACCTGGGAACCTACTTCCTCAAGACCAACGCCCCCGGGCCGGGCAGCCATGTCTGTAACTGCGGCTACATCGTGGGAGAGCACGCCCGTGGCCGGGGGCTGGCCAGTGAGATGTGCCGCCATTCCATGGAAGATGCCAAACGGATGGGGTACCGTGCGATGCAGTACAATCTGGTTGTCGCCACCAACCTGGGCGCCATCAAGGTCTGGGAGCGCAACGGCTTTGAGGTCACCGGCACCCTCCCGGGTGCGTTTGAGCATCCCGAGTACGGGTTTGTGGACGCCCACGTCATGTACCGCTGGTTGAGTTGAGAGCGGGAGAAACGGAGTTCCGATGACCACAACCTACGCCTTTACCCACTATGGCACCGAGTTTTCCCTCTACAGCGGCAAGACCCGGTCCTACCTGCGGTACAAGGGGATCCCGTTCGAGGAACGCATTGCCACGCTCTCCGTGTATCGCCGGGTTCTGATTCCGAAGACGGGCGTGGCGATGATTCCCGTCCTGGAAACCCCGGAACACGAGTTCATCCAGGATACCGTCGAGATCATCGACACCCTGGAGCAGCGCTTTCCCGAAAGGGGCGTCTACCCGGCCACGCCAAAGCAGCGTCTGGTATCCCTGCTGGTGGAACTGTACGCGGATGAATGGCTGTTGCTGCCGGCCATGCACTTCCGCTGGAGTTTTCCGGAGGAGAACCGGCGCTTTCTGCACAGTGAATTCGGCAAGGTCCTTTCCCCCTGGCTTCCGGGGCCGCTGCGCCGGTTAGCCGGCAACCGCCTGGCAAAGCGTTTTTCGGGGATGCTGCCACTGCTTGGCATTACGGAAAGCACCGCGTCCGCCATCGAGAACTGGTATTACCAGGTACTCGACCAGCTCAACACCCACTTTGGCCAGCATCCGTATCTGCTGGGCGAGCGCGCCAGCATCGGGGACTTCGGCCTGATGGCGCCGCTCTACGCCCATCTCTACCGGGACCCGGCGCCCGGGCGCATCATGAGGCGCCGTGCACCGCATCTGGTCGAGTGGATTGAGCGCATGAACACGCGCAAACCCCGTGTGGGCGACTGGCTGGCGGGCGACCAGGTGCCCGAGACCCTCTACCCCCTGCTCAGGCACCAGTTCGACAGCCAGTTCCCGGTGCTGCGTGAGACGGTGGAGGCCGTGGGGCAGTGGATTGACGAACACCCCGGGCAGAGGCTGCCGCGCAAGGTGGGCGAGCACCGGTATCGCCTGAGTGGGGTGGAGGAGACAAGGGCGCTGCTCAGCTTCCCGCAGTGGAAGCTGCAGCGGCCCCTGGATTTCTATCAGGGGCTGCCGGAGGAGCAGCGTGGCCCGGTGGATGCGCTGCTGGACGAAATCGGCGGCCGGGAGGCCATGAACATGACGCTTCCCCATCGCCTTCGCCGCGAGAAAAACCGCCTGGTGCCCGAGGCCTGACCCCCGGTCAGTGCAGTTTCATCTTGGGCTTGAACGCCCGGTGCAGGCGGTCCGTCAGCGCCATCAGCAGCCCCCGGAACCAGCCGAAGACCGCGATCTGGTGCATCCGGTACAATGAGATGTAGACCAGCCGTGCCAGTCGGCCTTCCACCCTCAGGCTGCCCTTGGAGGTGCCCCCCATCAGGGTGCCGACCGCTGAATACTGGCTCAGGTTCACCAGTGACCCGTAATCCTGGTACTGGAAGGCCTTGAGTTCGCGCCCGTTCATGGCCCGGCGCAGGTTGCCCGCCAGGTGGTCCGCCATCTGGTGGGCGCTCTGGGCCCGGGGCGGCACGAAGCCCTGCTCCTGGGGGCAGGCCGCGCAGTCGCCCAGCGCAAAGATGTGCGGGTCGTCCACCGACTGCAGCGTGGCCGCCACCTTGAGCATGCGGTTGGGCTGCAGGCTCAGGCCATCCAGGTGCTCCATCAGTGTTGGGCCCTGGACGCCGGCGGCCCAGACCATGATGTCACCAGGGATCTCACGTCCATCCTGATCCACCAGGGCATCGCTGCGTGCCTCGGTGATCCGGGCCTCAAGGCGCACATCCACGCCAAGCTCCTTCAGCTCGCGCAGTGTATCCCGGGAGATGCGCTCTGGCAGCGCCGGAAGCAGCCGGGGGCCGGCCTCGAGCAGTGTGATCCGGAGCATGCTGCGGTCCGCCTGCGAGAAACCGTATTCGTGTACCGTTTCCGAGGCGTGCACCAGCTCGGCCGCCAGCTCAACCCCAGTGGCGCCGCCGCCCACAATGGGAATGCGCGCGCAGGCATCCGGGTCCGTTCGGCGTTGGCTGTTCACCCGCATCAGCGTATTCAGGAAGTTCTGGTGGAAATGCTGTGCCTGCTCCGGGGAGTCCAGGAACTGACAGTGGCGGCGCACACCGGGAATGCCGAAGTCATTGGTGATGCTGCCGATGGCCAGAACCAGGTAGTCATAGGAGAGCTGGCGCTCGGGCAGAATCGTCTGGCCGTTCTCATCGATAATGGCGTTCAGGGTGATGGTCTGAGCCTCGCGGTCCAGCCCGGCGAACTCCCCCAGAACGAAGTGGAATCCCTGGTGACGGGCCACAGCCCTGTAGCTGATCTGGTCCACCGAGGAATCCATGGCGCCGGAGGCCACCTCGTGCAGAAGCGGCTTCCAGATGTGGGTTGGACTGCGGTCGACGAGGGTGATGCGCGCTTCCCCCCGGCGCCCCATGCGGCGGCCCAGTTTGGTGGCCAGTTCCAGCCCCCCGGCACCGCCGCCAACAATGACGATCTCCGCTGTCATGACGGCTCCGCTGTGTTCGTTAGTGTGCGAATCGTAACACAGCGCAGGCGCGCAACCGGAGGCCCTGTTACTGGAAGTCGCTGAACTCGTGCGGTTCCGCCGCCAGCGCCAGGCACAGGCTGCCCGGCCCGATGTAGATGGTGCTGGTTATGCCCATCTGGGAAAGCAGCAACTCCACACCATGGGCTTTGCAGGCATCGCGCAAGCGCTGCAGCCCGGGCAGGGCCTCAATCTCATCCCAGTCCATGCCGCAGGAGAGCGAGACATAGGGGGTAAGCAGCCCCGCCTCCACGCGGGCCGCGGCGTAGCTCATCACCTTCTCGACGGCCGGCTCAAAACCCCGTGTCTTGGTGACCGGTTTGCCCCCAGCGCCCTTGCCGAAGATCACGGGCGTGATGTTCAGTGCCTTGCCGAGGAAGGCCACCAGCCCCGAGACGCTGTTGTCCCCCCGGCGGCGGGCGCGTTCACGGATGTAGTGAAGATCCCTCGGGATCACCACGCTGTAGATGTTGTCCGTGAAGGTTTCAACTTCGTGACGCAGCGCGTTCTTGTCCAGGTTCTGGTGCATCAGGCGGATGGTGTGGGCCGCGAGCAGCCCCTGGCCTGCAAAGATCTGCTTGCTGTCGACCACCCGCATCGAGAAGTTGCCGGTTTCACCGGCAGCGTCACGCTTGCGGCGGTATTCGGCCAGCACGGTATTCATGGCGACGCTGGCGTTCTCGTAGATCTTGCTTCGGGAACGGGTGACCGTCTCGCAGATCGCCATGTCGTATTGGTCCACGATCTGTTCCATGAACAGCTTATGGATCTGTTCCGCCGAAAACGCCTCGGTCTCGGCGTGGTGGCCCTTCTGGAGAAGTCCCTGATCGTAGAACTCCTGGGTCAGTTTGGGGTCGTGGGTGTCGGTGTAGGTCTGGTCGTCAATGTGTGCCGTGACCGGCAGAACGAAGAGCCCGTGCTCCCTGCTGAACTCATGGGGTATGTCGCACGCGGAGTCGACAATCAGCCCTGTTTTCATGGTCAGCCTCCTCAAGCCGCACTGCATTTTGCGGACTTTTATCATCCAATGTCCGGTGTAACATAACCGATTGGGAAGTTTCCGTGGTGCAGTTCCGTTTTTCAAGGTACGTCTCAAAGTTAACCGGAATCGGCAATGTAATGGCCGCTGCGGCCAATCACAGCGCGGGAATTCCGGTGCGTCTTGACGTCAATGCAGTGACACCCAATGATGATTCCCGTAATCCCAAAACGCGCAACGGATACAGGAGAGCGCCCTCATGAAAACGGTTACGGTCACCAGCCCCGGCGGGCTCGACAACCTCAAGGTCACCGACCAGGCCGAACCGGGTCAGCCCGGCGCCGGTGAGATCCGTGTGCGGTTGCACGCCAACTCCCTCAACTTCCATGACTTCCTGGTCGCCAACGGCGGCATCCCGACCGAGGACGGCCGCATTCCCATGTCCGACGGCGCCGGTGTGGTCGAGGCCGTAGGCGAGGGCGTTGCGGAATTCGCCGTGGGCGACAGCGTCGTCTCCACGTTCTTCCCGCCGTGGCTCGATGGCGAACCCCGGGAGGGCAACTTCACGAACGTGCCTGGTGACGGCCTCGACGGCTACGCCCGCGAACAGGTGGTGCGTGCCGCGACCAGCTTCACCCATGCCCCGGAGGGCTACAGCCACGCCGAGGCCGCCACGCTTACGACCGCCGGCCTCACCGCCTGGCGCGCGCTGACCGTGGACAACCACATCAAGGCCGGCGACACCATCCTCATCCTCGGTACCGGTGGCGTTTCCATCTTCGCGCTGCAGTTCGCGCGCGCCATGGGCGTGAACGTCATCGCCACCTCGTCCTCCAACGAGAAGCTGGAGCGGCTCAAGCAGATGGGCGCCCAGCACACCATCAACTACAAGGAAGACCCCAAGTGGGGTAAGACGGTGAAAAAGCTTACCAACGGCCAGGGTGTGGACCAGGTGATTGAAGTCGGCGGCCCGGGCACCGTGGCCCAGTCCATTGAAGCCATCCGCGTGGGCGGGCTCATCTCCCTGATTGGTGTGCTCACCGGCAGCGGCGGCGAAGTCCCCACCGCCAAGCTCATGGCCAAGCAGGCACGCCTCCAGGGCCTGCTCGTGGGCAGCCGCCGCCACCAGATCGACATGGTGAATGCCATTAATGCCACCGGCCTCAAGCCCGTGATCGACTGCAGCTTCAAGCTGGACGAGATCGCGGATGCGTTCCGGCATGAAGAAGCCGGAAAGCACTTCGGGAAGATCTGCCTGGAGTTCTGAGCGGGCTTCTGCACGCCTCTCCGGCGTCGTGGCCAGAACCACGGCGCCAGGCTATGAGCGGAATCCTGCACTACGGGGGTGTCTTGCCGATGACGGGGGGCGTCGAAAGTCCAGGATGCGTGCGCTTGTCGGCGCGCATTGTTCTGACGGGCATTGCCGCATAAGCAGGGCCTGTTGCAGCTCCAGAAACGAGTCGTACATCATGCCCTGAATATCCAGTAGTGCTTTCATGGGGCTGCCCGCTACCCGGCGCTGCGCGTCTACCTCAAACTGGAGACCCCGCAACCGATGCTGGTTACACTCCGAACTGCTGCGAATACAGTCCTCAATCAATTCCGCGCGTAATGCCTCAAAGCCTTCCGGGTCACGCTGGGCCAGCTCCCTGAGCTCATCGAACGTCGGCATATCCATAACGATCCACCCTCCCTGGATTCAAGTAAAAAGTGCAGCTCCAATGCTATTCGAAGCCACTGACCCCCGTATTCAAAAGCTCGGAATGAGCTGGGGGCGTCATCGAATAAAGATGTCTGTGATTCAAGCGTTCGTCTGTACGGTAACCGACATAAATGCGGTTCCCGGGGAAAGCGCTGATCAGCCTGAGGCAAGCTGAGCGTGAGGGAATTCTGGCGTGGGAGAGAGGAAGGGCCCCAGTTCCGCGCAGCGCAACGAGGAGGCTATCGAAGCGCGATTACAGCGGGTGCGCCCCAGTCTGCTAACGGGGCGCTACAAGTGCGGGGTGTGGTAAACGGCCGGGGTATCGCCCTAACGCAGACCAACAAAGGAAAGAATCGCCAGAACAATAACAACCGCACCGACGAGATAGACAATATTGTGCATGGGTAACGCCTCCTTTCCGCAGATCCGAAATCGGGGTGCGCCGCCTTCCCGGTGGCGCTCGATGTAACGTCCTGTTCCGGCATGTCCTTCGCCTCATCTGAGCCCACAATAGGTTCTGCACGTGGCCTCGTCTGTTCGGTGGCGCACTGAGTGGCGAAAAGAATCGCGCCGACCCCTGTGCAGGTAAAATGTTTGGAGAGGAACGGACCAGTCGAGGATTGAAATGAGCCCACAGGACCCTGAAGCACTGCTGGAAACCATCCCTGATGCCCGTGATGGCCTGACGCGCACGGAGCGGATCATCCTGTATGTGCTGCAGCAGACCCAGCGTGAGCTGAACGGGCGCAACGTGCCGACCGCAATGCTCTATGGCCGGGTGGTGGAATACGTCAATCTCACCGAGGCGGAACTCCACGATTATCTGAACCGGCTGGGTGTTCAGTCAGATTGAGTGGGTCGAACCGGAAGTACCGGCTCAGTGTCCCGTAGACCTCGGGCTGTTCCGTCCTGAGATGGTTGGGTTGCTGGAAGAAGGCTTCCGTGAGCACCGCAAAGAACTCCGCCGGCTCGGTCGCTCCATAAGGATCAAGCCAGGGTTTCTCGTGGTGGCGCAGTGAGTCGCGCAGGTGCTGGTAGGCGCGGGTCATGGTCTCCTGCCAGTGCCGGGCCTGTTCGCCGCTGAGGGGTGGCGCGCCGTCGGCGGTGCCGTCCAGGTAATCCAGCTGGTGGGCGAACTCGTGAAGGATCACGTTGTGCTTGCCGTGTGGATGGAGGGCGCCTTCCTCGCATTCGGTCCACGCCAGGACCACCTGACCCAGGCTGGAGGCCTCCCCGGCGCGGATCTCGTTGCTTTCACTGACCACTATGCCGTCGCTCTGCATGTCCCTGACGCGGTAACGGTCGGGGTACACCAGGATGCTGTTGATCCCGTCAAAATCCGAGAAATTCCGGGCAACGATCAGCAGGCAGGCATGCCCGGCAATGGTGAGACGTACGCTGTCGTCGACCTCAAATCCGTCGCAGCCGTAGAAGGGTTTTTCGGCCAGAAACAGCTGTACGTGCTGCTCGAGCTGGCGCTTGAGTTGGGCGGGCAACCGGCTGTATAGCGGTACGCGGGCGTCAAGCATTTCCCGCCAGTGTTCCGGGAAGGGGTGCTGGAGCTGTCTGCTGCGCCACCAGCTGCGATAGAAGAACAGGTATAAGATGAGGGCGCCAATAAGGACCAGGGCGCAGAGCAGGAAAATAAGCATGAATGGGGGCCGCCAGTTATTCGTGATCTGCTCCGGTGCCAGGGCATCCGCCGTGCCCGAAGCCCGAGGTGACAGGGGGAACGATAGAGCATTGGGCACGAGCAGATCGGGAGCGTCCATGATAGATATACAGCAGGCATTGAGGAAACCCGAAACTGGACGGGGCCGCTGCTTCTGACCTAGGCTGCTCACCCTTTTCCACATCCGGCCAGTGAGGAGATCGAATGGCAGGCGCAACGGCTCTGGTGATGTTGGCGTCCCTTTGCTGGGGGCTTTCCGGTGGTATTGGCGGTATCCTCATGGCGGATGGCTGGGACGCCTTTGTGGTCTCTTTCTACCGGGGCGCGATCGGTCTGGTGTTCGTCCTGGGCTGGTTGGCGATCCGCCCGGGCAACAGTGGGCTGGCTAATCGTAAGCTGTGGTTCTGGTCGGCGATTGCAGGGCTGGGCGTGGCCGGCAACTTCTCGTTCTACTTCCTGAGCATCTCCGAGGGCAGTGTCGCGGTGGCGGCGACACTGATGTACTGCGCGCCGGTGTTCGTCTACCTTCTTTCGTTCGCGTTAAAGCTGGAAAGCCCGACGCCACTCAAGTGGGCGGCCATCGTGATGGTGATGGTGGGTATTGTGCTGCTCACACGCATCTACGACGTCGGCGCGGGCGGTGTCACGGCCCTTGGCGTTGGTGCCGGGCTGCTTGCGGGTCTGTCGTACGCCATCTTCATATTCGGCTTCAAATACGCCGCGCCCCATGGCACCCCTCAGGCCATCCTCACCATCGCCTTCACGGCCCTGGTCATCATTCTCGGTGCTTTCGGGGATTCCAGCGAGATTGCCATTGCCCTGAGCACGCCGGACTGGCCCCTGTTTGTCACACTGGGAATACTGGGGGCGGGGCTGTCGTTCATCTTCTACATCATCGGCCTCAACCACACGGCCCCCGCAGTCGCCTCCATTGTAGCCATGGTTGAACCCGTCACGGCCTCACTGTTCGGTGTGGTGGTTCTGGAGGAAACGCTGGTGGCGCTGCAGATTGTGGGTATGGCGTTGATCCTGGCCACGGTCACGGCACTGAGCGTCTTTTCCGGTCCTCCGGCTGCCGCGCTGCCCGATCCCGAGGATGAAGAAGATGGCGAGCAGGCCGTTTGATCAGGCTTCCGGGTCAAGCTTCTTGGCCCGCTTCATCCCTTCGTCGGTATCACCCATCTTCCAGTAGCAGCTGCAGTACATGGCGTGCTTGCTGATGCCGCTTTCGTCCCGGAAGTAGCGGCGCATCCCGCGCATTGTACTGAACTCGCCCGCGAACCAGGGGTAGGGCGTGCCCGGTAGCCACGGCAGGGCGTGAACGTGTTCCGCCAGCAGGGCGTTGGGGTTTTCGGTGTCCGGATTCACAAGCCACCTCAGCTCGACGCCCTCGGGATGGTCAATGGCCTGTCTGTCGTTCTCGGAAAGCACCTCGATAAGGGCATAGCCCTGAGCATTCACCGGGAGGCGTTCAAGGTTGACGGCCAGCGCCGGTAGGGCGCTCATGTCGCCGGCCAGAAGGAACCAGTCGGCGTCAGGGGCGGCCAGTTTCGGCTCACCCGGGCCGCGGATGGTGATGGGGTCGCCGGGTTGGGCTCGGTTCGCCCAGGCCGAGGCCGGACCGCCGTCGCCGTGCGCCACGACATCCAGTGTCAGTTCCTGCCGTGCCGCATCGAAGGCGCGGATGGTGTAGGAGCGCAGGGTTGGTTTCCCGCCTTCCTCCGCCGGGTCAAAAACCAGCTTCACGTAGCCACCCTCCTGGTCAGCCGGAAAATCGGCCAGTTCCGGCCCCTGCAGCACGATCCGGCGCATGTTCGGGGTCAGGCGGTGGTTGCTGCGGACTTCAAGATCGTATTCGGCTGGCATTGGCCTCTCTGAGTGTCGGGCGTTTGGGGCTGAGCTGAAATACTCCCATCTTCCCGGCTTTTCGAAAAGGCCTGGTGTTGCAACGCTGGCTGGGTACGTTATGATCCGGGTTATGAAGACATTAAGCGCAGCATCCACCACCTCAATGACCCCGAAGCCTGCCGGCGTTCCGGCGGGCACGGTGGCTGCTGTGTATTTCCCGTGGTTTGGTTTCGGCTATTTCCATAGCCAGTCACCGGGCCACGTCTGACACTTCACACCCCAGCAGGCGGCCCGGCAGAAAGCCAGGCTGCCACCGGATGAAGAACCCCGACTGGCAGCCGCCGTCGGGGTTTTTTTATGGGAGATCAACAATGGCGACAGCAATGACGGACTCACAGACGACCAGCGAACAACCACAGCCTGTACATCGTGCCGCAACGGTCCAGGGCCTGCCCGCGCCAGCGGAGCTGAAACAGCAGTTGCCCTGTCCGGAGGCGCTGCATAAGCAGGTTGAACGGCACCGGGAGGCGGTCCGCGCCATTCTCAGGGGCGAGGACGAGCGCCTGCTGGTGGTCGTGGGGCCCTGTTCGGTGCATGACGAGGTGGCGGCACTTGAGTATGGCGAGCGACTGGCGGAACTCGCCGCGACCCTTCAGGACCGCTGTCTCATCGTCATGCGGGCTTATCTCGAGAAGCCCCGGACCACCGTGGGCTGGAAAGGCCTGCTGTACGACCCTGAGCGCACGGGAGAAGGGGATCTGGCCCAGGGGCTGGTCCGAAGCCGGCGCCTGCTTCTGAATCTGGCGCAGTTGGGGCTGCCGCTGGCAACCGAAGCTCTCCATCCAATGGCCGCGGATTATCTGTCCGATCTGGTGAGCTGGACGGCGATCGGGGCGCGGACCACGGAGTCACAGCTCCATCGTGAGATGGCAAGCCAGCTGCCCATGCCGGTGGGCTTCAAGAACGGCACCGATGGCAGCCATGGGATGGCGCTCAATGCCATGCAGTCGGCGGCTTCTTCCCATTACCGGCTGGGCACGGACCTCCAGGGCCGGCCGGCCATGATGCAGACACCGGGCAACCCGGATACGCACCTGGTACTGCGTGGTGGTCGTGGCGTTATCAATTACGACCAGGCCAGTATCACGGCCGCCCAGGAAGAGCTGCGGGAGAGTGGGCTCAACCCCTCTGTGATGGTGGACTGCAGCCATGACAATGCCTGCAAGGAGCACCAGCGCCAGACCGGGATTGCCCGCGAACTGCTGCACCAGCGCCAGGCGGGCAATCACCGGATTGTCGGTATCATGCTGGAGAGCTTCCTGGTGGATGGCAAGCAGAAGGACGAAGGCGAACTGACCTACGGGCAGTCGATTACCGATCCCTGTCTGGGATGGGATGAAACGGCGCGTCTGCTGCAGCAGATGGCCTGAAGGGCTCTGAATCCCTATCATACGCGCGACATGATGATCGCGCAGGGTAACGAGGGCATTCGTTACCGTTATCGGGATACCGGATGGGGTTCAGAGTATGGGCGCACTCAGGACAGGCCTGACGCAGGCGTGGCATCGTATTACCCAGAAGATGTCACCGCCGGTCTTCATTGGCTCGGCGCTCTGCGTCATTGGCTTCTGTATTTTCGGTGGCCTTTTTACCGCTACGGCGAGTGACGCTTTCTCAAGCGCGCAACAGACGATTTCCCGGACGTTTGGCTGGTATTACGCGCTGATTGTCACCTTGTTCGTTCTCTTTGCCTTCTGGCTGATGGTCAGTCCCTATGGCCGGTTACGGCTGGGACCTCCGGATTCACGGCCTGAGTTCCGCTATCACGCCTGGTTCGCCATGCTGTTCAGTGCCGGCATGGGAACAGGTCTGGTGTTCTGGGGGGTGGCGGAGCCCCTCTATCACCATGCCGATCCGCTGTTTGCCGAGGGCGGCTCACCTGAGGCAGCCAAGGAGGCGATGCGTTACACCTTCTTTCACTGGGGGCTGCATCCCTGGGCCATCTATATCCTGTTCGGCGCCTCCATTGCCTATTTCCATTTCCGCCATGATCTTCCGCTCGCGCCCAGATCCATTCTGCATCCGCTGATCGGGCGTCATATCTGGGGGCCGATTGGCCACGGTGTGGACATTCTCTGCACGGTGGGGACCCTGCTGGGGGTTTCCACATCCCTGGGGCTGGGCGCGATGCAGATCAACAGTGGCCTTGCCCAGTACATGGACATCCCGCTTCAGACCAACGTGCAGGTAGGGATCATCGCCCTGATCACACTGGTGGCCACTGTCTCTGTCGTGTCCGGTATCAAGGCTGGCATACGGCGACTCAGCCTCATCAACCTGGCGCTGGCGTTCGGCCTTATGGTGTTTGTTCTCCTAGCCGGCCAGACGGTCTATATTCTCGAAACCCTGGTGGGAACCCTGGGCATCTACATCCAGAAACTGCCTGAAATGAGTCTCTGGGTCGAGTACACCAGCAACACCGACTGGCAGGCAACCTGGACCATGTTCTACTGGGGCTGGTGGATTTCCTGGTCGCCCTTTGTCGGGGTGTTTGTGGCCCGTATTTCCCGGGGGCGCACCCTGCGTGAGTTTGTTCTTTCGGTGATGCTGGTCCCGACGCTGGTCACTTTCGTCTGGCTGTCAGTTTTCGGTGGTTCAGCACTGCACATCGAGCTTTTCGGCAACGGGGGGCTGAGCGCGATCGTTCAGGATGATGTCTCGCTGTCGCTGCACGCACTGCTGGACGCGCTGCCGCTGGCGGGTGTGACCATGATGTGGGCGACCCTGGTGATCGTGATTTTCTTCATCACCTCTTCGGATTCAGGGTCGCTGGTCGATGACATGGTCACTTCCGGAGGCCACCCGAATCCGCCGCGTGCGCAGCGTGTTTTCTGGGCCGTGTCCGAGGGGTCTGTTGCTGCCATCCTGCTGATCGTCGGTGGGCTGCGGGCGATTCAGGATGCTTCCATTTCCCTTGGTTTCTTCATGTCCTTCCTCCTGTTGGCGATTTGCCTGAGCCTTTACAAGGCGCTGCGGTCCGAGCGTCACATGACCCAGGGCGCCAGCCAGGAGGCGTTCAGAATACTGCCCTGGGCCAAAAAGCAGCCAGTACCGGAATAGGGCTGATCCTCAATCGGGGATTGCGCAGGGATTATACTGGGTGGGTTAGGCACTTGGTCAGGTATATGGCTCCGAAACGGCCATATTTCCGCCCACCCCCTGCGTGACTTGCTCGACCGAGGTGATGCGCTGGTGATGCCGGTCCCAGAGATTGTTCCGCAGTGCCTTCGGCACATCACGCAGTGAAATCCGGGTGACGTCCTCAAACAGGTGCGCGTAGGCCCGGTGACACTCAGCCAGCTGGTAGTTGGGAATCGAGGCGGACAGGTGATGAACGTGGTGATAGGCAATATCCGCCGTAAACCAGTTCAGCCACGCAGGCAGTACCAGAAAGCTGGTGCCCTCTATCGCTGCCTTGTTGTAATCCCAGTGCGCCTCGTCCGCTGCCCATGAATCCTCGAAGTTATGCTGCACCGTGAACAGAATAATGCCCCCCGCACCGGCCAGGGAGAGACTGATCAGGTAGATCGTGAAGAACAGGGCCGGGCCGATGGCCAGACTCATGAGCACCCAGATCGTCAGCAGCACCAGGTTGTTGGCCGTCATGTGCTGGTAGTCTTTCCACGTTTTCCAGTAACGCGGCTGAAAGTCATCCGCAATCGAGCGCAGCGAGCGGGAAGGCGCACGCAACTTATGCCTGGCGACAAATGCCAGCAGCGCCAGGCTGCCCTTGATCCAGGTGAAGCGGGGATTAAAGATCAGGTAGAGGAAACCGCCGACCGGCGCCATCGTGATGTGGCGCAGCAACCGGTAGCGGATCTGCTGTCCCCGGGTCAGCTCGTTGAATTCCTCAATGGAAAGCGTCGCCAATGGCCCCCGATAACGGTCCCAGTTGCCGTTGGTGGCGTGGTGAAAGGCGTGGTTCTTCGACCAGACATACTGCGGCATACCGCAAAGCACACCCAGGAAAAAGCCGGCTGCGCGATTGTAGGCGGTTGTGGCGAACAGGGCGTTGTGCCCGCAGTCGTGCATCAGCACGAACACCCTCAGGAGAAACAGACACAACACCGCGATGCAGATGGCTGTCAGGCCCCACGCGGCCAATGCATTGTCCAGCGAGGCACTTTCAATCGCGAGGTACCAGACCAGTGCAAAAGGGATCAGGGTCGTGGCAATCTGACGCCATGCAACGGCATTATTCTTTCTGGAAAAGCGAGCGGTGATTTCTTTTTTTTGTTCAGCGGATAGCCCTGAATCGGTCATAGCGTCGACTTCTGAGTATTATTCTAATTGTCCCTGCAAATAGGCTGGGCACCTTCTCCGTCCCGTGGAGGCGTTTCCGTTCAGCAATACACTGCTGAACCGGTAACCTGATTAGGTGTCCTGACGTTACCATGGGCCGTTCGGTGGGTTTCAATTACAGAATTTTTCAAAGTGTTGACCAAGCTTCTGAGGCGGGAGTAGCCGTGCGGCCGTGATGCGGCCTTATTGCTCCTTCTCTTCGTCGTCGCGCCGTTCCTGCTCCTCAAGTTCCGCCTTGCGCTTGCGGATCCGCTCCATCTGTTCTTCTGAGACATGCAGACCGTGGGCCCGGTTCTTCAGCATGAATAGCCCACCCAGCAGGGAACCGAGGACGGCGATGAGAATGATCCATTCGGTGGCGGACATGGTGGTCTCTCCCTGGGTTGAGCGCAGAAAACGGTATTCCCTGCCAACAGTATCATCGTTTCCGCAGGTGCGGGGTAGGGGTGTTATACCCCTATCCCGGAAAAGTATGCACAACAAACCGCTTTCCCATGATGGATTCAAGGCAGCGATAGGTCTGGCTAAGTACCCGGTATCGGCGTAGCGTTGAAGGTACAAGCTGCGCATGCTGGACCAGACACTGGAAGTGTGGTGTCAGTAGCTGACCGATGTAGACCATGCCGGCTCCACCAGCAACATGGAAATGGAGTCTTGTCATGACCGCAAAACACCGACTTGCCGTCCTTATCACCTCCCTGAGCCTGGCTGCACCTGTGACCGTCCTCGGGGAAACCATGAGCCATGGGAATCCGGCCAATTCCGGCGACGCCATCGGCACCATCAACTTTCAGGCCGACTGTGAAGAGGCTGTCCGCGCGGACGTGGATCACGCGCTCGGGATGATGCATCATATGATGTATACCCAGGCGCGGTCCGAGTTCCAGGCCGTTGCTGAGGCCGATCCCGGTTGCGCCATGGCTCACTGGGGCATCGCTACCACGCTCTTCCAGCCTTTATGGAGTACCACTCCCCCGTCAGCTGATATTGCGCAGGGCCGCATGGAGATCCAGAAAGCCCTTGATAGCGCTGGGACACGGCGTGAGCAGCTGCTGATCGAGGCGACAGCCGCCTTCTTTGAGCCTGAGACCGAGCGGGTGCAGGACCGCCTGGCTGGTTGGGTAGAGGGCATGGAGTCAGCGTACCGGGAATTCCCCGAGGATCCTGATGTCGCTTCGCTCTATGCGCTGTCCCGCCTGACACTGGCGCTTTCGGCCGACAACCGGCAAGCGTTGCATGATGAGGCCGAGGAAGTTCTGCGCACAGCCTGGGAATCGGAACCCACCCACCCTGGAGCGGTTCACTACACCATCCACTCCACCGATGCGGATGGCCGGGCGGCCAACGCCACCGAGATCGTCGCCTCCTACGGGGCCATCGCGCCCAATGTGCCTCATGCCCTGCACATGCCCTCCCACATCTATGTCCGGTTGGGCGACTGGCCTGCAGTGATCGAGTGGAATCGCCGCTCTGCGGATGTGGCGGTGAACCATGTCGCGGATGGGGCCAAGTCGTTCCACTACATCCATGCGCTTGACTACCTGGTCTATGGCCATCTCCAGCGGGGGGAAGACAGTGCGGCAAAGGAGGTTTGGGAAACCGCCCGGGCTAATGGACCACATGAGGCGAACTTCCCCGGTGCGTTCCACCTGGCTTCCATTCCGGCGAGGCTGGTTGTTGAGGCACGGGACTGGGAAGCGGCTGCTGATCTGGCGTCCCGGAACCCCGAAACAATCAACTGGGAGCAGTTTCCGTGGCCGGATGCAGTGACCTGGTTTGCGCGGGGGCTTGGCGCCGTGCACACCGGTGACCTGGAAGGTGCCCGCGAAGCGGAACAGCAGCTGGCGACGCTGGCGGATAATGCCAGATTCACCGCCGATCAGCGGTTCTCGACCTACATTGAAGTGGATCGCCGGATTCTTGCCGGCTGGATTGCCAGAGAGGAAGGCAACCCTGAGCAGGCCGTTGAACGCATGCGCTCGGCCGGCGAGCTGGAAGCCAGCGTTGAGAAGCACCCGGTTACGCCCGGCGCGCTGCTGCCACCCTATGAGGCTCTGGGAGACCTGCTGGTTTCTCTTGACCGCCCGGCGGAAGCGCTGGTCGCGTATGCGGAGTCCAACCGTACATGGCCGGAGCGTTATAACACCCTCGAAGGTGCTGCCTACGCGGCGAGGGCGGCAGGTGATACCAGGGCCGCCGCGCTCTGGACCAAACGGCTGCGGCAAGCCGCGCCCGGGACCGAGCGTGGTCCCGTCCACACTGAAAGGGACGTGGCCGGTACCCAGTAACCTCAGGCAGCGCGCAGGGGCCTGGCGCACCCGCTGGGTCGAGAGTTGGCGTCATGTCGCTATTGGAAGAACCTTCTCAACCGCTCCCGATGAAACCGCTGCAGGTAGTACGGGGCCAGGAACATGGCCACCAGCAGAACGGCGCTCGCAATGGTGGCGGCCACCGGGTGGACCTGAAAGCTCCGGCCCAGGGTGACGAAGACGACTGTCATGGGGAGCATGCCCAGGTAGGTGGCGAGGGCGTAGCGCCAGGTGCTGATCACCGTCAGCCCCGCTGCATAGCTCACCAGCGCGAACGAGAACAGCGGTACCAGCCGGGTGACGAACACGCCCCAGAAAAGCACTTTCTGGGGCGCCTGTTCCTGGAATAGCGGGTTGTCGCCCAGTTTGCGGCGCACCAGGTCACGCGCGAGAAAACGGCTGATGGCGAACGAGGCCAGGGCGCCGGCCAGCGCGCCGGCCGAGGCCACCAGAGTGCCGCCCACCACACCAAAGGCCATACCGGCGGCCGCACTGACCGGCAGGGTGGGTATGGGGCCAATGACCACGGCCATGACCATCACGAGCATCAGCAGCAGGGGCCCGGCGGCACCCTGGGCGTTCAGCCACACCGCCATTCCGCCCGTGGAGAGATCCCCGGGCATGCCCAGTTCCCGGAGCAGGAACCACAGGCCCGTCAGCGTGATCCCCAGTATCACCAGTAACAGCAGGCGGTTGAGTGTGTGCGGGTCTTTCACGGGGTGCTGGTGCGGATGGCTGTCATGGCTGAATGATGCCCGGGGAACCCCGCAAGTTCAAACGGGTGGCCCCATGCAGAGCAGGAGTCTCGTCTGTATGCTGGAACATCTGCTCCACAATGACAGAGGAGAATTCCTATGGATGTGGATCTGACCAGGTGGGATCGCAGTTTCCGTCGCGGGCTGCTGAGCGCGGCACTGGTATTCGGCCTCCTGGATTACTGGTTTGCCGGGGACAGCATCTGGGTGCGCGCCGGGTTCGTGATTACCGTCGCGGGCCTGGTCGGGTATTTCACCAACTTCCTGGCCATCAAGATGCTGTTCCAGCCCAAGCAAGGGCAGGTGCTGGGCTGGCAGGGGCTGGTGCCGAAGAACAAGGACCAGATCGCGCGCAGCCTGGCCGAAAGCGTCCAGGAGCAGTTGCTCTCGCCGGAAATCATCCTGGACTACATCCGCGAGCGCCGTCTGATCGAGAACGGCACCGAGACGATGGCCGTCTGGATCGATGATCACCTGCAGGACCCGGAGGTGCGCAAACGCATCACGGAGGTGGTGGTGGATCTGATGCACGAGCGTGGCCCGGAGGCGCTGAGCCGCTCGCTGGATTTTGTTGAGGCCGCGCTCAAGGATCTGGCCCGCGACCCGGAGAACATTGACCAGTGGTGGGCGCAGATCAGGGTGACACTCCACACCTTCCTGCAGTCCCGGGAGAACCGGGAGTGGCTGGCGGAGAAGGCACGCCACTGGCTGCAGAGGGAGATTCCCCGGATCTCGGGCTGGCTCAACCGGGCGCTTGAGGATTACCTGCGGCAGAAACGCCGCATGGGCTCGTTTGGTCTGGGCATCAAGAACATATTCTCGTTCGACCAGGCGGCGATCAGCCAGATACTGGAGCGCTTCATCAACGATCCCGAGGTATCCGATGACTTCATGGAGATGATGGATGCCGTGGTGGACGGGCTCCAGCAGGAAATGGAAAAGCCCGAGATGCAGACGCTGATCCAGGAGCGGCTGGGTGTCTGGGTCGAGGCGCTGGGGACCACAACACGGGACCGCATGCTGCCGCTGCTGGTCAGCCAGACCGACCAGTACCTCAGCGATGAGCGCAACTGGGAGCGTATCGAGGGAGCGCTGATCAACGCTATTAAGTGGTTTAAGAGGCAGGGGCTTCAGCTGCTCCAGTCCGAAAAGGGTCAGGCCTGGGTCAGCCAGGGGATCGAACTGGCGGTCAAACGCCTTGATGTGACCAATGTGGTGGAACAGCAGGTGCGCCGGCTTGATACGGACGAACTGGAAAAGATGGTGCTGGACAACACCGGCGGCAACCTCACCGTCATCCAGCTCCTCGGCGGTTGCCTGGGGCTGATCCTGGGCACCGTCCAGGTGCACCTGGCCTTCGCGTTGCCGATCGCCGTGCTGCTGGTGGTGGTGTGGGTTTCGTGGGAGCTGAACGAGCGGCGTAACGCCCGCAGGACAATGGGTTAGAGACGCTGCAGGCGCTCGTAGCCCTCGCGGGTCAGCAGCACAAGGTGGCGTGACGATGGATAGACCCTGCCCTCGGCCTGGAGCGTGGCGATCCACTCACTGTGCTCCGGGGAGGGCAGGTAGAAGAAATCCCGCCCTTCCTGGAGGGCATCGCCGGAGTGCTTGAACAGCCGGAAGGTGGTGCCCTTGGTGAAGCCGTTCATCTCATCAACCTGGCGGAAGCTCAGGGTGGGCATGCCGTTGTAGTCGATCGGCTCCATGGTTCAGGCTTCCTCGGCCATATCCTCAAGGGCCTTGAGCACGTTCAGGAACTGCTCCCCGTAGCGCTCCAGCTTCGCCTGCCCGACACCCGGCACCGTGGCCATGTCATCCAGCGTCTTCGGCTTGGCGTGGAGCATTTCCTTGAGAGTGGCGTCGTGGAAGATGATGTAGGGCGGCACGCCCTCGGCATCCGCAAGCTCCTTGCGGAACTGGCGCAGCCGCTCCCACTGCGGGCCATCGGGTACATCCGGCGGGGCCTTGCGGCCCGAGCCGGTGGCTTTGCGTTTGCTCGATGAGGGCAGGATGTCCTCGCGCAGTTCCAGCGCTGCTTCGCCGCGCAGCAGCTCCCGGCAGCGCGGGGCGAGCTGCAGGCCGCCGTGGCCCTCCGGGTCGCTCTGCAGGTGGCCGTGGGCCAGGAGCTGGCGGAGGATCGAGTGCCAGGCCTGCTTGGAAAGATCCGTGCCGATGCCGAAGGTGCTGAGCTGGTCGTGGCCCAGGCGGCTGAGGCGGTCGTTGGTCTTGCCCATGAGCACGTCTGTCACATGGGCCGCCCCGAAGCGCTGGCCCGTGCGGTAGACGCAGGAGAGCGCCTTGCGGGCGGGGTCGGTGGCATCCCAGGTTTTCGGGGGCTGGAGGCAGTTGTCGCAGTTCCCGCAGTTGCCCTCGTGCGCCTCGCCAAAGTACTGCAGCAGCACCTGCCGGCGGCAGCCGGTGGCCTCGCAGAAGGAGAGCAGGGCCTCCAGCCTTTCGCGCTCCGCCTTCTGCTGGAGCTCGCCGGCACTGGACTCCGCCAGCATCTGGCGCACCTGGTAGACGTCCTGCAGGCCGTAGACCATCCAGGCCTCGGCCGGTTCCCCGTCACGCCCGGCACGGCCCGTCTCCTGGTAGTACGCCTCGATGCTCTTGGGCAGGTCCAGATGCGCCACAAAGCGCACGTCCGGCTTGTCGATGCCCATGCCAAAGGCCACGGTCGCCACCACCACCAGCCCGTCCTCGTGCAGGAACCGCTCCTGGTGGTGCTGGCGGGTCTCGTTGTCCAGCCCCGCGTGATAGGCCACCGCCGGCACGCCCTGGCTGCTCAGGTACTCGGCGGTGGACTCGGTGCGCTTGCGGCTCATGCAGTAGACAATGCCGGAATGCCCCGCATGGCGCTCCTGGATGAAGGCGAGCAGCTGCTGGCGGGCGTTGCCCTTGAGGCCGACCCGGTAATGGATGTTGGGGCGGTCGAAGCTGGCCACATAGGTCTCGCCGCCATCCGGCAGCAGCTGGCGGCCGATCTCCTCGCGCGTGCGCTGGTCCGCCGTGGCGGTGAGGGCAATGCGCGGCACCTGCGGAAAGCGCTGGCGCAGCACATCCAGCTTCATGTACTCCGGCCGGAAGTCATGCCCCCACTGGGAGACACAGTGCGCCTCGTCGATGGCGAAAAGGCCGATCTCCGCCCGCTCCAGCAGCCCCAGCATGCTCTCCGTGAGCAGCCGCTCCGGCGCCACGTACAGCAGGTCCAGCTCGCCCTCCAGCGCGGACTGCTCAATATCACGCTGCATCACCGGGTCCAGGCTGGAATTCAGGCAGGCCGCCCGCACCCCGTTGTGCTGTAAAGCCTCTACCTGGTCGCGCATCAGCGCGATCAATGGCGATACCACCACCGCCAGCCCCGGCCGCAGCAGTGCCGGAACCTGGTAACACAGCGACTTGCCGCCGCCGGTGGGCATCAGCACCAGCGCATTACGCCCCTCCACCAGCGAGCGGATGATCTCCAGCTGGCGACCCCGGAACCGCTCGTAACCAAAAACATCCCGCAGGGTACGGTGCGCGGCCTGCTCGAAATCCGTTTCCGCGGCGGCGCTGTGATCGGGCATGAGGAAAGCGACTCCATTCAGTGGGATTGGACGGGGAAAGGGTACTTGGTTCGGGGGTGTGGGGAAAGGTGGTTGGGGTGACGGCGAGGCCGTGAGCGGGATCGCAGAATGAGGCTGATAAGCGGTAATCTGCAGAGCATGCCGGTGGGGTCTGCTAGGGTGGTAAGTGATATTGAGAATTCAGGAATATTGATATCGCTGCGTTCTAGATATTATCTGTTATGCGTGTTTCAACCCGATTGCTGAAGTAGTCCTTCTGAACACGGATCGTGGACGAGGGGCAGTGTGTCCGTGATT
>JBNJDI010000011.1:0-38730 GCA_051744725.1 Pseudomonadota bacterium | reverse complement strand
AACAGGGCGTGGAAGTTGACGATGTCCTTGCCGATGAAGTGGTAGACCTCGGCGGTGGAGTCCTCGCGCCAGTAATGGTCGAAGTCGATGTCGCCGCGCCGGTTGCACAGGTTCTGGAAGCTGGCGAGATAACCCACCGGGGCGTCGACCCAGACGTAGAAGTACTTGCCGGGGGAGTCGGGGATCTCGAAACCGAAGTAGGGCGCGTCGCGGCTGATGTCCCAGTCGTGCAGGCCGGCGTCGAGCCATTCCGCCAGCTTGTTGGCCATGCCGGGCTGCAGGGCGCCGCTGTTGGTCCAGTCCCGCAGGAAGTCGGCGAAGTCCGGCAGCGTGAAGAAGAAATGCTCGGACTCGCGTTCCTCAGGGGTAGCACCGGAGAGCGCGGATTTCGGCTCAATCAGTTCCATGGGCGTGTAAGTGGCGCCGCAGGCCTCGCAGTTGTCGCCGTACTGGTCCGGCGCGCGGCAGCGCGGGCAGGTGCCCTGGATGAAACGGTCCGCCAGGAACATGCCCTTCTCGGGATCGTACGCCTGGGTAATGCTGCGCGTGGCGATATGGCCGCGATCGCGGAGCTTCTGGTAGATGTAGGCGGAGAGCTCGCGGTTTTCCTCGGAATGGGTCGAGTAGTAGTTGTCGAACTCGACCAGGAAGCCGGCGAAGTCGCGTTCATGCTCGGCCTGGATACGGCGGATCAACTCTTCCGGTGTGATCCCCTCGCGCTCGGCCCGCAGCATGATGGCGGTGCCGTGGGCATCGTCCGCGCACACATAATGGCAGTTCTCGCCCCGCAGCTTCTGGTAGCGCACCCAGATGTCGGTCTGGATGTACTCCAGCAGGTGGCCCAGGTGGATGGGCCCATTGGCGTAGGGCAGGGCGCTGGTGACCAGGATGTCGCGGCGATTGGCACTCGGCTCGCTCATGGGGCTCGGTTGGCTCCGTGATTGGTGTTGGAGCCGCCGATGATACCGTTCAGCGGCGTTTTTTTCACCCCGCCTGTCTGGCCGCCTCCCCCGCGCCGGGCGTATCATTGCGGCAGTGGAATCCATTGTTTCGGGAGCAGCATGACGGACATTGACCAGAACGCGGTCGAGCAGGCCATCCGCCAGTATACGGACCCCTATCTGAAACAGGACCTGCTGTCGCTGGGGGCCATCCGGAACTTCTCTATTGAAGGCGGCACTGTGTCCTTTGAAATCCAGCTGGGCTATGCCTGGGGCGGCATCGCCGGCGGGGCCCGGTCGTTACTGACCCATGCCATCGAGGATGTGGAGGGTGTGGAGGATGTGCGCATCACTACCAGTCACAACATCCATCCCCACAAGGCCCAGGGTGAGCTGCATGCCATGGGGGGCGTGAGTAACATTATCGCCGTGGCCTCGGGCAAGGGCGGTGTGGGCAAGTCCACCACTGCCGTGAACCTGGCGCTGGCGCTGGCGGGCGAGGGTGCCCGGGTGGGCATCCTGGACGCGGACATCTACGGCCCGAACGTGGGACTGATGCTGGGCATTCCCGAGGGCACAAGGCCGGAGACGAAGCAGGAGAAATACTTCGTACCGATTGAAGCCCACGGTATCCAGGCCATGTCCATGGCCTTCATGATCACGGACAAGACCCCCATGATCTGGCGCGGGCCCATGGTCAGCGGCGCTGTGCAGCAGCTGGTGGGCCAGACCCTGTGGGATAACCTGGATTACCTGGTGGTGGACATGCCGCCGGGCACCGGCGACATCCAGCTCACACTGGCGCAGAAGGTGCCGGTGACCGGGGCGGTTGTGGTCACCACGCCCCAGGACATGGCGCTGATGGACGGCCAGAAGGGCATCGAGATGTTCCGCAAGGTGGATATCCCGGTGCTGGGCGTGGTTGAGAACATGAGCACGCACATCTGCAGTCATTGCGGGCATCATGAGCCGCTGTTCGGCAGTGACGGTGGCGAGCGGCTGGCAGCGGACTATGATGTGGCGCTGCTGGCGCAGCTGCCGCTGCACCGCACGATCCGGGAGCAGACGGACGGGGGTAACCCGACAGTGGTGGCGGAACCGGATTCGGAAGTCTCGCGGATCTATGCGGATCTTGCCCGGCGGGTGGGCGCCGCGCTGTCACTGCGGGAGCGGGATACCAGTTCACCCATCGCGGCCATGACGTCCTGACAACAATCAGTAAACGAGTCTTAATGGTGTGGAGGCCCTGTTTGCGTTATAAACGTGGCCTCTGCAGTGCCCGTGACGGTTACGGCCAAGGCGTATGAAACGATTCCCAACCCTGCAGGCCCGCTATCGGGTTCTTCGACGCCGCGGCCATAACTGGCTGGTGGGCCATCCCCGGTTGTGGCACCTCCTCTATGTTACCGGCTGTCTCAGGGGTGGCGTTGAAGCGGCGGCCCGTGGCGTCAGCGTTGGTCTGTTCGTGGGGCTGACGCCGACAGTGGGCTTCCAGACCGTGTTCATGATCATCGGCTGTGTGGTGCTGCGGGGCAACTTCCCGGCGGCCTTTGCCGTGTCCTGGCTGAGCAATCCGATCACCATGGCACCGCTCTACTGGGGATTCCACGAGCTGGGTGAGCTGCTGACCGTGCTGCTGCCGGTGTCCATGGACTTCATCCCTTCCTGGATGTTCGAGCGGGCGGGGGACACCATGACGTTCACGATCATAGGCAGCCTGATCGTGGCCGTTCCCTTCGCGGTGGGCGGCTACCTGGCGACCCATGGCCTCTCCCGATGGATTGTGGCCCGCCGCCGCCTCCGCAAGCAGCGCCGTAACGGGGCGGCTTCCGGTCCCTGACTTTCCGTGCCTGCGTCAGCTGCGGTATGATTGCCGGCTATCCCAAATCATCCAATCGTGGGCGTTGACGCAGCATGAGCATCAAATCCGATCGCTGGATCCGTCGGATGGCGGAGGAATACAGCATGATCGAACCCTTCGAGCCGGGGCAGATCAAGGAGACCGCGGAGAAGGGCCGGGTCATCTCCTATGGTACCTCCAGCTATGGCTACGACGTGCGTTGCAGCTCCGAGTTCAAGATCTTCACCAATGTCCATTCGGCGACGGTGGATCCCAAGCACTTTGACGAGGACAGTTTCGTCAACATCTCCGGGGAATCCTGCATCATTCCGCCCAATTCCTTTGCGCTGGCGCAGACCGTGGAGTACTTCCGGATCCCGCGCAACGTGCTCACCATCTGCCTGGGCAAGTCGACCTACGCCCGCTGCGGCATCATCGTCAACGTCACACCATTGGAGCCGGAGTGGGAAGGGCAGGTGACCCTGGAGTTCTCGAACACCACCAATCTGCCCGCCCGGATCTATGCCAACGAGGGCGTGGCCCAGATGCTGTTCCTCGAATCCGACGAGGTCTGCGAGACCAGCTACGCGGATCGTAAGGGCAAGTACATGGGCCAGCGCGGCGTGACCCTGCCCAAGACCTGAACGCCGGGAGCAGCCCATGAATTCCAAGCAGTGGCAGCGTGAGATGAACCGGCTGACCGGCTGGCGCCAGTACGGCTTCATACTGGCACTGGCCGAAAGGGCGTTTCCCAACTATGCGATCTTTGCCGAGATCACTGAACCCGAGTGGGGCGACCGCTTCCGGGATGCCCTGGACTGGGGCTGGCGCATGCTGGCGATCAAGGACCACGATGTGGATCCCCTGAAGCAGCTGACCCGCCTGGAAGAGGTGTATCCGGACCCCGCCGAGTATGATTTCTATGGGGTGGCTCCGGCCATGGACGCCTGGCACCTGCTGGAACAGGCCTTCCTGTGCCATGTGAACCCGGAGAAGAAGCGCGCCTTTGAGGCCGCGGCCCGGGCCCTGGAGGCGGTGACCACCTTCATCGAGGTCACCGAGGGCGAGGGGCTGGACGACGATGCGCTGGTGAAGCTGTTCGACGGGCATGAACTGGTGAAAGCGGAAAAATCGTTCCAGAAGACGCTCAATGAGACCCTGCGCCGGGCCCAGGCCCCGGATGGCGAAACCCTGAATGAACTGCACGAGATGGCGCATAACGGCGGCGTCAGCAGCCTGGGGCTGGAAGTTCCCGAGCGCTGGGCGAACGCGAACCAATCCTGAACGGGAGCCTGCATGAAACTCTCATCCTTCGGTCAGAAGCTCGGCGAAGACGCCGGCATCAATTCGCTGATGGACGATCTGGGCGAGGCCATGGCCTCCGGTGGCGACGTGGTCATGATGGGCGGCGGCAATCCCGGTTATCTGCCGGAGGTGACCGACCGGCTGCAGGCGATCATGAAGGAACTGGTGGACGACCCGGAACAGTTCCGGCGCCTGACCGGCGTGTACGATCCGCCCCAGGGTGAGAAGCAGTTCATTGCCAGCCTGGTGGAGCTGCTCAACCGCGAGTACGACTGGGGGCTGACCACCGAGAACGTGGGGCTGACCAACGGCAGCCAGTCCGCCTTCTTCATGCTGTTCAACATGCTCGCCGGGGAACATCCGAACGGCAGTCACAAGCACATCCTGCTGCCGCTGGCCCCGGAGTACATCGGCTACGGGGATGCCGGCCTGACCCCGGACCTGTTCCGGGCGGTGTGCCCCGAGATCGAGGAGCTGGGCGACAACCAGTTCAAATACCGGGTCGACTTCTCGCAGCTGGAGATCACCGAGGACACCGCTGCCATCTGCGTCTCCCGGCCCACCAACCCGACCGGCAATGTGCTGACGGATGGCGAGATGCTGGGTCTGGAGGAGCTGGCGCGGCAGCACGACATTCCGCTGATCGTGGACGGCGCCTATGGCACGCCCTTCCCGGACCTGATGTACACGGAGGCTTCGCCGCGCTGGACGCCCCAGCACATTCTCTGCCTGAGCCTTTCCAAACTGGGTATCCCGGCGGCGCGCACCGGCATCGTGATTGCCGACAAGCCGGTGATCCGGGCCCTGTCCGGCGTCAACGCCATCATGAACCTGGCCACCGGGAGTTTCGGGGCCATGCTGGCGGAGCCGCTGGTGCGCAGTGGCGAGATCATCAGCATGAGCCGGGATCTGGTGCAGCCCGTCTACCAGCGCAAGATGGAGAGTGCCGTGGCGGCCTTCCGGGAGGCCATGGGCGACGATTGCCCCTGGCGGGTCCACAAGCCCGAGGGTGCCATGTTCCTGTGGCTCTGGTTCCCGGACCTGCCCATCAGCAGCCTGGAACTCTATAAGCGGCTCAAAGCCCGCGGTGTTCTGGTGGTGTCAGGGCATTACTTCTTTCCGGGGCTGCCGGACGAGGGCTGGCGCCACCGGCATGAATGCCTGCGGGTGACCTATTCCCAGGACGAGGCGGACGTGGCCCGCGGTCTCCAGGCCATCGCCGAGGAAGTGAAGCGGGCCTGGGCTCAGGGTTGAATGGGGTCACCGTCGAGGGTGGCGTCCTTGAGGTAGATCTCGAAGTTCTCGCCCTCGTCGTTGGTCTGCTCCAGCCGGACCAGCAGATGATCCCATTCCGGGGCGAACCACATCAGGGTGGTGCGGGGTGAGTCCTCGTCCCGGATGCGCTCCACCACCACCGTCTCCACGTCACCGAACTCGCGGGTGTCCAGGGTTTCCTCGCGCAGCACCTCGAACTGATAGTCCTTGAAGTCGCCGTCATCCGGGATCACGTACTCCATGGTTTCCTTGCCGGCGCGCAGGTCCACCCAGAGCTGCAGCTGGGCCCCGAGCTGGTCCTGGACGCCCGGCTGGTCGCTCATATCGATACGCCGGTCGTTCTCCCGGTCCACAATGACGTCCTCATCCCAGTCGAAATCGAGCTTCTTGTAGCGGTTCGAGAGGAAGAAGCCTTCCAGGCTGTAGCGGTACCGCTCCGAAATCACGGTCTGATCCTCGAAACGGAAGCGGCTGGATTCGCGGATATCCGCCACGAAGGAGTCCACGTCAAAGCGGTAGACCCAGCGGCCGGTATCCGTACGCTCCAGTGAGCGTGTGGCTTCGCCGCTGATGGTGATGCCGCGTTCGAGTTCCGCGCCATAGGTGGTGGTCATGGGGTAGAGGTCCACGTCCTGTGCGAAAGCGGCGGAAGGCAGCACAGCAGCGGCAGCGACTGTGAGGAACAGGCGTCGGATCGGGTCCATATCAGCATCCCTTGTTGGACGGTTTGCTTATACCCTATGAGAACCCTGTTACCGGCTCAAGCGTTTTAGGAGTCAATATCCACCGGTTCGTCCAGGGGCGTGCGATCCAGCTGCGCCCGACCCTGCGCCAGGCGCAGCCGCCCCTGGCAGAACCAGCGCACGGCCTCGGGGTAGATCCGGCGTTCCTGCGTGCCCACGCGGCCTGCCAGGCTGTCCTCGTCGTCCTCCGGGTGTACCGGGACCCGGCCCTGGATGATGCGCGGGCCACCATCCAGTTCCTCGGTGACGAAATGAACAGTGGCACCGTGCTCCGCTTCCCCGGCTTCCAGAACCTTGCGATGGGTGTGCAGGCCGGGCCAGGCAGGCAGCAGCGAGGGGTGGATGTTGAGCAGTCGCCCCTGGTAGTGCTGCACGAAAGCGTCCGTGAGGATGCGCATGAAGCCGGCCAGGACCACCAGATCCGGCCTGGCATCATCAATGGCAGCCATCAGGGCCCGGTCGAAGGACTCCCGGCTGTCATGGTCACGGTGGGGAATGACCCGGGTGGGAATGCCGGCGCTCTCAGCCCGCTCCAGGCCTTTGACGCCGGCCCGGTTGCTGATGACGCCGGCAATGGTGCCATCCAGCGTGCCGGCAGCCTCGGCGTTGATCAGTGCCTGGAGGTTGCTGCCGCCTCCGGAGATGAGGACGACGATGCGCGGCAATGCGTCGGGCATCAGCGTTCGCTGTTGTCGGGGACGAAGCGGACACCGGCGGGATCATCGGATTCCTGGATATAGCCCAGGAGCCAGGCATCCTCGCCCGCGTCATTGAGGGTTTCCAGCACCTGGTCACGCTCGGTCTCCGGAATGCAGACGACCATGCCAACACCGCAGTTGAAGGTGCGGAACATCTCGTCGGTGGCCACATTGCCGGCGCGCTGCAGCCACTGGAAGACGTCCGGCCACTGCCAGCTGTGGGTGTCGATGACCGCTTCCGTGCCCTCGGGCAGTACACGCGGTACGTTCTCGGTGAGACCGCCACCAGTGATGTGGGCCATGGCCCGGACGTCGAACTGGTGCAGGATCTCCAGCAGCGGCTTCACATAGATGCGGGTGGGCGCCATCAGGGCCTCGCCCAGGCTCTCCGTGCCCACGGACTGCTTCAGGTCCGCGTCGGTGTGCTCCAGGATGCGGCGGATCAGGGAGTAGCCGTTGGAGTGCGGGCCCGAGGAGCCCAGACCGATCAGGGCGTTACCGGCTTCCACACGGCTGCCGTCGATCAGGCGTTTGCGCTCGACAATGCCCACGCAGAAGCCGGCAAGGTCGTAGTCGTTGCCCTGGTACATGCCGGGCATTTCCGCGGTCTCGCCGCCCACCAGCGAGCAGCCGGCGTTCTCGCAGCCTTCGGCAATGCCCTTGATGACATCGGCGGCGATGTCGTTGTTGAGCTTGCCGGTGGCGTAGTAGTCGAGGAAGAACAGGGGTTCGGCGCCAGTGACGATGATGTCATTCACGCACATGGCCACCAGGTCGATACCGATGCGGTCGTGGCGTTCCGTGTCCATGGCCAGGCGGAGCTTGGTGCCGACGCCGTCGGTTCCGGAGATCAGGACGGGTTCCTTGTAGCCCTCGGGTACCGCGAAGGCCCCTCCGAAACCGCCCAGGCCACCCAGAACCTCCGGCCGCTGGGTGCGTGCAACGCTTTCGCCGATGCGGTCGACCAGCTCACTGCCGGCATCGATGTCGACTCCGGCGTCGCGGTAGGTCATTCCCTGGTTGGTATCGCTCATGGGGCGTTCCTCGAAACGGGCATTGCGCGGATTCTAGCACCGTGGCCATCCCCGGCCAAATGCCGTGGGTGTCGTGGTCGTGGTGGTTGTTGTATCCTGAGTCGACCTTTGAGGGCGAGACAATGGGAGTTCGGGTGGAACAGCGCATTGATCGGTTCCGGGCAGGGCTGCTGACAGGCGGTCTTCTGCTGCTGTTGATGCTGGCTGGCCCTGCCCAGGCAGTGGTTGTGGACCGTCTGTACCAGGCGGTGGTACCGGTTGAGGATACCGGTTCCGGGGCGCGGGAGGAGGCGTTCCGGGAAGCCCTGCGCCAGGTGCTGCTGCGCCTCACCGGAGATCCTGCCGAAGTGCGGGAGCTGGTGCCGGCTGATGACGGGGACAGTACCAGTGAGCGCGCCCTGGATGGCGATGCCGCCCGCTTCATCGATGCCTTCAGCTACCGGCGTAACGAGGAGGAGCTTGAGCTGCATGCCACTCTGAGTGCGCCGGCAGTCGGTCAGATGCTGGCTGAGCGCGGCGTAGCGGTGTGGGGTGCCAGTCGTCCCCGGGTTCTGGTCTGGTTTGCGGTGGATGATCGCGGTGATCGTGAGCTGATCCACCGGGAAAATACCCTTCCACCCTTTCTGGAGGACCCCATGCAGCCTCTGGACAGGGAGGCCATTGCCGCAGAACGGGGGCCCTGGAAGGAACCGCTCTGGGCGGAATCCCAGCGCCGGGGGCTGCCGCTGGCATTGCCCTTCCATGATGACCGGGATCGTTCGGAAGTCAGTCTTTCCGAGATCTGGGGGCTGTTTCAGAGACCCCTGCAACAGGCGTCCCGACGTTACCCTCATGATCTGATGGCGACGGTCAGGGTCAATCGTGCCGGTGGTGGCTGGCGGGCCCGCTGGCAGTTGTGGCGGGGCGATGACCGGGTAGCGGACGGTGTCGTCCGGGAGGACGAGCGGGCCATGGTGGTGCGGCAGTTGGTGGATGCCTGGGCTGACCGGCTTGCTGAGCGTTATGCCGTAGCGCCCCCCAAAGGCGAGGACCTGCGTTCCGCCCGTATGGTGGTGACCAATGTGGGGGCGCTGGAGTCCTATGCCGGTGTGCGCCGCTCCCTGGTGGGACTGGAGCCGATCCGCTCGGTGCAGGTGGAGACGGTACAGCAGCATCACCTGACCCTGGACCTGGGCTTCAACGGCGATCTGCGCGTTCTGCGTGACTACATCGGGCTCGATGAGCGTCTGGTGCTGATGGGCGGGCCGCCGGACGGTGCAATTCCCGCTGATCCGGAGGATGGCGCGCTCAGGCTCTACTACCGCTGGGACGGCGAGCGCGAAAGCGGCATGCTGCCCGGCCGTGGTGAAGCGCAGGAGATCGTGCCGCTGGATTCCGGAGAGGATTCCGGGGGAAATGGTGCCACGCTGCAGTAGAATGGGGCCATGACACAGACGCCTTCCCAGTTTCCCCTGCGGATCCGGCTGCGGGATGAAGCCGGCTTCGACAACTTCCATGCCGGACCCAACGCGGCGGTGGTCGGTCGGCTCCAGGCCTGGCCGACCTCGGCGGACGCCGGTTCCGTGGTGCTGTGCGGCGATGCCGGCGCGGGCAAGAGCCACCTCCTCAATGCCGTCTGCCTGGCCGCGGAGGCGGCCGGCCTCCAGCCGGTGTCGCTCAGTCTGCGCGAGGCGGCGGCACTGGCGCCGGAGGCGCTTCAGGGTTTTGAAGGTTTCGATCCCGTCTGTCTGGATGATCTGGAGGGACTGCCCGCCGATCCCGCCTGGCAGGAGGCACTGCTGCACCTGTTCAACCGTGTGCAGGATGCCGGCGGACGCCTTCTGATCGCCAGCCGGCAGCCACCGGCGGCGATGGACTGGGTACTGCCGGACCTGGCATCGCGTCTCAGGTCACTTCCCGTCTGGCAGCTGGCCCTTCCCGACGATGATCAGCGCGCGGCCATGCTCAGGGCGCGCGCGGAAAACCGGGGGCTTGCGATGCCGGAGGAGGTGACCCGTTACATCCTGCGCCGTGCCCCCCGGGATCCAGGGAAACTTCTGGGCCTGCTGGACCGCCTGGATGAGGCCTCGCTGCAACAGCAGAGGCGCCTGACGGTACCCTTCGTCAGGCAGGTGCTGGGCTGGTAGACTCCGGATCCATAGGGATTTCATCGATAACAGCAGAAACACAGGGGGAAAAGCCATGCGCCGGGTTGTTTTCAATCAGAAGGGCGGTGTGGGGAAATCCAGTATCGTCAGCAATCTGGCGGCCATCAGTGCCAGCCGTGGGTTACGGACACTGGTGGTTGACCTGGATCCGCAGGGCAATTCGACCCAGTATCTGCTGGGTAAGCCCGCGGAAGAGATGAAGGACACGGTGGCCGACCTGCTGGAGCAGTCCATCGCCTTCCGCATCTCCAGCCGCCGCCCCGAGGAATTTGTGCATGCCTCGGCGTTCTCCAACCTGCATGTGCTGCCCTCGAGTCCGGAGCTGGATTACCTGGAGCGCAAGCTGGAGGCCAAGCACAAGATCTATAAGCTGCGCGACCACCTGAGCCGCCTCAGCGACCTCTATGACGCCATCTACATTGATACGGCACCGGCGCTGAATTTCTACACCCGTTCAGCTCTGATCGCGGCACAGCGCTGCCTGATCCCGTTTGACTGTGACGATTTCTCACGCCAGGCGCTGTACAGCATCATGGGCGAGATCCAGGAGCTCCAGGAGGATCACAACCCGGATCTGATGATTGAGGGCATCATCGTCAACCAGTTCCAGAGCCAGGCCAGCCTGCCGCGCCGCCTCGTGCAGGAACTGACGGATGAGGGGCTGCCGGTGCTGCCGGTCCGGCTGCCGTCCTCGGTGAAAATGAAGGAGTCGCACCAGGCGGGCCGGCCCCTGATCCACATGGCGCCGAAACACAACCTGACGGCGCGTTTCCAGGATCTCTACGGTCTGCTCAATGGCGAGACCGTGGACGTGGAACCGCTGGGAGCCTGAGGCGCATGGCGATGGATCGGGAGCACGCGCGCGAGGCGCTGACCGGCAGCATGAAAAGTGTGGAAGAGGCACTGTCGGAGCTGGCACTGCGCAGCAGTACGCCACCATCGCCCGAGGCCTTTGCCAGTGTGCAGCCGTTCTGTGTGGATACCATGACCCTCCCTGAGTGGATCCAGTTCGTGTTCCTGCCCAAGCTGGAGGGAATGCTGGAAGGCGGTGAACCCATGCCCCCCTGGTGTGATGTGGCCCCCATGGCCGAGGAATACTTCCGGAAGCTGGAGCAGGACGGCAGCCTGCTGATCGAGGCGCTGCGGCGGCTGGATGAGCTGGTAACGGCCGCGCGCTAGGTCTCCGTCGCGCCGGCCTCGTCCGGTTCCAGGGCCAGCGGCCAGCGCTCCCGCACCCTGTACACGGGCCCGTGCAGGCCCTGCTCGCTTTCGTAGAGACAGACCTCCGCCACCGGCAGCTCCGCCTGCCAGGGGGTAGGGGTTATGGCGCGCGGTTTGCGGTCCCGGAAATGGGCCACCGTGATGTGCGGGCGCCACTGCTGCTCCTGCTGGGAATGCCCGAGTGTCTCCGCCATGCCCTCCCTGAGGGTTCGCTGGAGCGTTTCGATGGTGGGAGAGGCGTAGCCTTCCAGGACCAGGTGGCGGGGGCGTCCGGGATCGGGGAAGCCCGCTACCTGGCGGAAATGGATCCGGCCCGGGCGTGCGTCGGCCAGCAGTTCACCTACCCGCGGGATGACCTGCTCATCCAGGACTGAGCGCGGAATGGCGCCCAGAAACACCAGTGTGAGATGAAGGTTCGCCCACGGGGTGACCCGCAGGGGTGGCAGGGCGTGGGTTGAGGCATTGACCGTGGCCATCAGGGGTTCGGCCACGGATTTTCCCACCGGGACGGCAAGAAAACTTCGAATCGCATCGGCCACCTTCGGATCCTCCTCTGTCGCAGGCCACCCGTCTGCCTCTCACTATAGACGCTGATCGGCCGCTGTGCCCTTCAGGCGTCACCCCGGATGCGCAGGGAGAGATCCACGGCCGTGACGTCCTTGGTCAGCACCCCCAGGGAGATGAAGTCGACGCCGGTTTCCGCAATCGCTGTCAGATTGTCCTCCGTGATGCCGCCGGAGGCCTCAAAGCGGGCCTGGCCACGGTAGCGTTCCACCGTCCGCGCCATGCTCTCCAGCGGGAACTCATCCAGCATGATGTAGTGGGCGCCGGCGGCGATGGCCTCCGCCACTTCCGCTTCGGTTTCCGTCTCCACCTCCAGGGGCACATCCGGCGACGTCTGCCGGGCACGCTCAACGGCGGCGGTTATGGAGCCGCAGCTGGCAATGTGGTTCTCCTTGATGAGGACGCCGTCGTACAGCCCGATACGATGGTTGGCGCAGCCGCCACACCCCACGGCGTATTTCTGGGCGATGCGGAGCCCCGGCAGGGTCTTGCGGGTGTCCAGGAGCCGGGTGCCGGTGTGCGCGACACGGTCTGCATAGGCGCGGCAGCGCGTCGCCACCCCTGAGAGTGTCTGAAGCCAGTTGAGCGCGATGCGTTCGGCGGTGAGCAGGGACCGGGCGGGACCGGTGACGGTGAGAAGGAACGCATCCGCGCCAACCCGTTCGCCCTCACTGCAGTGCCAGGTCACGTTCAGGCGCGGATCCACCTGTCGGAAGCATTCATCCACCCAGGGCCTGCCGGCGATGACCGCCTCATGACGCACAATGACGCCAGCCTCGACCACGCGTGCCGGATCAATAAGGGCCGCGGTGCGGTCACCGGAGCCTTCATCCTCGGCGATACTGGCGGCGACGTCGCGGGTCACCGCCTGACGCAGTGTGGCAGCTGGGATCGGGTTCATCATGGTCTGGCCCTTGCTGGCGAAGGTCACAAAAGGTGACAAATTCTGACACAGATTGACGCGCTCCGACTCTATAGTGGAACCGTTGAAAAATCCAACCGGCGTTTCGCTGAAGTTCGGGAGCCAGACAGATGAGTCGTGGAGAGAATGTGGTCACACTGGGGCAATCCGGTGAAGGGCGCCAGCTGCCGGCACCGCTGATCAGCCTGCGCGACCGGGCAGCGGTCCGTTTCCGCACACTGCTTGACGCTTTCTTCGACAGCGCCGATGACGCACTGTTCGATCTGTCCGAACGGTCGCGTTCCAATGCCGAGCAGACCACCTATTTTGATGCCATGCGTGAACTGCGCATGCAGCGCAGGTCCATGACCCTGGCCTTCCAGCAGTGGCTGAGCCGGGCGTTCAATGAAGGTGGCCACTTCGAGCCGGCGCCGGGCCGGTACATTGAAGGCGAGTCCGATCTGGAGTCGCTTTCGCTGGTGGAGGACGATGACCTGGAAGAACAGGTGGCGGTGGACAACATGATCCAGCGCATCCGCAACCGCTACACCGACCAGGTGGAGCTGCTGCGCCAGCGTGTGGCGGAACTGCTGCGGAACCCGGACCTGGCGTCCTCGCGCAATCCGCTGGGGCCGGAAGTCATCTGTCACGGCCTTGCCGAGGCCTGCTCCTCGCTGTCCATCGACATACGCTCCCGGCTGGTGATCTACAAGCTCTTCGACAAGCTGCTGATCAACCAGCTGGACAACCTGTACACCGAAGCGAACCAGCACCTCAGTGATGAGGGTGTACTGCCCAACCTGAAAAACCCGGCGCCCCAGCGTCAGCGCCGCAACAGCAGTCAGGGTGCGCCCGCTGGCACGGCGGCAGGCCAGGCCAGCAGCGGCCAGGCTTCCGGTGACGGGGCCGAGCCGTCCAGTGGCACCGACATCCGGAGCCTGATCGAGATGATGCATTCGGGCGGTGGCCAGGGCGGCGGCATGCCTTCGGGGGCCATGGGTGCCAGTCAGGGCTTCCCCGTCATTGGCGCGGGTCAGGGTGGCACACCGGTACAGACCTCCGAACTGGTTCACATGCTCTCCGGGGTTCAGCTTTCGGCCGAGGCCGCCCAGGCGGGCGGTGTGGTGCCTGTTGTCCAGGGGCTGGTCAACAGCAATGACCGCAATGTGCGCCAGGTGGATTCGGACGTGATCAACCTGGTCTCCATGCTGTTCGATTTCATCCTGGAGGATCGCCGCCTGCCCGAGACGATGCAGGCACTGATCGGCCGGCTGCAGATCCCCATGGTCAAGGTGGCACTGGTGGATCCGGCCTTCTTCGAGCGTGGCGGTCATCCCGCCCGCAAACTGCTCAATGAGCTGTCCTCGGCGGCACTGGTCTGGAACGAGGGCAGCGACAGCAGCCGTGACCCGCTTTACGAGAAGATGGAATCCGCGGTCAACCGGATCCTGAATGAATACAGTGATGACGTGAGCGTCTTTGAGTCCGTTCTGGACGACTTCACCGCTTTCATGGAAAAAGACCGGCGGCGGCGCGAACTGGTGGAGCAGCGCCTGCGTGACGCCGAGGAAGGGCGCGCCCGGGATGAGCAGGCCAGGGCCGAGGTGGAGCGGTTCCTGAGCGGGGCACGGGCCCGGCACACGGTACCGGAGAGCCTGACTGGTTTCCTGGATAGCGCCTGGTTCCGTGTGCTCAAGTGGCACTACCTGCGCGAGGGTGACGAGGGCGAAGGCTGGAAGGCGCAGTGCGAGCTGACCGACAGGCTGCTCTGGAGCCTGGACCCGGAACCCTTCCTGGCCTCCACCCGCTCCGTGCTGCTGCGCGAGATCCCCGGCATCGTGCGCAGTGTGCGCGAGAGCCTGGAGCAGATCGGCTGGGATCCCTTTGAGACCGACCGCAGCCTGCATCAGCTTGAGCTGGTTCATGTGGACGTGCTCCAGCGCCTGAAGACAGCGCCGAAGGAAGAGGCACCGGAAGACACCGCCGGTGGCGGCGACCTGGATATCACCAGCGAGGCGCCTCCAGGGCTGGCTGAAGGTCCCGATGGAGAGTTCGCTGCGGAGCCGCAGGTGGAGGCGGGCGCCGAGGCGCTCTCCGAGCAGCCTGAGGCGGAGCCCGAAGCGGTCACGCCCCCGGACCTGAGCGTGGGCGCCTGGCTTACGTGGCAACCCGCCGAAGGTAGTCCTGTGCGCTGCAAGCTGGCAGCGGTCATCCGCGCCACGGGCAAGTACATCTTCGTCAACCGCAACGGTGCCCGGGTGGTGGAGTACATGATGCCGGAGGTCAATCAGGCCCTCGCTGATGGTACCCTCGAGATGCTGGACGATGGCCTGATCTTCGACCGCGCCCTGGAGTCGGTCATCGACAGCCTGCGCCAGGGGCAGACCGCCTGAGTCCGCCGGTACCCTCTTGCAAATTACGGTCACTGTGCTTCACTGCCGCCTGAACCCGCGAGTGAGGCAAGCGCATTGGCCAGTGATCCTGTTGAATTCCTGATGCCCGGCCCGGACGGATGGCTCCCGGCGGCGACGTCCATGCCATCGGACAACCACGATGCGCGCCCCGAGGGCATCGATGTCTCGCTGCTGGTGGTGCACGGCATCAGTCTCCCTCCCGGTGAGTTCGGCGGCGACGCCATCGAACGCCTTTTCTGCAACACCCTGGACTGCGGCGAACACCCCTGGTTTGAGCGCCTGCGCGAGCTGCGCGTCTCGGCACACCTTCTGATCCGGCGTGACGGGCAGCTGGTGCAGTTCGTTTCCCTGCTGGATCGGGCCTGGCACGCCGGGCGCTCCTGTTTTGAGGGCCGGACGGAATGCAATGATTTCGGCATTGGTATTGAGTTGGAGGGCACCGACGATAGACCCTATACAGAGGCCCAGTACGACTGCCTGATCCCGCTGGCCCGGGGCATCATGCGTCGCTTCCCGGGTATTACACCGGAGCGTGTCGTGGGGCATTGCGACATCGCCCCGGAACGCAAGACGGATCCGGGGCCCTCCTTTGACTGGCAGCGGCTCCGGCAGGGTATTGAGCATTCGGCAGAGGAGCGGGGCTGATGCGTCTTCTGGTGATTCTTCTGGCCTGGATGCTGCGGCGGCAGCTCGATGCCCGTGGCTGGCTGGACCCCGGGCAGTGGCAGCGGCGGCTTCTGGAGCACGCGCCGCCGGAGAAGGAAGAGGGTCGGCGTGCGCTGCGCTGGCTGCTGCCCCTGTACGGGCTGCTGGTTATGCTCACGGGGCTGCTTTCATGGGGAACAAGTGGCATCGCTGGCGGACTCTGGGCCAGCCTGCTCGCGCTCGCACTGCTGGTGGCCGGCACCGGCATGCCGGGCTGGCGGGCGCCGCTCGCGGCCTACGGCGCGGCCTGGCGCTCCGGGGACATGCAGGCCGCCTGGTATCATGTCTCGCCATTGCTGCCGGTGGAGCAGCGGGGGGCGGCTCTGGCGCCAGAGCAGCTTCACCTGAGTCTCTGCGGGGCTCTGATCCAGACCACCTTTGAGCGCTACTTCCTGCCGCTTTTCTGGTATGCGCTCCTGGGCCCCGCCGGGGTGGTACTGATCCTGGTGGCCCTGATGCTGCGCGACCACTACCCCTCCACCGGGGTCCGCCTCCTGTTCGGGCGCTGGGTCCACTGGCTGGCCATACCGCCGCGCTGGCTGCTGTCATTCAGTTTCGCGCTGGCCGGGGATTTCTCCGGCTGGTCAGGCGAGCCCCGTAACCGCCATCCCCGGCGCACGGACAGCTGCGGTGAGGTGCTGTTGACCGCCGCCAGCAGCGCCCTTTCCAGCTACGCTCTGGATCCCGCCCGTTTCCAGGTACACGACCCGGACAGCTGGCCGGATTACGGCCACAGGAGCCTGCTGGCCGTGCGCCATCTGCTCAACCGCAGCCTGCTTGTCTGGCTGGCGGTGCTGGCTGTTCTCGCACTTATGGGGATTCTGCCCTGAAGGCTCAAGATCTGCGGGCAAAAGTCGTTAAACAGGCCATGAAACTGACGGATCAGGCTTGTTCCAGAGCACATCTGACCTAGACTTTCGGCACGGGATGATTGCAGAGCGCTCTGTGAATCGACTGACGCCGCATCGGAGTGCGGCACACAAGGCGATAGAGCCGGCTGGTCAAAGGCCGTGCTGCCAGTACGACAGGTGTGTTTGAACGCTCGGAGGGCGTACCGTGAAGAAACTGCTAGCACCCGCCATACTGCTGATGAACAGGCTGAAGTTTGTCTACAAGTTCAGCCTGATCAGCATCCTGTTCCTGATCCCCATAGCAGGACTCGGGTACCTTCTGGTGAGCCAGCTGAATGCGTCCATTGAGGATCTGGAAAGGGCGATCGATGGTACAGAGGCCGTTGCCGAGGCCAATGATCTGGTGCGCAGTGCCCAGCGCTTCCGCGATTACCACACGGTGGTACGGGTGCGCGAGCTCGAAGGCGGACTCCGGGACAAGTCAGAGCAGGCCAGGGCCAGGGTCACCGAGCAGCTGCAGGTTCTGAACGACTATGCGGATACCCTGGATAACGGCGATACCCTGAAGACCCAGCTGGATGAGGTGACCTCGGCCTGGAATGGCATGCTGGAGGAGGACGAGTACCTGCAGACACCGGACCGTCAGTTCAACCTGTACGATCGTTTCTTCCAGAAGACGCTGGCGCTGCGCAACACGGTACTCCAGGTCAGCGGGCTGGGGCAGGATCCGTCCAACAGCGTGCAGATGCTGCTGGAGCTGGTCATCAATGGCATGACGCCGGTTGCTGACGAGATGGGGAAGGCCCGCTCCTTCGGTATTTACGGCCTCAATGAGGGGCGGCTTTCGGGGCCGCTCAGCGAGCGCATGAACGGCATCTATGACAGCCTCACCAACGTCAGCAACCAGTTGCAGACGGCCTTCGACCTTGGGTTCGATGCGGCGCCTGTCATCGGCCAGCGTTTCACAGAGGATGCGGAGCAGCTCAGCAAGACGCCCGTTGAGGTCCGTGACCTCATGGAGGAGGAAGTGATCACTCCCTTCCGCCTTGAGTTCCCGGCAGAGGACTATGATGAGCGTGTGTCCGAGCCCATTGGCCAGCTCTATTCCGTGGGCAATGACATGCTCGGCGCCATCCGGGGGCAGCTTGAGACCCGCCTGGCCAGCGAGCGCCAGCAGCGTACTGTTATCTTTGCCGCCCTGGCGGTGGTGCTGCTGATCATTGTCTGGCTCTATACCGGCTTCTACTACTCAGTGCGCTCAGCCATCCGTAAGTTCGCGGACTCTGCCCGGCGGGTTGCCGGCGGCGATATGCGGGTTCAGCTGGAGCTCAACAGCCGGGACGAGCTGGGTGAGCTCAGCACCGAGTTCAACGGTATGACCGCAAGCATCCGCGAGCTGGTGGAATCCGTGCGGGAAACGGTCAATCGGGTGGATCAGCAGGCCCGGCGCGTGAACGAGACAGCCACCTCCAACTCGGATGCGGTGTCCCGCCAGATGCAGGAGACGGACCAGATCAACGACGCCATGAAGCAGATGGTGGACACGGTTCAGGAGGTGGCCCAGAGCTCCCAGCAGGCTTCGGACTATGCCAATCAGGCCGATTCCGAAGCGGACCAGGGGCGTTCCGTGGTCGGTGATACGGTCCAGACGATCAACCGGCTGGCGGATGAGATCAAGGGCTCGGCGGATGTCATCGACCGGGTGAGCAATGACAGTGACAGCATCAGTCAGGTGCTGGATGAGATCAAGGCGATCGCCGAGCAGACCAATCTGCTGGCCCTGAACGCGGCCATAGAGGCGGCGCGGGCCGGTGAGCAGGGCCGGGGTTTCGCGGTTGTGGCGGATGAGGTGCGTTCCCTGTCACAGCGTACGCACAAGTCCACGGAAGAGATCGAGGAGATGGTCGAGCGGCTTCAGTCCGGTGTGAAGGATGCCGTAAAGGCCATGAACAACAGCCACGAAGTCACCAACGAGACCGTGACCAAGTCCGGCGAGGTGACCGAGGCACTGGAGAACATTGTCAGCGCCATCGCCCGGATTGTGGATATGAGTCAGCAGATCGCCCAGGCGGCCGAGGAACAGTCCGCCGTGGCCAACAACATCAACAGCAACGTTGAGACCATTTCCGAGGTGGGCCGTGAGACCGCGGGCAACGCCGAGGAGACGCTTGCGGCCAGCCGTGAGCTCTCGGATCTGACCGCATCACTGCATGAGCAGGTGGAACGCTTCAGGGTGTAGGCTTGCTCATCTGCTGATCCCAGAGTACCTCCGCCGCGCCCTCGCGGCGGGCCAGTACCCGTGAGGCCACGAACAGGAAGTCCGAGAGCCGGTTCAGGTACTGGCGGGCGTCCGGGTTGATGGACTCCTCGTGGCCGAGCGCCACCGTGATGCGCTCCGCGCGACGGCACACCGCCCTTGCCATGTGACACTGTGCCGCGGGCATGGAACCACCCGGCAGTACGAAGTTCTTCAGCGGCGGCAGGTCCTGGTTCCAGTGGTCCAGGGTGCTTTCCAGCCAGTCGATATGGTTGTCCGCGACCACCCGGCTCCCCGGAATCGCGAATTCGCCGCCCAGATCGAAGAGATGGTGCTGCACTCTCTGCAGGACCTCCCTCAGCTCTGCTTCCTCGCCACCGAGCGACTCGATCAGGATGCCCATCTGCGCGTTGAGTTCGTCCATGGTGCCCATGGCTTCCACCCGCAGGCTGTTCTTGGCGATGCGGTTGCCATCGGCCAGCCCGGTGGTGCCGTCATCACCGGTGCGGGTGTAGATCTTGGAGAGGCGGTTACCCATACGTGCATCCGTTGTCTGTTGTGACTGATCCCGTAGATACGCTGTCTTACAGCGCCCGGATCTGTTCCAGCTGCTCGTTCAGCCGCTGGCGTTGGCTTTCCGCGTCGGCCAGCTTGGCCTTTTCCTTCTCCACCACCTCGGCCGGGGCTTTCTCCACAAAACCGGCGTTGCCGAGCTTGCCGCCCAGGCGCTGGATCTCCCTGTCGAGTTTTTCCAGCTCACGGCTCAGGCGCGCGATCTCCTCGTCCTTGTCGATGAGGTTGGCCATGGGGACCAGCACTTCCAGCTCGCCCACCAGCTGTGTGGCGGAGAGCGGTGCTTCGCCGTCACCCACCCAGTCAATGCTTTCAAGTTTTGCCAGTGACTTGAGAAAGGTGCGGTTGGCTGCCAGTCGTTCCTGGTCCTGTTCATTGCCGTGGCGCAGCAGTACCGGGAGGGCCCGGGCGGGCGATAGGTTCATTTCGCCGCGTATGTTGCGCACGGCCAGGATCACGCCCTTGAGCCATTCGATGTTCGCCTCGGCGTCGGCATCCTCCAGGGTCGGGTTGGGTTCCGGATAGGCCTGCAGCATGACGGTATCACCTTCCACCCCGGCCAGCGGTGCCGCGCGCTGCCAGATCTCCTCGGTGATGAACGGCATCAGCGGGTGCGCCAGGCGCAGCACGGTCTCCAGAACCTGGACCAGGGTGCGCCTTGTGCCGCGCTTGCGCTCAGGTGTTTCGCTGTCGTCATAGAGAACCGGCTTGGAGAGCTCCAGGTACCAGTCGCAGTATTCGTTCCAGAGGAAGTCGTAGATGCTCTGGGCGATGCGGTCGAAGCGGTACTGGTCGAAGAAGCCGTTGGTTTCCTCGATGCAGGTCTGCAGCCGGCTGAGGATCCAGCGGTCCGCCAGGGAGAGCTCGATGGGCTCGCCCGAGGTGCCGCAGTCCTGGCCCTCGGTGTTCATCAGCACGTAGCGCGCGGCGTTCCAGAGCTTGTTGCAGAAGTTGCGGTAGCCTTCGAGACGCTTCATGTCCCAGTTGATGTCGCGCCCGGTGGAGGCCAGTGCCGCCAGTGTGAAACGCAGGGCATCGGTGCCGTGGGGCTGGATGCCTTCCGGGAATTCCTTGCGGGTGTTCTGGGCGATTTTCTCCGCCAGCTGGGGCTGCATCATGTTGGCCGTGCGCTTGGCCACCAGGTCCTCGCAGCTGATGCCGTCGATCATGTCCATGGGGTCGAGCACGTTGCCCTTGGACTTGGACATCTTGTTGCCGTGCTCATCCCGGATCAGGCCGGTCACATAGACCTGCTGGAACGGCACCTGGGGCGAGCCATCCTCATGCTTCATGAACTGCATCGTCATCATGATCATCCGGGCGACCCAGAAGAAGATGATGTCGAAGCCGGTCACCAGCACCTGGGTGGGGTGAAAGGTGCGCAGGCGCTCGGTGTCCTCGGGCCAGCCCAGGGTGCCGAAGGTCCAGAGGGCGGAGCTGAACCAGGTGTCCAGCACGTCCTCGTCCTGCTCGAGCACCAGGTCTTCCGCCAGGCTGTATTTCTCGCGTACGTCCTTTTCCGTGCGGCCAACGTAGACGTTGCCCTCGCTGTCGTACCAGGCGGGGATGCGGTGGCCCCACCACAGCTGCCGCGAGATGCACCAGTCCTGGATTTCGCGCATCCAGGCGTAGTACATGTTGGCGTACTGCTCCGGCACGAATTCGATATCGCCATTCTCCACCGCCGTGATAGCGGGTTCGGCCAGGGGCTTGGTGGCCACGAACCACTGGTCCGTCAGCAGCGGTTCAATGATCAGCCCGGAACGGTCGCCGCGCGGGACCTTGAGGGTATGGGCATCCACACCGTGCAGGCGGTCTTCCGCCTTCATGGCCTCAACGATCCTCTCGCGGGCATCAAAGCGGTTGAGGCCGGCAAAGGCGCCCGGCATGGTGCCGTCCAGCTCATGGTTGGGCGTGCCGTCGGCGTTGAAAACCTCGGCCTGTTCGCGGATGCTGGCGTCCGGCGTGAGGATGTTCACCAGCGGCAGGCCGCAGCGCTGGCCCACCGCATAGTCGTTGAAGTCGTGGGCCGGGGTGATCTTGACGCAGCCGCTGCCCATTTCCGGGTCGGCGTGTTCGTCGCCGACAATCGGGATGTCGCGCTCCACCAGCGGTAGCCGGATGGTACCGCCGATCAGGTGTCTGTAGCGCTCGTCCTCCGGGTTCACTGCCACGGCGGTATCACCGAGCATGGTTTCCGGGCGGGTGGTGCCGACCACCAGGTAGTCCGCGCCCTCGGTGGTGGTCTGGCCACCGTTGATGGGGTAGCGGAAATGCCAGAAGTGGCCCTGCTCCTCGGTGTTCTCCACCTCAAGATCGGAGATGGCGGTGTGCAGTTTCGGATCCCAGTTGACCAGGCGCTTGCCGCGGTAGATCAGGCCGTCGTCGAAGAGCCTGACAAAGACTTCCTGAACGGCACGGTAGAAGCCATCGTCCATGGTGAAGCGTTCATGGTCCCAGTCCACCGAGGTGCCCAGCCGACGCATCTGGCTGGTGATGGTGCCGCCGGACTGCTGCTTCCACTCCCAGACCTTGTCGATGAAGGCCTCGCGCCCGAGGTCATGGCGCGTCTGGCCTTCGTCGCTGGCCAGGTTGCGCTCAACCACCATCTGGGTGGCGATGCCGGCGTGGTCACTGCCCACCTGCCAGAGGGTGTTGTCGCCCTTCATGCGGCGGTGGCGGATCAGCGCATCCATGAGCGTATGCTGGAAGGCGTGGCCCATGTGCAGGCTGCCGGTCACGTTGGGCGGCGGGATCATGATGCAGAAAGGATCGCCCTGGCCGGAAGGCGCGAAATAGCCGCGCTCTTCCCAGGTCCGGTACCACTGGTTCTCGATCTTTTCCGGCTGGTAGGTCTTATCCATGCTTGTTCGGCCCGGGTCTGCTGGTTTGGGTTGAAGCTCTAAAGGTTAACAGACCGCCGATTATACATGGTGGCCCGTCACCGGCGAACCGTCAGTCCGGCTTGCGGAAATCGTGGACCTGCGGTGTGATCGCCAGTTCGCGCAGCTGCCGGTACTGGGCGCGGGCGCGCTGGAGACTGTCGTCGTCATTGCTGGCGATCAGGGCCAGACGGGCAAAGCCATCCGCCGTCGCGGGCAGGGTGGTTGCCACGATGATCAGTGTGTCCCAGTCGCTGGCCGCTGGCTCGCACTCGAGCACAGCGATCGGTGCCGTGGGGCTCTGGTCACTGCTCCGCAGTCGGTCATGGGGCAGGAAGGCCTCCGGGCGGAAGGACCACAGCATGCCGTCCAGCGCTTCGGCGGTGTCCGGGTCGTCGCAGAACAGGGCCACGCGGTCGCCATCCTGCCAGGCCTTTTCCGTCAGTCTCGCCGCGTGCAGCAGACGGGCGTCACGGCCGGAGCCGGCCAGGATGTGGAACCAGTGACTCATGATGTCTTCCGGGGTTGGCTGTCATTGCTGCCACAGGTTATCTAGAATGGCCCTTCCTGTCAGGCGATCGAGACGCTGGGGCTGCCCGTGTTCATCATTTTCCGGTACCTGGGCCGCCAGGTCCTGACCACCATGACCGCCGTTGCGCTGGTGCTTCTGCTCATCTTCATGAGTGGCCGCTTCCTGCAGTATCTGGCGTCGGCTGCGGAAGGCGAGTACGCGGCCAACGTCATCTTCATCGTCATGGGTTACCGGCTGCCGGAATTCCTTGAGCTGATCCTGCCGCTGAGCTTTTTCCTGGGAATCCTGCTGACCTATGGGCGCATGTACCAGGAAAGTGAGATGACGGTGCTGACCGCCTGTGGCGTGAGTGAGCGCCAGATCCTGTTCCTGACCCTGGGGCCCGGCCTTCTGGTGGCGTGCCTGGTGGGGGCCATGAGCCTGTGGCTGACCCCGGCCGGAATCCAGCAGGTGGACCGGATCTTCGCGGAACAGGCCCAGCGCACCGGCTTCGAGATGCTGGCGCCGGGGCGCTTCCAGGAGATGGGCTCGAACGAGCGCGTCACCTATACCCGGGCCATGAGTGATGACAAGCAGACCCTGGAAGGGGTGTTCATGGCGGAGGGCGGCAAAGACGGGCGCTTCACGCTCATGAAGGCGGCTGAGGGCACCCAGATTGTGGAAGAGGACGGTGAGCGGTTCCTGGTGCTGCACGAAGGCGTCCGTTTTGAGGGGCGGCCGGGCGGAGCGGAATTCGATGCCATGACCTTTGAGGATTACGGGCTCAGGATCGAATCACCTTCCGGCGTAAGCTCGGGTGGGTCCCGTGAAAGCCAGCCCACGCGTGAGCTTATGGCGTCTGACGCGCCTGCCGATCAGGCCATGGTTCACTGGCGCCTGTCCCTGCCGTTGCTGGTTCTGGTGATCACGGTGCTGGCCATTCCGCTGAGCCGGGTGAATCCCCGCCAGGGGCGTTTCTTCCACCTGCTGCCGGGGATCCTGGTGTTCATCAGCTATCTGGGCATTCTGATCCTGGGGCGGGATGCCATTGCCTCGGGTCAGGTGCCCGCCCGGGCGGGACTCTGGGCTGTGCACGGTGGCTATCTGGCACTGGGGGTGGTGATGCTGGGGTGGCCGGCATTGCGGCTGCGCAGGGCTGTGGGAGGGCAACATGCGTCTGATTGATGGCTACATCATGCGGGTGGTGGCGGCCGCGATCCTGCTGGTGCTGCTGGTGGTTCAGGCACTGGATTTCGTGTTCGCCTACATCGCGGAGCTGGAGGATACGACCAACGATTACCAGGCCTGGGACGCCTTCCTGTTCATGCTCTACACCCTGCCCAGGCGGATCTATGAATTCCTGCCGCTGGCGGCTTTCATGGGCGCCCTGGTGGGTCTGGGCCAGCTCGCCAACAACTCGGAACTGGTGGTGATCCGGGCTGCCGGCGTCTCACTGGGGCGGATCGCCTGGTCCGCGATGAAGCCGGCACTGGTCGTGGTGCTGATCAGCCTGGTTATCGGCGATTTCGTGGCGCCTCCCGCCGAGCAGGCCGCGCAGAGCAACAAGGCGGTTGCCCGTCACGGGGGGCAGGCAGCGGCAACCCACGGGTTCTGGCACCGGGAGGACGATGTCTTCATGCACTTCAACACGGTGCTGCCCAATGGGGAGCTCCATGGTGTGTCCCTGTTCCGTTTCGGCGAGGATGAGTGGCTGGAGGAGGCCCTCTATGCCGAGCGCGGGGAGTATCAGGGCGATTACTGGCAGCTGCACGATGTGAGCCGCTCCCGGATCCGGGAGCAGTCCGTGAGCACGGACGAGCAGGCGACGTTCCGCTGGGAGAATGGCCTCTCGCCGGATGTGCTCAGTGTGCTGACGGTGAGACCGGACCGGCTGGCGATCAGTGGCCTCTATACCTACGCCACCTATATGGAAAGTCAGGGGCTGAATGCCAGCGACTACTGGCTGGCGTTCTGGAAGAAGACCCTGCAGCCGCTGGGGACCGCCGCCATGGTCCTGCTCGCCATTTCCTTTGTGTTCGGACCGCTGCGCTCGGTCACCATGGGGTTCCGGATTTTCTGTGGGCTTCTTGCCGGGCTCGGCTTCAAGTACACCCAGGACCTGCTGGGGCCCATGAGCCTGGTCTATGGCTTCAGCCCCGCGCTGGCCACCATCGTGCCCATTGCGATCGCCGGGAGTATCGGGGTGGTGCTGCTGCGCCGGGCCGGGTGACGCCGGTTACTGCTTTTTCTTCCTTTTCGCCAGCTGCACCGTGCGGCTGCCCGACAGGCGGTCCGTCCAGCTCCGGTGCTGTGGATCCAGCCACTGCCACAGCCACCCAAGCCCGAAGGTGGCCCAGCTCAGTGCGCCCGCAATGATCCTCAGCAGCGCCTGGGTCCAGCTGACTACGGATCCGTCCGTGTTCTCGATCCGTATCCGCCAGGTCTGCATACCCAGGGTCTGCCCGGCCCGCCGCCAGAAGAACCCGAAGAACAGCCACAGGCTGGCAACCAGCACCAGGGTCAGGACCGGGTCATACCCAACGCTGCCCCCGGGTTCCGTCATGGTGGCGTAGCGGTCGCTGAAAAGCCCGATGCTGATCAGCAGCTTGTGCAGACCGGTATAGAGCGCGGTGACCACGAAAATGAGCGCAATGCACAGAAGGCTGTCATAGAGCATGGCCATGAGGCGGCGCCAGAGTGGGGCCGGCGGCGGGTACGTGTCGGAGGTCGCGGGGTCGCTGTTCATCAGGCGCACGGTTATGGCTGGAAGTGGCCGCTATTGTACCGGCTCAGCGACGGCACGGCGAGATGGCCGGTTGCCAGAGGCGTGATACGGTCCCGGTACGGCGCGTTCCCCGGATTTTCGCGGCTGTGTTAGAGTGTCGCGTTCAGAATCAATGCAATCCTCACCACCAAGAGAACGGGTCCGAGTCCGCTATGAAAACAGCCGAGCTGCGCAGTGCGTTTCTGGAGTATTTCCGTCAGAACGGGCACACCATTGTTCCCAGCAGTTCACTGGTACCGGCGGACGATCCCACCCTGCTGTTCACCAATGCGGGCATGAACCAGTTCAAGGATGCCTTCCTGGGGCGCGAGGACCGGGGCTACACGCGCGCGGTTTCATCCCAGCGCTGCGTGCGTGCCGGCGGCAAGCACAACGATCTCGAGAACGTGGGCTACACAGCACGCCACCACACCTTCTTCGAGATGCTGGGCAACTTCAGCTTCGGCGACTACTTCAAGCGCGAGGCGATCAACTTTGCCTGGACCTTCCTGACGGATCGGCAGTGGCTGGGCCTGCCCGCGGAAAAACTCTGGGTCACGGTCTACCAGACCGACGAGGATGCCTACCGGATCTGGAACGAGGAGATTGGAGTACCCGCCGAGCGCATCGTGCGCATCGGCGATGAGGACGGGGTGCCCTACAAGTCCGACAACTTCTGGTCCATGGGCGACACCGGCCCCTGCGGTCCCTGCTCCGAGGTCTTCTACGACCATGGCCCGGATGTGGCCGGTGGCCCGCCCGGCAGCGAGGACGAGGACGGCGACCGCTACATTGAGATCTGGAACATCGTCTTCATGCAGTTCAACCGCACGGCCGACGGCGTCATGCACGACCTGCCGAGCCCGTCGGTGGACACCGGCATGGGGCTGGAGCGCATCGCGGCGGTGCTGCAGGGCGTGCACAGCAACTATGAGATCGATCTTTTCCAGTCGCTGCTGAAGTCCGTTTCACAAGCGCTGGGTGGTGTGGACCCCGAGCAGGCCTCGGTGCGTGTGATCGCCGACCACATCCGTTCCTGCTCCTTCCTGATCGCGGATGGCGTCATGCCCTCCAACGAGGGGCGTGGCTTCGTGCTGCGCCGGATCATCCGCCGGGCGGCCCGGCATGGCAACAAGCTGGGCGCCACCGGCACCTTCTTCCACAAACTGGTGCAGCCGCTGGAAACACTGATGGGCGAGGCCTATCCCGAACTGACGAAGGCACGCCCTCAGATCGAGAAGATCCTCAAGCAGGAGGAGGAGCAGTTCGCTCGCACCCTGGAAAAGGGCCTCAGGCTGCTGGAGGATGACATTGCCCAGCTCAGTGGCAGCGAGATTCCCGGCGAAACCGTCTTCACTCTCTACGATACCTACGGCTTCCCGGTGGACCTGACCAACGACATTGCCCGTGAGCGTGGCCTGACCCTGGATATGGAGGGCTACGAAAAGGCCATGGAGGCCCAGCGTGAGCGGGCCCGCGCCGCCAGCAAGTTCGGCATGGACTATAACGCCGGTCTCAGCCTTGAAGGCGAAACCGAATTCACCGGTTACGGCAACTTCGAGGACGATGGCGAGGTCCGGGCCGTGCTGGTGGAAGGTGAGCGCCGTGCGGCCGGCGTGGGCGAACGCGCCGTGGTGGTGCTGGATCGCACGCCCTTCTACGGCGAGTCCGGTGGCCAGGTGGGCGATACCGGCGTGCTGAGCTGGTCCGGCGGCCGTTTCGAGGTGGAGGACACCCAGAAAGAGGACGGCCACCACCTGCACATCGGCCGGGTCGTCGCCGGCACGGTTGAACCGGGCATGACGCTGCACGCCGAGGTGAACGGTGAGCGCCGGGCCCACACCGCGCTCAACCACTCCGCTACCCACCTGCTGCACGCGGCTCTTCGGACCGTGCTTGGCGAGCATGTGGCCCAGAAGGGCTCGCTGGTGAACGCCGAGCGGCTGCGGTTCGACTTCTCCCACTTCGAGGCGGTCACCGCCGGGGAGCTGGAGCGCATCGAGCGGATGGTCAATGAGCAGGTCCGTGCCAACACGGCCGTGGAAACCCGCGTGACGGATATGGATACGGCGAAGACCATGGGCGCCATGGCGCTGTTCGGGGAAAAGTACGGAGACACTGTCAGGGTGCTGTCCATGGGCACGGGGGGCTTCTCCATTGAGCTCTGCGGCGGCACCCATGTGGAGCGCACCGGCGATATCGGCCTCTTCCGCATTGTCACGGAGACCGGTATTTCCTCCGGCGTGCGCCGCATCGAGGCACTGACCGGCGAAGCGGCCCTGGCCCATGACCGGGAGCAGGAGGCGCGTCTCGGGCGTATTGCGGCGCTGGTCAAAGGGGCGCCGGAGTCCGCCGTCGAGCGCGTGGAATCGCTGGTGGAACACAACCGCCAGCTCGAGAAGGAAGTGGAACAGCTCAAGGGCAAGCTGGCCAGCGCCGCCGGCAGCGATCTCGCGGACAGTGCCGTGGATGTCAACGGCATCAAGGTGGTGGCTGCGGACATGCAGGGCGCCGACCGCAAGGCCCTGATGGAAACCGCCGACCAGCTCAGGAACAAGCTCGGCAGCGCCGTAGTCCTGCTGGGCGCCGCCGCCGAAGGCAAGGTCACCCTGGTGGCCGGCGTAACCAGGGATCTCACTGGCCAGCTCAAGGCCGGTGACCTGATGCAGGCCGTCGCACCGAAGGTTGGCGGTAAGGGTGGCGGGCGCCCGGACATGGCCCAGGGTGGCGGCAGCGACCCGGCTGGCCTGCCCGATGCGATTGCGGCCGTGGAAAGCTGGGTGCGCGAGAACTCAGGGAGCTGAGGGTCTAAGGGCTATCCCTACCTGTACAGCTGGCCAAACAGGTCTATAATTCGTCCGGCGCTAGCAGTGAACCGGGATTCATTTAATCCGTTCGGGCAAGGAATACGCACACATGGCGTTGTACGTAAAGAAATTCGGCGGCACCTCCGTTGGCTCGGTTGACCGGATCGAGGCGGTCGCGGATCAGCTCCAGGCCGCGCGTAAGGCCGGAGACGATGTCGTGGTCGTGGTTTCGGCCATGAGTGGCGAGACCAATCGGCTGATTGATCTCGCCAACCAGGTGATGGATGATCCGGATCCACGTGAGATGGATGTCCTGGTTTCCACCGGCGAGCAGGTGACCATTGCGCTCCTCAGCATGGCGTTGCTCAAGCGGGGCGTGGATGCGCGCTCCTACACCGGCGGCCAGGTCCGCATCACCACTGACAGCTCCCACACCAAAGCCCGTATCCAGGACATCGACGAGCACAACATGCGCCGCGATCTGGATGCTGGCCGCGTGGTGGTTGTGGCCGGTTTCCAGGGTATGGACGAGGAAGGCCACATCACCACGCTTGGGCGTGGTGGCTCGGACACCACGGCCGTGGCGCTTGCGGCTGCGCTCAAGGCCGATGAGTGCCATATCTACACCGATGTGGACGGCGTCTACACCACGGATCCGCGGATCGTGGACGGCGCCCGCCGGCTTGAGACCATCACCTTCGAGGAGATGCTCGAGATGGCCAGCCTGGGCTCCAAGGTGCTGCAGATCCGCTCGGTGGAATTCGCCGGTAAGTACAACGTACCGGTGAGGGTGCTTTCCAGCTTCAAGGAAGGCCCCGGAACCCTGATCACCTTTGACGACGAGGACGATATGGAAAAGCCAGTGGTCTCGGGCATCGCGTTCAACCGTGATGAAGCCAAGCTGACGGTGGTGGGCGTGGCCGACGTCCCCGGCTGCGCCTCGCGGATTCTCAAGCCGGTCAGTGACGCGGGTATTGAGGTGGACATGATCGTCCAGAATGTCGGCTCGGACAACCGCACCGACTTCACCTTCACTGTGCACCGCAATGACTACAGGCAGTCGCTGGAACTGCTGGAGAATCTGGGGCGTGATCTGGATGTTCAGGCCGTTCAGGGTGACGAGCACATCGCCAAGGTCTCGATTGTCGGTGTGGGCATGCGTTCACACGCGGGCGTGGCCTCGCGCATGTTCGATGCGCTTTCCGCGGAGGGCATCAACATCCAGATGATCTCTACGTCTGAGATCAAGATCTCGGTGGTGATCAACGAGAAGTACCTGGAGCTGGCAGTGCGCACGCTGCACAGCGCATTCGGCCTTCAAGAGGCGGAAATCCGGGAAGAAGACTGAATAACCATAACAAAATATGACTGGCGAAAACGCGTGCAGGCTCCAATAATTAGGAAGCCAAACTGAAAACGACACGGGGGAGCGTCTCGCGACTGAGCCGTAAGGGGCTGTGGGGCGTATAACCGGAAAGCGGTTAAAACGGAACAAGGAGTTTGGAAAATGCTGATTCTGACACGTCGCGTCGGCGAGACACTCATGGTCGGTGATGAGGTGACTGTGACCGTTCTCGGCGTCAAGGGAAACCAGGTGCGTATCGGCGTGAATGCGCCGAAGGAAGTGGCCGTGCACCGTGAAGAAATCTATCAGCGCATCCAGCAGGAGCAGGACGAGGACGAGCCGGAACACGAGTGAATCCGGGCCTGTGCGGCGGCTGCCATGAATTTTCGCGTCAACCCTATGAAAACGCGTCACATATGGTAGTATACGCCGCGTTCTCACGGAGAGGTGGGTGAGTGGCTGAAACCAGCTCCCTGCTAAGGAGCCGTACGCATTGCGCGTACCGAGGGTTCGAATCCCTCCCTCTCCGCCATTATCTGCGGCCGTAGCTCAGCTGGATAGAGCACGTGGCTACGAACCACGGGGTCGGAGGTTCGAATCCTCCCGGCCGCACCAGATTCAGGACTGATGCCTGAGTGGTATCAGTCTCCTTCACAAATACCTGCCTGTTAAGCGGCTGTAGCTCAGCTGGATAGAGCACGTGGCTACGAACCACGGGGTCGGGGGTTCGAATCCTCCCAGCCGCACCATTTCCAAAACTGATACCGATAAAGTGTCAGCATCTGTTCAGAAAAACTGGGCAGAAGCGTTCAGCTGGGAGGTGAGAACCCCCAGGGTTCGACCGAAACCGAACGCAGTTCGGTTGAGGAACAGCACCGCAGGGCGGTGCTGGCCCGAAGGGCGAGGCCCGTCAGGGCCGAGTAATCCTCCCAGCCGCACCATTTTTAAGTCCCTTACCAGTGTTATCAGCTTTCGCCCGGCGAGCCTGGTTGCAAAGCGTATTTCTGGGAGGTGACAGCCTCTCCTGTCACTTTCGATCCATAGCGCACCTGCCATCTTGCGCCTGCTGCTGCCTTGGCCTGAGCGACTTGTCTTTTATCAATCATTAGCTTGCAATCGACTGAAATTATGGGTATAAAGCGCCGGCGCTTCGCTGCAGAAGCCGGTTTTTTATTGCCCGTTAAGGCGAGAAACTGTAAATTGTGGCAGATTTTGCGAGGTCTATGAGTGGCTTTCGCAACCAATGAACCCCGCTTGAAAGGTGATTTCCATGGATGAAGTGATGCAGGGGGCTCTGGACCTGATGCTGGTCGGCATGGGGTTCGTGTTTTCCTTTCTGATCATTCTGGTGTTCGTCACCATGCTGATGTCCCGCATTGCGGTTCGCATTGCGCCCCCGGAGCCGGCGCGTCCCACAGGCAGGGGCGGTCAGGCGGGCTCTGATCCCATGCAGGACCCGAAACTCAAGGCGGTTATTTCCGAAGCCGTTGCCAGGCACCGGGCTCGTCGCCGGCAATGACTCGCCGCACCTTATGCGCGGCCGGGAACCCTACACGAGATAAAAAAGGTCAGAACGATGACAGACAGCAAGCAACCCCTGGGGATCACGGATGTAGTGCTGCGTGACGCACACCAGTCCCTGTTCGCGACCCGCATGCGACTCGACGACATGCTGCCGATCGCCGAGAAGCTCGATGAGGTGGGCTTCTGGTCGGTTGAGTCCTGGGGCGGGGCCACCTTTGACTCCTGCATCCGCTATCTGGGCGAGGACCCCTGGGAGCGGATCCGGGAACTGAAAAAGGCCATGCCCAACACGCGCCAGCAGATGCTGCTGCGCGGCCAGAACCTGCTGGGCTATCGCCACTACGCGGATGACGTGGTGCGCCGCTTTGTGGAGCGTGCTTCCGAGAATGGCGTGGACGTGTTCCGGATCTTTGATGCCATGAACGACCCGCGCAATCTGGAAACCGCCATCCAGGCCACAAAGGAGACCGGCAAGCACGCCCAGGGCACCATCTCCTACACGGTCAGCCCGGTGCACACCATTGAGATGTGGGTGGACCTGGCGAAGAAGATCGAGTCCATGGGTGCGGATTCCCTCGCGATCAAGGACATGGCCGGGCTCATGAAGCCCTATGTGTGCTACGACCTGGTGAGCCGTCTCAAGAAGGAACTTGATATTCCCATCCAGTTCCATTCCCATGCGACCACCGGCATGTCCACCGCCAGCATCATCAAGGCGGCCGAGGCGGGCGTCGACCGGGTGGACACCGCCATCTCCTCCATGAGCATGACCTACGGGCATTCGCCCACCGAATCGGTTGTGGCCATCATGCAGGATACCGAGCGTAATACCGGCCTGGATATCGAAAAGCTCGAGGATATTGCGAAGTACTTCCGCGAAGTGCGCAAGAAATACGCGAAGTTCGAGGGCTCGCTGCGAGGCGTGGACTCACGCATCCTGGTGGCCCAGGTGCCCGGCGGCATGCTCACCAATATGGAAGGCCAGCTCAAAGAGCAGAACGCCGGCGACAAGATGGATGAACTGCTTGCAGAGATCCCGCGCGTGCGCGAGGACCTGGGGTATATCCCCCTGGTTACGCCGACCTCCCAGATCGTGGGCACCCAGGCGGTGCTGAATGTGCTGACCGGTGAGCGCTACAAGTCCATCTCCAAGGAGACGTCCGCGGTGCTCAAGGGTGAGTATGGCGCGGCTCCGGCGGACTGCAACAAGGAGCTGCAACAGCGGGTGCTCGACGGTGGCGAGCCGGTCACCTGCCGGCCTGCCGACCTGATCAAGCCAGAGATGGAGCGGCTCACCGGCGAGCTCCGTCAGGAAGCGAAGGACAAAGGCTTCACCATTGCGGACAACGAGGTGGATGACGTCCTGACCTATGCGCTCTTCCCGCAGATTGGTCTGAAATTCCTGGAGAATCGTGGTAACCCGGACGCCTTTGAACCGGTTCCGACCGGCGAGGAAGCCGCGAAACCGGCTGCCCCCGGCGAGCCCGAGACCTATACGGTCACGGTTGAGGGGCAGTCCTATGTGGTGGAGGTTGCCGACGGTGGCGACATCACCAACATCCAGCCCGCGCAGGGCGGTGGTCAGGCCCAGGCTCCGGCCGGTGGTGGCCAGGCGCCAGCGCCTGCAGGTGGGGGCGAACCGGTATCAGCGCCTCTGGCCGGGAACATCTTCAAGGTTCATGTGAGCCCCGGTCAGCAGGTCAGTGAAGGCGACGTGCTGATCATTCTCGAGGCCATGAAGATGGAGACCGAGGTGAAGGCGGACCGTTCCGGTACGGTCGGCTCCGTTACCGTCAAGGTCGGCGACAGTGTGGCCGTTGGCGACGAACTTCTGACTCTGGGATAAGAAGGGCTGTACGGCATGGACAACCTCATGACTCTATGGACCGGTAGCGGTCTGTACAATCTGACGCCCGGCGCGCTCACGATGATCGTGGTGGGCCTGGTGCTGCTCTACCTGGCAATCAACAAGAAGTTTGAGCCACTGCTCCTCGTGCCGATCGGCTTCGGTACCATCCTCGCGAACCTTCCGGAGGCGGGGCTGGCCCAGAGCGCGATCGAGGCGGCCATCTACAGTGAGTCGCCGCGGGTGCTGGCGGCACTGGCCTCCGTGATGGATGTCAGCTTCGAGATGGGTCAGAAGGTGACGCCTGAAGTGATCAGGTCCTTTATCGAGGCGTATAAAGACCTGGACGCCGAAGCGGCGCTGAGTGCCACGCAGGTGGCCACGGATATGGGCTATTCACCCGGCATCATCCAGTCGTTCTATGCGGTTGCGATCGAAAGCGGTGTCGCGCCCCTGCTGATCTTCATGGGCGTCGGGGCCATGACGGATTTCGGTCCGCTTCTGGCCAATCCCAAGACCATGCTGCTGGGTGCCGCGGCACAGTTCGGTATCTTCGCCACCGTGCTTGGCGCGGCGCTGCTGAATACCACAGGGATGATGGATTTCTCGGTCGCAGAGGCTGCGGCCGTGGGCATCATCGGTGGTGCTGACGGCCCCACCTCCATCTATGTGTCCAGCATCCTCGCACCGCATCTCCTGGGCGCGATTGCGGTGGCCGCCTATTCCTATATGGCGCTGGTACCGCTGATCCAGCCGCCAATCATGAAGGCGTTCACCACGGAGGAGGAGCGCAAGCTCAAGATGAGCCAGCTGCGCGAGGTCGGCAAACTGGAGAAGGTCCTGTTCCCGGTCTGCATCCTGGTTCTGACCGGCATGTTCCTGCCGGATGCCACGCCGCTTCTGGGGATGTTCTGCTTCGGCAACCTGATGAAGGAATGCGGTGTCGTGGAGCGCCTGAGTGATACCGTCCAGAACTCACTCATCAATGCCGTGACCATCGTCCTGGGGCTGGCTGTGGGCTCCAAGATGGCTGCGGAGGCCTTCCTGAACGCGCAAACCCTCGGGATCCTCCTGCTGGGTATTCTGGCTTTCGGCGTCGGCACCATGTGCGGTGTGCTCATGGCCAAGGCCATGAACGCCATGACCAAGGAGAAGATCAACCCGCTGATCGGCTCCGCCGGCGTTTCCGCCGTACCCATGGCGGCACGGGTCTCCAACAGGGTGGGCCTGGAGGCGAACAATCAGAACTTCCTGCTGATGCACGCCATGGGTCCGAACGTGGCCGGCGTGATCGGTTCCGCCGTAGCGGCGGGCGTGATGATCAAGTTCGTCGGGGGCTGATCCCGGCGTGACCGGCGCCCCTGTTCGGGGCGCCGATTCCTTCCTTTCAGGCCTCTCCGGGTGACGGCGGCGGCCATCCCCCCAGCGATTTCCAGCGGTTCACGATCAGGCAGAACAGTTCCGCCGTCTTATCCGCGTCATACAGGGCGGAGTGGGCCTCTTTGTTGTCGAACTCAATGCCCGCAAGGCGGCAGGATTCCGCCAGGACCGTGTGACCCAGGGCGAGACCGGACAGGGCGGACGTATCGAAGGTCGAAAAGGGGTGGAATGGGTTGCGTTTGATGTTCTGTCGCTCCGACGCGGCCTTCACAAAGCCGAGATCAAAAGTGGCGTTGTGGCCCACCAGTACGGCGCGCTTGCACTGGTTGCGGCGCACGGCCTGGCGGATGGGCTGGAAGGTGCCGCGCATGGCTTCGAGTTCCGGCCGTTCATCGCGCAGGGGGTTACCCGGCTCGATGCCCGTGAACTGAAGCGCGGCCTTTTCAAGGTTCGCGCCTGCAAAAGGCTGGACGTTGTACTGGATGCGCTCGCCCGGGTAAATCCAGCCCTCGTCATCCATTTCCAGAAGAACCGTGGCGATTTCAAGCAGCGCGTCAGTGGCGGCATTGAAACCTCCGGTTTCCACGTCCACCACAACCGGCAGGAATCCCCGGAAGCGTTGCTGCATCAGTGTCGGTGTTGGCGCCTGGCTGCTCACTCCGGCGTCTCCCCGCCGTCGATCCGCCAGTTCAGGGTGCTGCCGGCATTCAGGGGCACAATGGGATGGCCGTCCTCATGGAGGACGTCGGGAATCGTGTGCGGGTCCCTGCGCAGGGTAAGGCGGTCGGCATTGCGTGGCAGTCCGTAGAAGTCCGCCCCGTGCAGGGAAGCGAATCCTTCCAGTCGGTCCAGGGCGCCGGCTTCCTCAAAGAAATGGGCATAGAGCTCGATGGCCGCGTAGGCTGAATAGCAGCCGGCACAACCGCAGCCGGTTTCCTTGCGGCGGCGGTCATGGGGAGCGGAGTCCGTGCCCAGAAAGAACCGGGGATCACCGCTGGTGGCGGCTTCCTGGAGTGCCTGCTGATGGCGCTGGCGCTTGAGGATCGGCAGGCAGTAGAAATGCGGCCGGATGCCGCCCACCAGCAGGTGGTTGCGGTTGAAGAGCAGGTGCTGGGGCGTGATGGTGGCGCCCAGGTTGTGCTCCCTTGACTGCACGAATTCAGCGGCGTCCGCCGTCGTAATGTGCTCCATGACCACCCGCAGCTGGGGCAGGCGCTCGAGAAGGGGCGCCAGGACCTCGTCGATGAAGGCCTTTTCCCGGTCGAAGATATCGACTTCGGGCCGGGTCACCTCCCCATGGGTGAGCAGCAGCAGGCCCTCTTCCGCCATGGTCTCCAGCGCGGCATCAATGTGACGGATGTCGGTGACGCCGGAGTCGGAGTTGGTGGTGGCCCCGGCCGGGTAGAGCTTGCAGGCCACCACGCCGGCACGGGCCGCCTCGCGGATCATGTCGGGTGTGGTATTGTCCGTGAGGTAGAGCGTCATCAGTGGCTCAAACGTGCTGCCGGTCGGCATGGCGGTGCGGATCCGTTCGCGGTAATCCAGGGCCTGCGCGGCCGTGGTGACCGGCGGTGTCAGGTTGGGCATGATGATGGCGCGGCCAAAGCGTCGCGCCGAGGCGGGAACCACCTGGCGCATGAGATCACCATCGCGCACATGCAGGTGCCAGTCGTCGGGTCGGGTCAGGGTCAGAGTCTCGATCATGGCGCGGAGTATACCAGAAGATGCGGGGCTCAAGTTTTGCTGGGGGCTGCCGATACCCGGGATTGAAGCGTCAGAATAATGGTCTCAATCACCATGAACCCACGTCATTGGATTGTCGCGGTACTGGTCAGCACCTGGTTGCCACTGGGCGCCAAGGGGGCGACCTTCTCCGCCGGTATCGAAAACAGCCGCTGGATTCTCTCGGATTCCATCTTCGAGTGCACGCTGACGCATCCGGTGCCCGGCTATGGCGAGGCCGTGTTTCACCACCGCGCTGGTGAGTCCCTGCGCTTTTTCCTGCAGCCGGTGCGCAACCCCATGCGGGCCGGCGAGGCGGCGCTGGTGATCGAACAGCCGTCCTGGAAAGCGGGCAAACCCGTGGACGACCTGGGCTACGTGCGGGTTGAGAATGACCATAACCGCCCGGTTGAGCTCTCATCCGGCACCAGCGAGCGGCTGCTTGCGAGCCTGCGGGAAGGGCGCATGCCCACCTTCACCCGCCGGGCACGCCAGAGCGACCGGCCGGTACGCGTGCGCCTCAACCACATCAACTCCAGCAACCCCCACCAGTCCTTTCGCCGCTGCCAGAATGAGCTGCTTCCGGTGAACTACGACCAGGTTCAGCGTACCGTGGTCCTGTTCGACCTCGACGAATCCGATCTCAGCAAGGAGGCCCAGGAGCGCCTTGATGACGTGGCCCTTTACGTGAAGGCCGATGATCGGGTGGATGAGGTCTATGTTGATGGCCACACCGACAGCCTGGGAACACCGCTGCGTAACCGGGAGCTGTCCGAGGCGCGGGCCAATGCAGTGGCCGAGTACCTCGAGGATCAGGGGGTTTCGGAAGACCGGCTCGTGACACGCTTCCATGGCGATCGCTACCCGGTTGCCGGCGTCGAGATGCCGGGGCCGCGACACCGCCGTGCCACGGTTCGTCTCGAGCGTGAGCAGAACGACAGCGAGTCAGAACCGGTGATCACCCAGGCCCAGCGCGAGGAGCTGGTGATCACCAAATAACCCCGATTGGCTCCGGGCCCCGCCCTTGCCGTAAAATACCCGCCACTGATCAGCAGGCCCGGGTGCCACAGGGTACCCGGCGTTCATTAATTCCGGATTGAGGCGAAACAGCGATGTCAGACATCAACAAGGTCGTTCTGGCCTACTCCGGGGGGCTTGATACCTCCGTCATCGTCAAGTGGCTCCAGGAGACCTACGACTGCGAGGTGGTGACCTTCACCGCCGACATCGGCCAGGGCGAGGAAGTCGAGCCCGCGCGCGAGAAGGCCAAGGGCCTGGGCGTGAAGGAAATCTACATCGAGGATCTGCGCGAGGACTTCGCACGCGACTACGTCTTCCCGATGTTCCGCGCCAACACCGTCTACGAGGGCGAGTACCTGCTGGGCACCTCCATCGCCCGGCCGCTGATCGCCCGCCGCCTGGTGGAGATTGCCGAGGAAACCGGTGCGGATGCCATCGCGCACGGCGCCACCGGCAAGGGCAACGACCAGGTTCGCTTCGAGCTGGGCGCCTACGCGCTCAAGCCCGGCATCAAGGTCATCGCCCCCTGGCGCGAGTGGGACCTCAACTCCCGCCAGAAGCTGCTGGACTACTGCGACCACCACGGCATTCCTGTGGAAAAGCAGCAGGGCAAGTCGCCGTACTCCATGGACGCCAACCTCCTGCACATCTCCTATGAGGGCGAAGTGCTGGAAGACCCCTGGGCCCAGGCCGAGGACGACATGTGGCGCTGGAGTGTCTCGCCCGAAGAAGCGCCTGAGGAACCCACGATCCTGGATGTGTCCTACGAGAACGGCGATATCGTGGCCATCAACGGCGAGCGTATGAAACCGCACGAGGTGCTGTCCTACCTCAATAAGGTTGCTGGTGACAACGGCATCGGCCGTATTGATATCGTCGAGAATCGCTACGTGGGCATGAAATCCCGTGGCTGCTACGAGACCCCGGGCGGTACCGTCATGCTCAAGGCCCATCGCGCCATTGAGTCCATCACCCTGGACCGGGAAGTGGCCCACCTGAAGGACAGCATCATGCCCCGCTACGCGGAAGTGGTGTACAACGGCTACTGGTGGGCCCCCGAGCGCCGCGCCATGCAGGCCCTGATTGACGAGACCCAGGGCCACGTCAACGGCGATGTGCGCCTGAAGCTCTACAAGGGCAATGTGGAGGTTCTGGGCCGCCGCTCGGAGGACTCACTCTTCGATGAGAAGGTTGCGACCTTCGAGGAGGACGAGGGTGCTTACGACCAGAAGGATGCCGAAGGCTTCATCAAGCTGAATGCACTGCGCCTGCGTATCGCGGCCTCCAAGGGGCGTTCGCTCTGAAGCCGCGGTGTGCCCGGCTGTATGGCCAGCTGGGCACCGCAACTCGTACCCCGTAGGAGCGAGCCTGCTCGCGATCAGTATCGCCTGCAGGCAGGCTTCTACTTGATGCGCTCGGGGAAGTGCTTGCGCAGTTCCCGGGCGCTCATCTGGGAAAAG
>JBNJDI010000010.1:0-39203 GCA_051744725.1 Pseudomonadota bacterium | reverse complement strand
CAGGATGTGCTCGGCGTAGGGCTCCCAGTCCGTGGCGATGTGCAGGAGGCCGCCGGGGCGGATGTAGCGGTGCAGCGTGGCCACGAATTCCGGCTGGATAAGGCGGCGTTTGTGGTGCTTCTTCTTGGGCCAGGGATCCGGGAACAGGATCAGCACCCGGTCCAGGCTGGCCTCCGGCACCGCTTCGCTGAGCACGTCCAGGGCATCCGCCCGGTAGAGGCGGACGTTGTCCAGGCCGCGCGCTTCCATCTCCATGAGCAGCGCCCCACAGCCGGGTTTATGCACCTCCACGCCGATGAAATCCTGCTCCGGCGCCGCCTCCGCCATCTCCGCCAACGACTGGCCCATGCCAAAGCCGATCTCCAGATTCAGCGGTGCCTGACGGCCAAACACCCGCTCCCGGTCGATAAGACCATCCGCCAGGCTGAGCCCGTAATAGGGCCAGAGCCGGTCCCAGGCGTTCTGCTGGCCGCGGGTCATGCGCCCGGCGCGCAGCACGAAGCTGCGCACGGAGCGTTCCTTGCTGCGGGCCAGGTCATCGCTGGAATCGGTCATGGGATCTCCGGGGCTGGGATATGGGCCACGGATTATCCGGATTCGGCGCCGGACTGCAATCGGTAACCCAGTGCCTCCACCAGATGCGCCTTTTCCACCCGCGCCGCGCCGGCGAGGTCGGCGATGGTCCGGCTCACCCGCAATACCCGATGCAGTGCCCGGGCGGACAGACCCAGCCGCCCCATCGCCTGCTCCAGCAGAGTCTCGCCCTCACCGTCCAGGGCACAGGCCTGGTGCAGGGCATCCCCCGCCAGTTCCGCGTTCAGCGCACCACGCTGGTGCTGGACAGTACGCAGCCGGCTGACCCGCTCACGGACCTCGGCACTGCTGGTCTGGCCCTTCTCGGGACGGAGCAGTGTGCGCCCGTCCTGGACCGGCACCCCCACGTGCATGTCAAAGCGGTCCATCAGCGGCCCGGACAGACGGCTCTGGTAACGCAGGACCTGCTGCGCCGAGCACCGGCAGGCGATATCCGGATGCCCTTCATAGCCACAGGGGCACGGGTTCATGGCAGCCACCACCTGGAACCGGGCCGGGAAGGTCACGCGGGTATTGGCGCGGGAAATGACAATCTCGCCGGATTCCATGGGCTCGCGCAGCACCTCCAGAACCTTGCGGTCAAACTCCGGCAGCTCGTCCAGAAAGAGCACACCCCGGTGGGCCAGCGAGATCTCCCCGGGGCGGGGGCTGCTGCCGCCACCCACCAGGGCCACGGCCGAGGCGGTGTGATGCGGTGCCCGGTAGGGCGGCGTACGCCATCCCCGCGCCTGGCTGAACGACCCGGCCACCGAGTGCACGGAGGCCACCTCCAGCGCCACTTCCCGCGCCAGCGGTGGCAGCAACCCGGGCAGCCGGCTCGCCAGCATGCTCTTGCCGGTCCCTGGGGGCCCATGGAAAAGCAGGTTGTGACCACCCGCTGCGGCGATCTCCAGGGCCCGTTTGGGAATATGCTGGCCCTGAACGTCCACCAGATCCGGCCCGGCGCCCTGCCCCAGATCGTCCGCCTCACGGGGCGCGATGGCAGACAGGCGCTGCTCGCCCTTGAGATGGGCGCAGACGCTGAGCAGATGATCCGCGGCGAAAGTGTCCTCCTGGCTGGCAAGGGCCGCTTCGTCGGCATTGCCAGCGGGCACCATTATGGTGCGCCCCATGCCGCGCGCGCCCATCACCGCAGGCAGTATGCCCTCCAATGGACGCAGGCTGCCGTCCAGTGCCAGCTCCCCCAGGAACTCCATCCCGGCCACGGCCTCCGGCTCAACCTGCCCGGATGCGGCCAGAATGCCCAGGGCAATGGGCAGGTCGAAGCGGCTGCCTTCCTTGGGCAGATCGGCGGGCGCCAGGTTGATGGTGATGCGGCGGGCGGGGAACTCGAAGCCACTGTTGAGCAGGGCACTGCGCACCCGGTCCTTGCTCTCGCGCACGCCCGCCTCGGGCATGCCCACAATGGACAGCGACGGCAGACCGCCGGAAAGGTGGGTCTCAACGGTCACGGCGGGGGCGTCCACGCCCACCCTTGCCCGTGTGTGGATCACGGCAAAGCTCATGGCAACATCCCTGTTGTTGGTGGTGTTGTGCGGTTACTGCTGGTCGCGGCCCAGTTGCTCCTCCAGTTCCGCAACACGCGTCTCAAGCGCCTCGACCTTCTCCCGCGTGCGGGTCAGGACGGCGGACTGGGCATCGAACTCCTCCCGGGTCACCAGGTCCAGCCGGTCAATCACCGAGGTTACCGCCATGCGCACGTGCTGCTCCACGTCATCCCGGGCCACACGCGCCATGTCCGGCATGAACTGGTCCAGCTGGCCGCGCAGTTCGCTGAATAGATCCTGGGGGCTACGGGGCATGACTCCACTCCTCGGTTCATTGGTGGTGGTATGCTAGCACAGCGGCCAGGGCGCTCCCACAGCCCACCACACGCCCAATGTTGGGTCACGCCGGGGGCGAATGCGCTACAATGGGGCAATGCAGCCGGGCCGCACCCCGGCCGCATCAGGTAACTTCCTGTTTTACAGATTGTTTCTGCGTTGGCACAGGGCGTGCAATGGTCCGCACAGCGTCCGCACAACCTGGTGCGGGCCAAAGACGCACCCCGATTAAGGCCGCCATACCCAGTTCGGCTGGGCCGGCAACGAAAGGAGAAACCCATGAAACTTGTGACAGCGATTATTAAGCCGTTCAAGCTTGATGACGTGCGCGAAGCCCTGTCCGAAATCGGTGTCCAGGGTGTCACCGTCACGGAAGTCAAAGGCTTCGGCCGGCAGAAAGGCCACACCGAACTCTATCGCGGCGCGGAATACGTCGTTGATTTCCTGCCCAAGGTGAAAGTCGAGATCGCCATCAGCGAGAAGCTGCTGGATCAGGTCATCGAGTCCATCTCGAAGGCCGCCAACACCGGCAAGATCGGTGACGGCAAGATCTTCGTCAGCGAAATGGAACAGGCGATCCGGATCCGGACCGGCGAAACCGGCGATGAAGCCGTCTGACGCCTGACCATCCCAGACGCCATCGCAACATTCCCGAAGTTGAAAAGCCTTGTGCGGAGGGCTTATTCCAATGGAAAACACAGTTAACGAACTGCAGTTTGCACTTGATACCTTTTACTTTCTGATCTGTGGTGCCTTCGTCATGTGGATGGCGGCAGGCTTCACCATGCTTGAATCCGGACTGGTCCGGGCCAAGAACACCACTGAAATCCTGACCAAGAACGTTGGTCTCTACGCCATCGCCTGCATCATGTACATGGTCTGCGGTTACGCCATCATGTACGGCGGCGGCACCTTCCTGTCCGGGATCATGGACCCCGGTGTCTCCGAAGGCTTCACCTATGAAGCGGTTTCAACCTATGCGCCGGCCTCTGACTTCTTCTTCCAGGTCGTGTTCGTGGCAACCGCGATGTCCATCGTCTCCGGTGCTGTCGCCGAACGGATGAAGCTCTGGGCATTCTTTGCCTTCGCCGTTGTCCTGACCGGTTTCATCTACCCGATGGAAGGCGCCTGGACCTGGGGCGGTGCGGCCGTATTCGGCATGTACAACCTGGCAGACCTTGGCTTCAGTGACTTTGCCGGTTCCGGCATCGTGCACATGGCCGGTGCGGCCGCGGCGCTGGCGGGCGTGCTGCTTCTCGGCCCGCGTAAGGGCAAGTACGGCGCCAACGGGGAAATCCGGGCCATTCCGGGTGCCAACCTGCCGCTGGCGACCCTGGGTACCTTCATCCTCTGGATGGGCTGGTTCGGCTTCAACGGCGGTTCCGTTCTGGCAGCGGCCAGTGTTGAATCCGCCAACTCAATCGCCATCGTGTTCCTGAACACCAATACAGCAGCCGCTGGTGGGGCCATTGCCGCTCTGATCGTCGCGAGGCTGATGTTCGGCAAGGCCGACCTGACCATGCTGCTCAACGGCGCACTGGCCGGGCTCGTTGCCATCACCGCCGAGCCGTCCACGCCCACACCGCTGGCTGCCACGATCTTTGGCGCCATTGGTGGTGTGCTGGTGGTGTTCTCGATCGTGGCGCTGGACAAGCTGCGCATCGACGACCCGGTAGGGGCCATCTCCGTTCACGGTACTGTGGGTCTCCTGGGCCTGCTGCTGGTGCCGATCACCAACAGTGATGTCAGCTTCAGTGGCCAGATCATCGGCGCGCTCACCATCTTCGTCTGGGTCTTTGTGGCCAGCCTGGTAGTCTGGGGCATCCTCAAGGCCGTGATGGGCATCCGTGTGAGCGAAGAGCAGGAGTACGAGGGCCTCGACATCGCCGAGTGCGGCATGGAAGCCTACCCCGAGTTCGAAGGCAACGGCTGATCGAATCCGCCGTCTACAGGGACGTAACAGAGTCAGAAGGGGCGCCCACCGGGCGCCCCTTTTTTATGCTGGGGTTTCGTCGGGCTGTCGCCTCATGAATCCGGTGCTTCCCCTTTCCGGATCCCTGAAGCGGCGGTTGCGCGCTGCCAGTAGACCAGCATCACCAGACCCAGGCCCGCAACCGGCAGTGACAGCACCAGGCTCCCGGACCACCCCAGAAGGTGATAGAGCGCGCCCGCCCCCAATGCTCCCACGGCGGCCAGCCCGGAAACGACGGTATCATTGATGCCCTGAACCCGGTGCGCCCGCTCGGGCGCATGGCACAGGGTCAGGAAGGCACTGCCGCCCACGTACAGGAAATTCCATGCCACCCCCAGAAGGATCAGTGACGGCACCACGAACAACGGCGCCTCCCCCGGCATGCCCGTCAGCGCTGAAAACACCAGCAGCAGGAACCCCACGCCCAGCACCCGGGTATGGCCGAAACGCTCCAGCAGCCGCCCGGTAAAGAACGAGGGCAGGAACATGGCCACCACATGAAGCTGGATGGCCACACCCACCAGCGTATGGCTGCCCGGGCCCGTGTTGAGCGCCAGCGTGGACTGGACCATCAGCAGGTTCATCACCAGATAGCCGGCCCCCGCACAGTACATGGCCAGGAACGCGCCCACCCCGGCCATGGCGGGCGGCACCGTCGGTGATTGCGCATGGTCGGCACGGGGCGTCGCCGGTGGCGTGGCGGGCGTGTTCAGCCCGGGCACACCCAGCATCACCAGAAAGGTGATGACACCGGCCAGCGAGAAGATCAGGTAGCTGTGGGCGAAGGACTGGCCCTCGAACAGGGCACCCGCCTCCAGGGTCAGCAGCGGCGCCAGGATACCGGCCAGCACCCCACCGGCCGTCACCAGGGCCACTGCCCGGGCCCGTAACGCCTCCTCGACCCCATCAGTGGCGGCAAACCGGTAATAGTTGGCGTGGGTAATGAAGATACCCAGCAGCACATGACTGAGGATCAGCCCGGCAAAGGAGCCACCACGGATGGCCAGGTAACCGGTCACCCCGGCCGCCATGGCGAAACAGGCGCCCAGCAGGAACGCGGGCCGCCGGCCCACGACGCCCATGAGCCGTGACACCGGGTAGGCGCACAGGATCACGACCGCGAACTGCAGCCCGTAGGGCAGGGTCGTCATCCAGGGTGTGGGCGCCAGCCCGGCACCGACAATCGCCGCCACCGAGACCGAGGCCACGGCACAGGTGAGAAAAAGGGCCTGGCACAGGGCCAGGAGGTAGACACGTTTCTGCTGCCGGGTCATTCAAGCACTCCCTTGCCTTGATGGAATGCGTTCAGCCTTCCCCGCCGACGGGATGATCCTCGCCGATGATGTCCTGCAGGAACGGCGGCGTCGCCAGCGCCCCGCGATGCACATCGGCACTGTAGTAGCGCGTCGGGAAAGGCCGCGCGCCAGCATCCGCCTCCCGGAAGTGTTCCAGCGGCGTCACCTTGCCGGCGATGGTGCAGCTCCACCAGCCCGTGGGGTAGACCGGCTGCGGGAACACCAGGGTTTTACTGTGGTGGCAGCCGGCCGCCTTCATGTCCTCATGGGCCTTGCGGATGATCGATTTCGGCTTTTCCATCAGCGGTGACTCGGTCTGCTGCACCATCAGGCCGTTCTCGCCCAGTGCCATGCAGCAGTCGCGGTAGAAATCCCTGGTGAACAGCCCTTCCGCCGGCCCCACGGGGTCGGTGCTGTCGATGATGATGACATCGAAATAGCCCGGATCCGTGTCCTGGATCCACTTGATGCCGTCACCGAAGAAGAAATTCGCACGCGGGTCCTCGTTCGCCTCGCACAGCTCCGGGAACCATTGTTCGGAAAGCTCCGTCACACGCTGATCGATCTCCGCCTGCCAGACTTCCTCCACGCCGTCATGGCGCAGCACCTCGCGCAGCGTGCCGCAGTCACCACCACCGATGATGGCCACCCGCCTGGGGTTGCGGTGGGTGAACAGCACCGGATGCGCCATCATCTCGTGGTACAGGAAGTTGTCCCGGGTGGAGAGCATGACGCAGCCATCGATCGCCATGAGATAGCCGAAGGTCTCGGTCTCGTAGATGCTGATGGTCTGGTAGGGCGACTGCTCCTCGTGCACCTTCGCTTTGATCCGGAGCGAGAAAGCGGAGGATTCCTCCGGGTAGATCTCGGTGAACCAGTTATCGTCGAGTCCGCTCATGACTCTCTCCTGCGCCTGGGTAAAGGGATCATTGTACGGCCCGCCGGCACCGGACAGAAGCCTGTTCCATAACGGCCCGCGGCCTTACAATCCCGGGAAAGCCATCTGCCCGGAGCCCGCATGCACAGTGACACCCCCGGCCGCACCTGGAACATCGACCGCTGGAGCGAAGGCTACGTCACGGTCGGCGACGGGGGCGAGCTGCGCATCAACCCCGACACCCGCAGCCCCGGGGTGTCGCTCGCCGGGGTGGTGGCGCAGGTGCAGCGCCAGGGCGCCCGCCTGCCGGTGCTGATCCGCTTCAGTGACATCCTGCACCATCGCGTGAACCGCCTGTGCCGGGCCTTCAACGATCCCATCCGAAATCTTGGCTACGAGGGGGGCTACACCGCCGTCTACCCCATCAAGGTCAACCAGCAGCGCCGTGTGGTGGAAGAGATCCTGCGCAGCGAACCGGCCGCCGAGCAGGGCCAGATCGGGCTGGAGGCCGGCAGCAAGCCGGAACTCTTCGCGGTGCTGGCACTGGCGCCGCCCAATGCGCGCATCATCTGCAACGGCTACAAGGACCGCGAGACCATCCGCCTCGCCCTGATGGGGCAGCGCCTTGGCCACCGTGTCTACATCGTGGTGGAAAAGGCCTCCGAGCTGCCGCTGATCCTGGACGAATCCCGCCGTCTGGGCGTGCGCCCCCTCATCGGGGTGCGCGCGCGTCTGGCCACCATTGGCGAGGGCAACTGGCAGAACACCGGCGGCGAGAAATCCAAGTTCGGGCTCTCCGCGCAGCAGGTCCTGACGGTGGTGGAGCAGCTGCGTGCGGCCGATGCCCTGGACTGCCTGCAGCTGCTGCACTTCCACCTGGGCTCCCAGATCGCCAACATCCGGGACATCCAGACCGGCCTGCGCGAGGCGGCGCGCTTCCACCACTCCCTGCGCGAGGCCGGCGCGCCCCTGAATACCGTGGATGTGGGCGGCGGCCTGGGGGTGGACTACGAGGGCACGCGTTCGCGCAGCGCCTGCTCCATGAACTACAGCATGGAGGAGTACGCCCGTCAGGTGGTGCAGACCTTCCACGAATCCTGCACCCGCAACAATCTGCCCCACCCGCACCTGATCACCGAATCCGGCCGGGCCATGACCGCCCATCACGCGGTGCTGGTGACCAACATCATCGACCGGGAAGCGCCCGAAACGGCCAGCCCGGAACCGGTTCCCGGGACCGCTCCGGCACCACTGCGCAGTCTCTGGGCGGACTACCAGGCGCTCAGCGGCGACGGCCCCGAGCGTTCCGCCGTCGAGATCCACCATGATGCGGCGCAGGCCATGGCGGACGTCCAGACCGAATTCGCCCATGGTCTGATGTCACTGCAGCAGCGCGCCCAGGCGGAACAGCTCCAGCGGCAGGTGGCCATGCGGCTGCGCGCCCGGCTCAACCCCGGCAACCGCGTGCATCGCGATCTGCTTGATGAGCTCAACGAACAGTGCGCGGAACGGCTGTTCATGAATCTCTCGATCTTCCAGTCACTGCCCGACATCTGGGGCATTGACCAGATCTTTCCCATCCTGCCGCTGCAGGGGCTGGACCAGCCGACCAGCCGGCGCGCGGTACTGCGGGACATGACCTGCGACTCCGATGGCCGCATCGATCACTACGTGGATGGCGACGGCATTGAGACCACCCTGCCGCTGCCCGATGCCACGGACGTGGAGCAGCTTGCCTTCTTCATGACCGGCGCCTACCAGGAGATCCTGGGGGATATGCACAACCTGTTCGGCGACACGGACGCCGCCGATGTCCGCCTGGATGCGGCGGGCCACGCCCAGATCGCACACCTGGCCCAGGGCGAGACGCTGGCCAGCGTGCTGCGCCAGGTCAACCACGACCCCGAGAGCCTGTTCCGCCAGCTGGAAGCCCGGATCGGGACCGCCGGACTGGCGGAGGACGAGCGCCTGCGGCTGCTTGAACAGATCCGCCAGGGGCTCGGCAGCTACACCTACCTCACTGATGACTGATCCATCCCGGTAGCGCCCGCGTAATCCTGTTCAGGTTTGATTTCCCAACATGGCGACGGGCACCTACAATGGAACTCATAAGAAGCAGCCAGACGGCAGCAGCCAAGAGTCGCAACGTGACTACAGCCCCGGACAGTACGCGCGCCGAGCGCAGCAAGGACCATTGGAGCCAGCTTCTGGAACGGGTCGCCAGCCATCAGGACAGGGCGGCGTTCCACGAGCTGTTTGAGCACTTTGGTCCCCAGATCAAGTACTACGCGATTTCCAATGGCATCGCCCATCAGGCGGAAGAGCTCGTCCAGGAGGTCATGATCTCCATCTGGCGGCGGGCCTCCACCTATGACTGGCGCAAGGCGGCTGCCTCCACCTGGATCTTCACCATTGCCCGTAACCAGCGTATCGACATGCTGCGCAAGATCCAGCGCGGCAGTGCCGAGATGGCCATCGAAACGGAAGACCTGTGGCAGATCCCCGGTGACGGTGAAAAGGATCCGGTGCCGTCCCTCCACCGTATAATCGCTGAGCGGCGTATCCGTGACTCCTTCGAACACCTGCCGCAGGAGCAACTGACCGTGCTCAAACAGGTCTATCTCGAACACAAGTCGCACCAGGCCGTGGCTGAGGATCTGGGCATTCCGCTCGGTACCGTCAAGAGCCGTGTCCGCCTGGCACTGGGCAAACTGAAAGTGATTCTTCAGGATCAGGATCTATGAGTACCCATCATCCCGATGAAGTCCTTCTGATGGAGTACAGTGCGGGCACACTGTCCGAACCCATGGCCCTGTGCATGCGCATGCATCTGGACCGGTGCTCCCACTGCCGCGGCCAGCTGGACATGCTGAACAGCCTGGGCGCGATCATGCTCGACCACAGCAAACAGACCAGCCGGGTCTCCGACGACCTGTTCGACAACATCGTCGCGCAGATTGACAGCGAGCCGGCCTCCCGCGAGGCGGCGGTGGAGCAACCCTCCAACGACTCCCCGCTCGAACGGCTGATCGGCGGTGATCTGCACGAGCTGCCCTGGAAGCGCCAGCTGGCCGATGTCAGCGTCTATGACCTGAGCGACCGGTTCCCCGGGGGGGAGCGCGTAACCCTGCAGAAGCTGTGCGCCGGCGGCCGGGCTCCCTCCCACAGCCACCACGGCTCCGAAGCAACCCTGGTGCTCACCGGTGCCTTTGCCGATGCTAACGGCGTGTTCAGCAAGGGGGATTTCGTGATCCTGGACCACCACCATGACCACCAGCCGGTGGCACTGCATGGGGAGGACTGCATCACCCTCTCGGTGATGGACGCTCCCGTGAAGCTCACCGGCCGGCTGACGCGGCTGCTCAACCCCTTCATCCGCTAGCCCAGGGCCGATGGATACCCTGATTGCCGGAATCAGCGGCGGCATTGGCCTGGCGCTGGCGGCCCATCAGCTGCAGCGCAATCCCGACACCCATGTGGTCGGGCTGAGCCGTAACGCCTCCGGAAGCCGGGAGGCCTGCGCCCTGGCGGAGGCTTTCCCCGGGCGGCTCAGCCTGGTGGATGGCGACGTCGGTGACAGGGAGACCCTGAAGGCTGCCCTCGCCGGCCACCTGCCCGAAGATGCCCGGATCACCCGCATTCTCTATGCCGTTGGCGTGCTCCACGGCGAAGGGCTGTTTCCGGAAAAGCGGCTGGAGGACGTGGACCCGGAGGCCATGCTCCAGAGTTACCGGGTCAACACACTGGGATTCCTCAACACCGTGCAGGCGCTGATCCCATGGCTGCGCCACCGCGATCCCAAGCTGATCGCCGCTGTTTCCGCCAAGGTCGGCTCCATCGGCGATAACAGCTACGGCGGCTGGTACGGCTACCGCTGCAGCAAGGCCGCCCTGAATATGGCGGTGCGCAACCTCGCCATCGAAACCCAGCGCCGACTCCGGCCCGCAACTGTCGTGGCGCTGCACCCGGGCACCACGGAAACCGCCCTCACCGCTCCTTTCCAGCAGTCCCTGGCCCACCTCAGGGTGCACAGCCCCGCTGGCACCGCCGCCAACCTGTGGGCGGTTCTGGATGGCCTGAGCCCGGAAGACAGTGGCCGTTTCCTGAGCTGGGACGGCTCCGAACTCCCCTGGTAACCCTGAACCAGCAACCCGCCTCATCCGTAAACACTGATACATCCTGAATCTCCATTCACCTCACCATAGCGAGGCGTTTCATGGCCTACGATGCACCGGTTACCGATTACCGTTTCCTTCTCTATAACGTCCTGGGTGCCGACCGCCTGTGCGAACTCGAGCCCTACACCGAGGCGACGCCGGACCTGATCAACGCCATCCTGGAGGAAGGCGGCCGCTTCATGCGCGATATCATGGAGCCGACCAACGTACCGGGCGACCGCGAGGGCTGTCACTTCAACCCGGACGACGCCAGCGTCACCACCCCCTCCGGCTTCCAGGAGGCCTACCGCCAGTTCTCCGAGGGCGGCTGGACCTCACTCGACGCGCCGGTCGACTACGGTGGCCAGGGGCTGCCGCACATTCTCAAGTTCATCGTCGATGAGATGGTCTGCGCCACCAACCTGTCGCTGGGGATGTACCCGGGGCTGACCCATGGTGCCATCAGCACCCTGCACGAGCATGGCTCCCAGGAGCTGAAGGACACCTATCTGGAGAAGCTGATCTCCGGGGAGTGGACCGGCACCATGTGCCTGACCGAGCCCCAGTGCGGCACGGACCTGGGCCTGATCCGCACCAAGGCCCAGCCGGATGCCGACGGCAGCTACCGGGTGAGCGGCACCAAGATCTGGATCACCGGTGGCGAGCACGATCTGACGGACAACATCATGCACCTGGTGCTGGCCAAGCTGCCGGATGCGCCTGCCGGTACCAAGGGCATCTCCCTGTTCGTGGTGCCCAAGGTGATCCCGGAGACCGGTGAGCGCAACAGCATCTTCTGTGGTGGCCTGGAGCACAAGATGGGCATCAAGGGCTCCGCCACCTGCGTCATGAACATGGACGAGGCCCGGGGCTGGCTGGTGGGTGAGCCCCATGACGGCATGCGCCAGATGTTCACCATGATGAACGAGGCCCGTCTGATGGTCGGCATGCAGGGGCTGGGGCTGGCTGAGGCCGCCTACCAGGTGAGTCTCGGGTTCGCGAAGGAGCGCCTGCAGAGCCGCTCCCTGTCCGGCCCGAAGAACCCGGACGGCCCCGCGGATCCGGTCATTGTGCATCCGGATGTGCGCCGCATGCTGATGCGCCAGAAGGTGCTCAACGAAGGCATGCGCGCCATGGCCCTGTACGCCGGACACCAGCTGGACCTGTCCAAGGCCCACCCGGACGCTGACACCCGCCAGACAGCCGATGACATCGTCCAGATCATGACGCCCGTGGTGAAAGCCTTTCTGACCGATGAGGGCTACGCCAATGCCAACACCGGCCTGCAGGTGCTGGGCGGTTCCGGTTTCACCCAGGACTGGCCCATTGAACAGTACGTGCGTGACGGCCGCATCGCGCGCATCTACGAAGGCACCAACGGCATCCAGGCCATGGACCTGGTTGGACGCAAGCTCAGCCTGCAGAAGGGCCGCCTGGTGCAGAGCCTGTTCGCGGACATGACCGACTACCTGAAACAGCATCCGGACTGCGCCCATCGGGAGCAGCTCAAAGGTGCGCTGGCAACCCTGGAGGAGGCCGTCAACTGGCTGAATGACAATGCGCGCCAGGATCCCGAGCAGGCCGGTGCCGCGGCCACGCCCTTCCTGCGGCTCACGGGTCTGACCGTGATCGCCTGGATGTGGACCCGTATGGCCGATGCCGCCAGTGAAGCGCTGGCCAAAGGCGAGGGCAACCAGGCCTTCAATGAGGCCAAACAGGTCTCGGCGCGTTTCTTCTTCGACAAGCTGCTGCCGGAGAAGGACGCACTGCTGGCGGATATCGCCGATGGCAAGGAGAGTCTCATGGCCCTCACTGACGACCAGTGGGCGCTGTAACCAGCCGCTGGACCAGACGCCGGGCCCCGTGCCCGGTGTCTTTGTTTCCAGCCCACCCTGGCGTAAACTCCGGCCATGAAACGAGCACACCACCTGACACTGCTGATGGCCCTCCTGGCCGGACTCCAGACAGCGCCCGGCCTGGCACACCCCCATGAGGACGACACCGCAGAGACGCGCTCCGATCCCGCGCCACGCGAACGAATGCTGGGCGAGTCCAGCATCCTGCAGCCACACCGGCGCAACTACCTGCTGCCCGCCACCTGGGTCAGCTCCCCCAACCAGGTGCCGACCACACCGACCTATACGCCGGAGCCACATGGTGAAAACGTTGAGAAGGAAGAGGTCAAATTCCAGCTCAGTTTCCGGATACCGCTTCTGACCGGTGTCTTTGACGGGCCCAATCGTGTGTGGTTCGGCTACACCCAGCTGGCGTTCTGGCAGCTTTACAACACCGAGGAATCCTCGCCCTTCCGGGAGATCAACTTCGAACCCGAGATCTTCATGACCCATGATCTGGGCTGGGAGATCGGCCCGGGCGAGCTCGAAACGCTCATCATCGGTCTCAACCACGAGTCCAATGGCCGTGAGGAACCTTTCTCACGCAGCTGGAACCGGGTGAAGGCGGGCATGGTCTACAGCACCGACAACTGGACGTTCGCCCTGGAACCCTGGTACCGGCTCAAGCCCTCGCGGACAGAGGACGACAACCCGGACATTGAGCGGTATCTCGGGCACGGGGCGTTCAACGCGGTCTACAACCCGGCCGGCACCCATGCTCTGGGCATCTCCGTGATGAACAACCTGCGTGATGACAACAACCGGACCTCTGTGGAGATCAACTGGTCCTTCCCGGTAAGCGATTCCATCAAGGCCCACATCCAGTACTACAACGGCTACGGCGAGTCCCTGATCGATTACAACGAACGCACCCACCGCATCGGGCTGGGCGTTTCCCTGAACGACTGGCTCTGAACAGCAGCTGAATCGGAAAGGAATGGGCAGGCGGACGCCTGCCCATGGAAGGGGCTGCCGGCCAGCCGAGGAGCCTGACCGGTAACCGGCGGCATCACAATGCGCGGGCAAACCCGCTCTTCCCTGAACCCGCGCCTTGATGCTGGTTACACTTTACCCACGGCAATCGATGATGGAAAATGATTATTTCTATTCGATCCGTGAGTTATTCTCATGATTCAGCGTCACCATCTTGAAATCCTCATGGCCCTGCACGACAGGGGCACCCTGGGTGAGGCCGCCAGCCACCTGTGCCTGACGCAGTCGGCCCTCTCCCATGCCATGCACAAGCTGGAGGAGCAGAGCGGGGCCCGGCTGTGGTCCAAACAGGGCCGTCGCCTGCAGCTGACCCAGGCCGGCAACTACCTGCTGGAACTGGGCCAGCAGCTGCTGCCCCGCCTGCAGGAGGCGGATGCAACCCTGCGCGCCTACGGTGAAGGCCGGCGCGGGCGCCTGCGTATCGGCATGGAATGCCATCCCTGCTACGAATGGCTTCTGACGGTTGTCCAGCCCTACCTGCGGCGCTGGCCGGACGTGGACCTGGACGTGATCCAGAAATTCCGCTTCAACGGCCTGGAGGCACTGACCCAGCACCGCATTGATGTGCTCATCACCAGTGACCCCGTATTCAGTGAGGCGCTCTGCCACGCGCCGGTGTTCGACTATGAGCTGATGCTGGCGACTGCCTCGGAGAACCCCCTGGCCGGCGGCGGTACCGTCACCCCGGACCGGCTCAGCCAGGCCCGGCTGATCCATTTCCCGGTGGCCCGGGAACGGCTGGATGTGTTCACCCACTTCCTCTCGCCGGCCGGGCTGGAACCCGTCCACCAGCAGGAAGTGGAAGCGATGGAGATCATGCTTCAGCTGGTGGCGGCCAACCGGGGGGTCTGCACCCTTCCGGACTGGCTGGCTGAACGCTATCGCGACAGCCACCCCATCGCCACCCGGCGCCTGGGTGAGGAAGGCGTCCACAAGACCCTGTATCTGGTGTACCGCCAGGCTGACGCTGGCATCGATTACCTGGCGGACTTCGTCGGTTACGGTCGGTAACCACTGAGCAACACGGCATCCCGAGCCCGCCACTACACTGAGCGGAAAAGGATGCTGACTATGAACCGCACACTGATTCGCTTACTACTCTTCGGGTTCCTGCTGCTGGCAGGCTCCGCGTCCGCCGCGACGGCCCAGTGGTCCGGGAGCGAACAGAGCCTCGCACTGGAGGGCCATACCCAGTCGTGGGTCGATACCAGTGGCGATGCCAGCCTGGACGACGTTCGCAGCCTGGCGCCTGACGCATGGGCCCAGGAGGAGGCGCCCTCCATCAGCCACGGCTATGGGGATGCCCCCTACTGGTTCCGGACCCGGATCCACAACCCCACGGATGCCGCACTCAGCCCCTATCTTGAAATCGGTTACCCGGCCCTGCACCACATTGATCTGCATGTGATCAGCGATGGCGATACCGTGCAGAGGCAGACCATGGGCAATAAGCTGCCGTTCTGGCAACGCCCCCTGGAACACCGTAATTTCGTGACACCTCTGGAACTCGCCCCGGGGGAAACGCTGACAGTGTTCATGCGCGTGGATACAGGCAGTTCCATGCAGGTCCCGCTGACCCTCTGGAAACCGGAAGCCTTTCTGGTCTATGAACAGTCCGATCTCCTGTTCCAGGGCATCTATTTCGGCATTGCCGTCGCCATGATCTTCTACCACATTTTCGTCTATATCGCGGTGCGCGAGCGGGCCTTCCTCTACTACATCGGCTACATCTCCGCCATGCCTGTGTTCCTGGCCTCGCTTGGCGGACTCGCCTACCAGTTCCTCTGGCCCGGCGCGACCTGGTGGAACAACCAGCTGATGATGATCTTTCTGATGCTGGTGGTGGTGTTCGGCTCCCTGTTCACCGTCCGCTTCCTGTCCATCAATTCCGACAACCATCCCCTTCTTCTGCGCGCCATCTGGAACCTGAACGCCGCCGCCACACTCATCATCATGGCGGCGCTCTATGTGCCCTTCAGCACCATCGTACTGCCGAGCATCGGTGTGGCCTTCGTGGCCTGCTGCCTGATGCTGATGGCTGGTATTGTCCGGCTCACTGCAGGAATCAAGGCGGCGCGCTACTACACAGTGGCCTGGTTTGCCATGCTTGCCGGCGGCATCGTGCTGGCCCTGAGCAAATTCGCCCTGGTACCCAACAATGTGTTCACCCAGAACGCGGTCCAGGTGGGATCGGCCTTCGGAGTCATCCTGCTCTCGTTCGCCATCGCGGACCGCCTGAACACGGAAAAACAGGCGGCCATGGAAGCCCAGAAACAGGCTCTGGCCGAGGAGCGCAACGCCCGCATGGCCCAGGCGGAGACGCTGCGGGTGCAGGAGGAGGCCAACACCCGCCTGGAGCAGCGGGTGCGTGAGCGCACCGAGGCCCTGGAAGCCGCCAACACCAAACTGCGGGAATTCAGTACCACAGACGCACTGACTGGCCTGCGCAATCGCGGCTACTTTGAGGAGGTCTTCCCGAACTACTGCGTGGAAGCCTTCCGTTACCGGCAGCCGCTGGCCGTGATGGTCCTGGACATTGACCACTTCAAGGCCTTCAACGATCGTTACGGGCACCTGGTGGGTGATGATTGCCTGCGGGTGGTGGCGGAGTGCATTGCCAGCCTGGTGACGCGCCCAGAGGACATCGTGGCCCGCTATGGCGGCGAGGAGTTCGCGGTGGTACTTCCGGACACCGACGTCGAGGGAGCTCGCTGTGTGGCCGAACGGATCCGCCAGCGTGTGGCCGAAACGCCCTTCCAGATCTCGGAGGAAACCATCCACCTGACGCTGAGCATTGGTATCAGCGGCCGGGTTCCCGAGGTGGCCAATATCAGTCAGAGCCTGTTCCAGGACGCCGACCAGGCCCTCTACGCCGCCAAGCACTCCGGGCGCAACCGGGTCATGGTCGACAGCAGTGGGGAACTGGCCTGAATACGCTAGGACCCCGCCAGCCTGGCGTCCAGATCCGGCGCCAGGATCTCGGCCATGGCGCCCATGAACTGGCGGCGCAGAAAGCGCTCCGTCTCCTTCTGGATGGCTCGCTGCTGCTCCGGGTACTCGATGTAATCCATGCCCCGGAAGAGCATGAACCGGACCACTGTCCGGGCGATGTCCAGCACCGTCGTCCGGTCCACCTGGGGCACCAGTTGCCGCTCGGTCACGTCATCGGCCATCTCCGTGGCCGCCTCCTCCAGCTGCCGCGCCAGGGCCTGCCTGAGCACCAGTGAGGGTCCATGCAGTTCCCGGACCGCGACCATGACCACCGCCGGGTTGATGCGGAAGTACTCGTACACGAAATAGACCGAATCGTGGGCCGCCTGATCCGAGGTCGCCGCCGCTGTACGCAGGCGCCGGACCTGGCGCTTGACCTCGGAGGCGATGCACTCGAGCACGAACAGGCCGAAGTCATCCAGATCCGAGAAGTGGCGGTAGAAGGTATTGGGATTGAGGCCGGCCTCGCGGGCCAGCTCCCGGATGCCCAGCGAACTGATGCTGCGGCTGCTGGTGACCAGGCGCAGCGATGCCTGGAGCAGTTTCATCTTCCCTTCCGGGATGGACTGGGTGCCGGGTCCGATCATCGACCTCTTTCCACTGGTTCACTCGGGTTCGCGGGCCTTAGAATACGCGCTCAGCAGCCCATTCAGACAGGCCAGCCCCTATCATGCCCACGACCTACGACGTCATCATCATCGGCGCCGGCGCCGCCGGGCTCATGTGCGCCGCCACCGCCGGCTACCGTGGCCGCAGTGTGCTGGTGATCGAGCACGCACGCCGCCCCGGGCGCAAGATCCTGATGTCCGGCGGCGGGCGCTGCAATTTTACCAACCTCAACAGCACCCCGGCGAACTTTCTCTCGGACAACCCCGGTTTCTGTATTTCCGCCCTCAAGCGCTATACCCCGGAACACTTCCTCGAGCTGGTCGAGCGCCATGGCATCGAGCACGAGGAAAAGGCCGCCGGGCAGCTGTTCTGCCAGGACTCCAGCCGGGAGATTGTGGACCTTCTCATGACCGAGGCCGAGTGGGCGGGCGTCGAGGTCATGACACGGACTTCCGTGGAAACCGTCACGGCCCGGGATGGCGGCTATACGCTGGCGACCAGCGCCGGCGAGTTCCATTCAGAGGCCCTGGTGGTTGCCTGCGGCGGGCTGTCCATCCCCACCATGGGCGCCACCGGCTTCGGCTATGAACTGGCGCGCCAGTTCGGGCTCGGAATCATTCCCACGCGCGCCGGCCTGGTGCCCTTTACGCTGGCGCCGGAACTCCGGGAGCAGCTGGCACCACTGGCCGGCATCAGCTGCCCGGTGGCGGTCTCGTGCAACGGCGAACGCTTCCGCGAACCCATGCTGGTGACCCACAAGGGGCTGAGCGGCCCCGCCATGCTGCAGATCTCCAGCTTCTGGGAGCCCGGCAACGCCCTGGGGATCGACCTGCTGCCGGAGCGGGATGCGGCCCAGTGGCTGACGGACCAGCGCCAGGAGCACCCGAACCGCGGGGTTGCACGGGCCCTCGGCGAGGAACTGCCGAAGCGTTTTGCCCAGGCCTTTGCGGAACTCCAGGGCTGGCGGGAACCGCTCCAGCATTTCAGCAGGACGGACCTGAGCCAGGCGGCGCAGACCCTGAACGGCTGGCAGCTGACGCCGGCGGGCACCGAGGGCTACCGGACCGCCGAAGTCACGCTCGGCGGCGTCGATACCCGGGCGCTGTCTTCAAAGACCATGGAAGTCCACGACCAGCCAGGGCTCTTCTTCATCGGCGAAGTAGTGGACGTGACCGGTCATCTCGGCGGGCATAATTTCCAGTGGGCCTGGGCCTCCGGCGTTGCCGCCGGCCAGGCGGTCTAGGAGCGGCGTATGATCATCCTTGTTCTTGTCACCATCCTCTGGGCCTTCTCCTTCAGCCTGATCGGCGTCTACCTCGCCGGCCACGTGGACAATGATTTCGCGGTGCTCACCCGCGTGCTGTGCGGTGCCCTGGTGTTCCTGCCACTGCTGCGGTGGCGGGGCGTTCCCGGCGGCTTCCGGCTGGGCATGATGCTGGTCGGTGCCAGCCAGTTCGGCATCACCTACCTGCTGCTGTACCGCTCCTTCGCCTTCCTCACCGTGCCCGAGGTACTGCTGTTCACCGTTTTCACGCCCATCTACATCACCCTGATGGACGATGCCCTGCACCGGCGCTTCGCCCCGGTGGCACTGCTGGCGGCGGTGCTCGCAACGCTCGGGGCCGGAATCATCCGCTATGACGGGCTCAGTGGGTCCTATATCACGGGCTTTGTGATCCTGCAGGGGGCCAACCTCGCCTTCGCCGCCGGGCAGGTGGGCTATCGCCGCCTCTATGAGCGCTATTCACTGGAAGCGCCCGCCTGGCGGCTGTTCGGCTACTTCTTCCTGGGCGCCATACTGGTGGCGCTGCCGTCCTTCATGACGTTCGGCGACCGGGACATGCTGCCCGCCACGCCCTGGCAGTGGCTGGTCCTGGGCTGGTTGGGCTTCGCCGCCTCGGGAGCCGGCCTCTTCTTCTGGAACCAGGGGGCGCGGAAAGTGGATGCGGGGACGCTGGCGGTGATGAACAATGCCCTGGTACCGGCGGGGCTGCTGGTGAACCTGCTGATCTGGAACCGGGACGCGGACCTGATCGCGCTGGCGCTCGGCGGCGGACTGATCGGCGTCTCGCTCTGGGTCAACCAGTACTTCCGCCCTCGCCTGAAGGAAGCTGCGGCATGAGCATCGATACGGACGAACCCACACAGGTCCACACCCTGCGGACTCCGGATGACCGCCAACTGGTGGGTCTGGAGGCCGGCGCGGAAGACGGTATCCCCGTGGTCTATGCGCACGGCATGCCAGGCTCGGCGCTGGAGGCGCTGTTCTTCCATGAGCAGGCCCGGGTAGCCGGCTTTCGGATACTGGCGCTGGACAGACCCGGTATCCGCGGCTCCAGCTACCAGCAGAACCGGACGCTGCTCGACTACCCCCGGGACCTGGCCCTGTTCCTGGATCACCTGGGGATCGATCACTGCATCCACATGGGCTGGTCCAGTGGCGGATCCCGCACCCTGGCGGCTGCCCATGAACTGCCCGGGCGGATACGGCTGGCGGTGCTGCTCTCCAGCTACACCCATTTCCTGGAAATGGCCGGCGCACGCCGGCTGCTGCTGCGCACGCTCTGGCCGGGCCCTCTCATCGCGGACATCAGTCAGGTCCTGTTCCGGGCGACTGTCGCGCTGATCACCGCCATTGCCCAGCGGCGGCCGGACTTCTACATGGCCCGGGCGCGCGGCCTGTTCAGCGACGCGGACCAGGCCATACTGGCGGACCCGGGCCAGGTCCGGCGCTTCCGCGCCAGCCAGCTCGCCTGCCTCCACTCAGGCTCCCGCGCCATTGCCACGGACCTGCTCACGGAAATGGGCGACTGGGGATTCCGGCTCAGGAACATCAGTACCCCAACGCTGATCCACCAGGGCGCCGAGGACCAGCTGCTGCCCCCGGCCTATGCCCGCCATCTTGCCGCCACACTCCCCGATGCCGAACTCACCATGCTCCCCCACTCCGGCCACTTCTATCCCCTGAGCCGGCCCTTTCAGGGCGATCTGTTCCAGCGTATCCAGGAGGCGCTCAGCGCACCTCCCGTTCACCGATGAACAGGTAGTAGGCCAGCGGCACCACGATCACTGTCAGCAGGGTGGACATGGCCAGCCCGAAGATCAGTGAGATCGCCAGACCGTTGAAGATCGGATCCGTCAGGATGAAGAAGGCCCCCAGCATGGCGGAGACCGCGGTCAGCGCTATGGGCTTGATGCGCACGGCGCTGGCCATGACCACCGCCTCCTCCAGCGGCCTGCCCTCGTGCAGCAGGTCCCGGATGAACACCACCAGCAGGATGGAGTTGCGCACAATGATGCCGGCCAGCGCGATCATGCCGATCATGCTGGTAGCGGTGAACTCCTTACCCAGCAGCGCATGGCCCGGCATGATGCCGATGAGCGTCAGGGGGATGGGCATCATCACGATCAGCGGCAGCCCGTAGGAGCCGAACTGCGCCACCAGAAGCAGGAAGATCGCGATGATTCCGACGGCATAGGCGATTCCCATGTCCCGGAAGGTCTCATAGGTGATCTGCCATTCCCCGTCCCACTTGATGGCGGCCTCGTCCGGCCACTCCGGCTGCTGGATGAAGTACTGCGGGAGGTCCTCCAGCTCACCGGCCAGGCGGAACATGCCGTACAGGGGAGAGTCCACCTCGCCGGCCATGTCGGCGGTGACATAGGTGACCGGCATCAGGTTCTTGTGATGGATGGCCCCGGGCCAGCTGCTGGGCTCGATCGAGGCCACCTGCGCCAGCGGCACCATTTGCCCGGAACGGCTCCGGACCTTGAGGGACAGCAGCGCCGCTTTCTGGGCCCGGTCGCCTTCATCCAGGATCACCCGTATCGGAACCGCGTACTTGGCGTTCGGATCGTGAAAGTATTCAAGATTGCGCTTACCCAGTGTGGCGGAGAGCATCTCCACCACCTGGGCCTGGGAAACCCCCAGGGTGGCCGCACGCTGGCGATCCACCACCACACGCCAGCGCTCCACCGGAGCCTCAACCGTGGTGTCGATATCCACCAGCCCCTGGATACCTTCCATGCGCTGCGCCAGTGACGCCGCCTCCCGGGCCCGCACCGCCGGACCGGGACCGTAGACCTCGGCAGCCAGTGGCGACAGCACCGGCGGCCCTGGCGGCACCTCCACTACTTTCACGGCCGCCCCGTAACGCTCACCAATCTCGGTGAGCGGCCCACGCATGGCCTGGGCAATATCGTGGGAGGCTTTATCCCGCTCGTCCTTCAGGTTGATCTGGAGATCACCCTGCCAGGGTTCCTGGCGCAGGTAGTACTGGCGCACCAGCCCATTGAAGTTGATGGGCGAAGCGGTGCCGGCATAGGCCTGCCAGTTCGTGACGGCCTCGTGCCCCTCCAGGTAACCGCCCATCTCCGTGAGTACGTTCTGGGTGGTTTCCATGGGGGTGTCCTCGGGCATGTCCAACACCACCTGCAGCTCCGACTTGTCATCAAAGGGCAGCATCTTGAGGATCACCAGCATGAACACCGGCAGTGCAGCTGCAGCGAGTGTGAGCGCGATGACGCCGGATGCCAGCCCGTGGCGCCGCCAGGGGTGATCGCCCATGAAAGGCCTCAGGACCCGGCTGAAGAGGCGGTAGAGACGAGGGTTCACCTCTTCCGCTTCGACGCCCTCCGTGTCTTTCGCCCGATCCCGGGGACGGACCAGCCGCAGCGCCAGCCAGGGGGTAAGGATGAACGCCACGAGCTGCGAGAGCACCATGCCGGCCGAGGCATTGATGGGAATGGGGCTCATGTAGGGGCCCATCAGCCCGGTCACAAAGGCCATGGGCAGAAGCGCGGCCATGATGGTGAGGCTGGCCATGATGGTGGGGGTACCCACCTCATCCACCGCCGTGGGAATCACCCGGATGGCCGGATCATCGGAATTGCGGATGCGCCGGTTCACATTCTCGACGATCACGATGGCATCATCCACCAGGATCCCGATGGCGAAGATGAGCGCGAACAGGGAGACCCGGTTCAGGGTGAAGCCCCATGCCCAGGAGAATACCAGGGTCAGCAGCAGGGTCAGCAGCACCGAAAGGCCAACCACCATGGCCTGGCGCCAGCCCATGAATGCCAGCACCAGCAGCATGACCGACAGGGTGGCCATGATCAGGTCCGAAATGAGCTTGCGCGCCTTGTCACTGGCGGTCTGGCCATAGTTGCGTGTGGTGAGCACCTCCACATCGTCCGGAATCACCCGCCCCCGCAGCTGTTCCAGCCGGTCTGAAACAGCCGTGGTCACATCAATGGCGTTCTCGCCGGTTTTCTTGGCGACGGCAAGGGTCACCGCCGCATAGCGCTCGCCGGGCTCGCCGTCCCCTGCGGGCCCGAAACCCAGCTGCACCGATGCGTCCGGCACAGTGCCGCCACGGCTGATGGAGGCCACATCCGACAGGTGAACGGCAGCCCCGTTGTTGCGCGCCACAACCAGCGACCTCAGTGCCTCAACCTGCTGGAGCGGCTCCCCGGGCTGTACCGGGATGGACAGCCCGCCGCGGGTAATCCGGGTTTCCTGGCCGGTGGCATTGGCGGCGCGGATGGCCTGCTGGAGATCGCTGATGCCCAGGCCGTAACCGGCCAGGTTGGCGGGTTCAACCCGCACATCGATGCGATCCGGCACGCCACCGACCGTGTAGATATCCCGGGTGCCCGGCACCCGCTTGAGCTCCGTCTCCAGGGTGTGGGCAAGGCGGGTCAGGTCCTCGCCACTCTGGCGCCGCTGCGGGTCATACAGGGTCAGGGTCATGACCGGAACATCATCAATGCCCCGCGGTTTGACCACGGGCTCACCCGCCCCCAGCCCCTCGGGGAACCAGTCGCGGTTGGACTGGACCTTGTTGTGGATGCGCACCAGTGCTTCCCGGCGCGGCAGCCCCACCTCGAACTGCACGGTGATGACGGCCTGGCCCTGGCGTGACACCGAATAGATGTCCTCAACCCCCCGGATTTCGTCCAGGATCTGTTCCCCCGGCGTGGCGATCAGGCTCTCGACCTCACGGGCACTGGCACCCGGAAAGGGCACCATGACGTCCACCATGGTGACGTCGATCTGGGGCTCCTCCTCCTTGGGCGTCACGATGACGGCGACAATACCGAGCAGCAGCCCGATCAGCGCAAGCAGAGGGGTAAGACGACTGTTCTGGAAGACCCGCGCGATCTGGCCGGACGGACCCAGTCTGCCATGCGGTGTCATCAGTACAGTGCCTCACGGCGCACGGATTCGCCCTCACTGACACCGGACAGCACTTCCACCATTCCGTCCCGACGGCTTCCAAGACGCACCTGACGCAGACGGGCTTCGTCATCCGGCCCCCGCACGAACACGGCACGCAGCTCACCTCGCCGGTAAATGCTTGATTCAGGCACCCAGAGTGCCTTTCGCGTCCCCGTCGGGATGCCCACACGCACCAGCATCCCGGGGAAGAGACGGGCCTCGGGATCGACAAGCTCAAGCCTCAGCCGGAAGCTATGGCTCTGCTGATCCGCATAGGGGTAGAACGTCATGCCGTCGGTTTCGAGCTGCTCGCCGCTGTCGAGTGTAACCACCGCCTGGCGCTCGGAGCGCACGCGCTCCGCGTACTGCTGGGGAAGAGAGACCACCACCCGCAGCTGCTCCAGCGACAGGCCCCGCATCAGCGGCTGGCCCGGCGAGACCGACTCCCCCACCTCAACCATGCGTTCGGTCACGATGCCGCTGTAGGGCGCCTTTACACGGGTGTAACTGAGTTGCTCGCGTGCTTCGGAAAGCGCGCCCTCGGCGCGTGAAACACGGGCTCTGGCTGCATCGAAACGGTTGCGGGCCTGATCCAGATCCTGTTGTGAGGCAACGTCGCGTTCGCGCAGCTGTTCCACGCGGTCCAGGTTCTGGCGGGCATCGGTGAGCTCAGCCTGAGCCTCTTCCAGGCTGGCCCGTGCCTGCTCCACACGGGCCTGCTCGTCACTGTCCTCAAGCCGGACGATCAGGTCGCCTTCCGGAACGGCGTCGTCGACGTCGTAGGGCAGCTCAACCACGGTTCCCGCGGTCTGGGCGGAAACCGTGCTTTCGCGCACCGCCTCGATCATGCCATCAAGGCGGAGGGTCTCGGTCAGCGTTTCCCGCCTCACCTCCACCCATTGCGCTGGAGCGGCCTGGGCTGCGCCCAAAAGGCAGAAGCAGAAAACCATCAGGGCCCGGCGCATGCCTGCCTCCTTAAATTTAGAGCAACCTAATATTTAAGTCTAGCAGCCGCATGGCCAGGCAGGAAGGTGGGTCAGGCCGCTCCCGAGCCACTGGAACAGAGGTTCCTACCCACAGAGATTGCCCCCCGCATCCCGGCCCCCGGCGCGGGCACAGATCCGGCTTCGCAGGACGGTGAGCAAGGCGCCATAACCGATGAACAGATACCCGAAAAGCTCGAGCCCCTCCTGGATCGCGCTCTTGTAGTCGTGGCTGTAATCCGATCCCATCAGGTCTTCCCAGAGGACGTTACCGCTACCGAAAAGCCGGCTGAATACGATGACCGCTATAAGCCCGAACAGGGTGAAGAGATAGGGCTTGGACTGCAGATAGAGCCTGAATGGCACCAGGAACGGATGTTTCCGGGCGAACAGGGTGGCTGCGACAAAGGTGAGCAGCACGGGCCAGACCCAGAACCCCTGCCAGATGTAATCAAAAAGGTAGTCAAGCTCACGCAGAAGCATGCAGGTGAAAAACCCCGCAGCAAGGACCAGAAAACCACGCTCCTCCGGCCGCCGGTAACCGGCGTACAGGAAGCTGCCCACAACAGCGAACAGAATAAGCTCCTGCAGCGTTTCAGTTACCGAGGCATCCGGTACACCATGGCCAATGACCGCGAAATCCAGATAGAGCGCCAAAGGCGCGATCGCAACCACCAGTGACAGGACCACCCCCTCCATGAGAGCCCCGGTGATGGAGGTGCTTTCACCGGCTGGAAACAGGCGCAGCGCCCCAGTGCCTCGGCGAGAGGCAATTGCTACAGGGTCTGGATTCTGCGTCCTGGAAGGCTGGCTCTGCACCGTGCCTTCCTGTACCTCCCGCTGAGGCATCGACATATCATCACTCCTTAACTTGATGGGCCATCAAAGGGCCACCATCCAGTAGCACCGGCCCCGCATTTCCACGGGGCGGCACGGTTGAAATCAGGACACACCAACAGACGCTGTGTTACCACTATACCGCTAAACCCCAGCGCCCTGCTCAGGAGTCTCCGCTTTCCGGATCAACGGCTTTGCCATCGGCCCAGCCGCCGCCCATCGCCTTGAACAGCGTGGCCGTGGCATTGAGCCGGTCACGGATGGCATTGGTGAGGGTCAGCTCCGCCTCCAGCAGGACCCGCTGGGTGTCCTGTACGGTCAGGAAGTCCGTCAGGCCTTCCTCGTAGCGCAGCTCCGCCAGTTCCAGCGTTTGCTCCAGCGCCACCACCTGATCCCGGAGCCGGCTTACCCGTTCATCCGTCGCCTCATACACGGCCAGCGCATCGCGGACCTCGCTGAACGCCTGCTGCAGGGTCACCCGGTACCGGGTTTCGGCCTGGTCACGCAGGCTTTCGGCCGCCTCCACACGTGCTTTGTTACGACCGAAATCGACGATGGGACCAAGCACGGAAGCGCCGATTTCCCAGGTTTCCGCGGGGCCGGTGAACAGATCATCCGACTCAGTGGCGGTACTGCCGAAGGAACCACGGAGGTTGAAGCTGGGCAGGCGCTGCGCCTGGGCGACACCGACCTCCTCAGTCGCTGCAATGATGGCCGCCTCGGCCGCACGGATATCCGGCCGGCGCTCCAGAAGATCCGAGGGCAGCACTTCCGGCACCTCCTCGGGCAGCGTGATGTCACTGAGGCTGCCTTCGCCGAAATCCAGCTCGCTGGTGAGTTCGCGCGGGGTCATGCCCACGAGCACACCCAGGGCTGTCTTCAGCTGGGCGACGCGCTGACGCTGCTGGGGCACCAGTGCCCGGGTGGCTTCCAGCTCGGACTCCGCCTGGCGCAGGGTCAGCTCGTCGGTATCGCCACCCTCGTAGCGCGCCCGCTCGATCCGCACGGTTTCCTCGCGGGTCTCCAGGGTGCGCTCGGTAATGGCAAGGGACCGCTGGGCCGCGCGCAGCTCGGTATAGGTGGCCACCACATCCGCGATGGTGCTCAGGCGCACCGAGTCATGGGTGAACACCGACTCCTGCAGCGCCGCCTCGGCGGCATCGCTCTGGCTCTCCAGCCGCCCCCACAGGTCGACCTCATAACCGAGCAGGCCGGTTACCGAAAACATGTTCTCGGTGGTACCGCCACCCAGTGGGTTGGCTGCCCCGGATTCGCGCCCCCGGGCGGCATCAGCCTGGCCCTCGATGGTGGGCATCTGCTCGGCATCCGCCAGCCCCAGCCGGGCGCGGGACTCCTGCAGCCGCTGGTACTGCAGCTGCATGTTGAGGTTGTCATCCAGAGCCCGTTCCACAAGGCGGTTGAGCACGGGGTCGTCAAACCGGTGCCACCAGTTGGACCAGTCCGCACGCTCCTCACCGGTCAGCAGAACCTCGTCCGGCCACGCCTCCGGCAGGTCCACCTGCGGCTCCTCATACTCCGGACCGACGGCACAGCCGGCCAGGAACAGCGGTAATGCCAGTGTTGCCAGCAGCTTCCTACGCATCAGAACCCTCCCTGGAGCTGTTTCTGCTCCCACGATTGCTCAACCAGATCGAGAACTCCTCGAACAGTCGATAGAACAGCGGTACGAAGAACAGAGCCAGGGTACTGGCAACGATCATGCCGCCGACCACCACGGTGCCGATCTCCTGCCGGCTGGAAGCGCCGGCGCCTGTCGCCACCACCAGTGGCAGGGATCCGATAATGAAGGTCAGCGCCGTCATCATGATGGCCCGGAAACGCTGCTGGGCCGCGGCTATGGCCGCGTCCTTGGGCGACAGCCCTTCCTTGCGGTTCTGCGCCGCGAACTCCACGATCAGGATGGCGTTCTTCGCCGCCAGGCCGATCAGCACCAGAAGCCCCACCTGGAAGTAGATGTCATTGGGGAAGCCACGCAGCAGCGACGCCAGGGCCGCGCCGAAGACGCCGAACGGAATCGCCGTGGCCACCGCCAGCGGCAGGGTCAGGCGCTCGTACTGGGCCGCCAGGATCAGGAACACCATGACCAGGCCCAGGGCGAAGGCAATGGTGCCCGCCTGCCCCGCCGCTTCGAGCTGGTACCCCTGACCGATCCATCCCAGCGGCGTATTGGCCCCCAGGTTTTCGTCAGCCACCTCCCGGAGGGCATTCATGGCATCGCCCGTGGTATAGCCCTCAGCCGGGTCCGCCGCGATGTTGGCCGCCGGGTAGACGTTGAACCGGTTGATGATGTCGGCCCCCGTTTCACGGGTCAGGGTCACCAGCGAGCTGAGAGGGATCATCTGACCACTGTCGGAGCGCACGAACACACGCCGCAGATCCTCGGGCCGGCTGCGGAACTCACCCTCAGCCTGCATGTTCACCTGCCAGTTTCGCCCTCGCATGGTGAAATCGTTGACGTAGAAAGTGCCGAAAGTGCTCTGCATGGCGGAAAACACTTCGCTGATCGGCACGTCCAGCGCCCGGGCCTTCTGGCGGTCCACATCCGCTTTGTAGCGTGGAATGCTCACGTCCAGGTCGGTGCGCGCGTTGGTCAGCATCGGGTGCTCATTCGCCGCCTCGACCATATCCTGTGCGAGGCTGTGCAGTTCCTCCGTGCTCATCCCCCGCTGGTCCTGGATAAAGGCTTCCACACCCCCCGTCAGCGACAGCCCCTGTATGGGGGGCGGCGAGAAGGACATGACGTTGGCCTCCTTCACGCCGCCGCCAACACCCATGATCTTCTGGGTAACCGCGGTTGCGGACTGATCGGGCCCCTGGCGCTCTTCCCAGTCCTTCAGGGTCACGAAGGCAATCCCGGCATTCGGGCGCAGCGCGCCTGCCAGCAGGTCGTAGCCGGCGAAGGCGACCACATTCTCCACCTCGGGCAGTTCCAGAACCTGACCCACCAGTTCCTCACGCACCTCTTCGGTGCGGCCAAGCGCCGACGCCGGAGGCAGGAAGGAGGCCATGAGCACAAAGCCCTGGTCTTCCTGCGGCACAAGACCGGAAGGCAGCCGATCCAGCATCCACAGGGTGCTGCCGATGAACAGGAAGAAGAGCACCACGCCCACCACGGCGTGATTGAGGATCCAGGTCACACCGCCAACAAAGGTATTGGTGATCTTCTCAAAGGCTGTGTTGAACCACTGGAAGGGTTTGGAAACGTCCTTGGGCTCACCATCCAGCAGCCGGGCGCACATGGCTGGGGTCAGAGTCAGTGCCACGATTCCCGAGATCACGATGGAAACGGCAATGGTGACCGCGAACTGGCGGTAAAGTTCACCGGTCAGACCGCCCAGGAAGGCAACAGGCGCAAACACCGCCACCAGTACCAGCGTGGATGACACCACGGCCCCGGAGACCTGGCCCATGGTCTCAACCGAGGCGCCATGGGCGGTCATGCCCTGCTCCTGCATCAGGCGTTCGACGTTCTCCATGACGATGATGGCGTTGTCCACCACCACGCCAATGGCCAGGATCAGCCCGAACAGCGTCAGCAGGTTGACCGAGAAGCCCAGCACCGTCATACCCGCGAAGGTCCCGATCAGGGCCACCGGAATGGCGACCAGCGGGATCAGGGTTGCCCGCAGATGCTGCAGGAAAACGAACGTCACCAGCGACACCAGCACCAGCGCTATGGCAAGCGTGATCAGCACCTCCTGGATGGAGACCTCGATGAACTTGGTGGTGTCGTAGGGGATATCGTACTGAATATCCTCGGGGAAGCGGTCCTCCAGGTCTTCCAGTGCTTCCCGGACGTTGGTGGCGGTTTCCAGCGCGTTGGCGCCCGGCTGCAGGTAAACCCCCACCGGCACCGCGGCCTGGCTGTTGAAGCTGGCCGAGAAGTCATAGTTCTGGGCGCCCAGCTCAACCCGCGCGACATCTCCAAGACGGAGTGACGCCCCGTCACTCGTGGTGCGCAGCATGATGTCCTCGAATTCCTCCGGGTCACTCATCTGCTGCGGGGTGGAGACACTGAAGGTGAACGCCTGGTCCATGGGAGCCGGTTGGCCCCCCAGTCGCCCGGCGGCATACTGAGCGTTCTGGGAACGCAGCGCACTGGCCACATCCATGGGGGAAACGTTGTACTCTGCCATCTTGTCCGGCTGCAGCCAGATGCGCATGGAGTAGTCCTTGGCACCGAACAGCGAGGCATTCCCCACACCCGGGGTGCGTACCAGCTCGTCGATGACGTTCAGCAGCGCGTAGTTGGAGATCTCGATGGTGTCGGTCTCCCCCGACTTGGAGGACAGCGCCACCACCTGAAGAATCGACGTGGAGCGGGCTTCCACCGTTACGCCCTGGTCACGCACGGCCTGGGGCAGGCTCGACATCGCCCGCTGCACCCGGTTATTGACGTTGATCGTGGCCTGGTCCGGATCCGTGCCGACCTCGAAAGACACCGTGATCTGCACACTGCCGGCGTCGGTACTGCCGGACTCCATGTAGATCATGTCGTCGACGCCGTTGATCTCCTGCTCCAGCGGCGCAGCCACGCTGTCCGCCAGAACCTCGGCACTGGCGCCCGGGTAGTTGGCCTCGACCACCACCTCCGGCGGGACCACGTCCGGGTACTGTTTCACCGGAAGCCCCATCAGCGAGGCCGCGCCGGCGATCAGGATGATGATGGAGATGACCGCCGAGAAGATCGGGCGGTCAATGAAGAATCGGAACATCAGTTGCTCTCCCCGTCGCTCTCGCCGTCTTCTTTCTGGCCGTCTTCCCCGCCATCTTCGACGTTCACCTTCATGCCGGGCTCACGGATGCCGGCCATGCCTTCGACCACAACGCGTTCGCCTTTCTCGAGGCCATCGGTGATGATCTGTTGTCCATCAACCACCTGCGCGGTCTCAACCGAGCGCGGCTGTGCCTTGTCGTCCTCGTCCAGTACAAAGACCTGAAGGCCGCCATTCTGACCGTCACCTACTGCCTTGGCGGGCACGGTCACCACATCCTCAAGCGTTTCCAGGGTCACACGGATCCGCACGAACTGGCCGGGAACAATGTGCTGCTCTTCATTGGGGAAGACCGCACGCGCCGTAACCGTGCCCGTTTCCGGGTCGATGGTGCTGGCCGTAAAGTCGATGGTGCCCTCCTGCTCATACTCGGAGCCGTCGGGCAGGATCAGTGAGGCGGTACTGCGGTGATCGCCATTGTCGCCGGACTGCATGGCTTCACGCGCGCGCCGCCGGGCCGCCGCATCGTTCTCGGGAAGCGCAAACTGGATGTGGACCGGATCAAGCTGGGTGATTTGCGTCAGCTCGGTTCCCCGCTCGACCAGGTTGCCCTCGGACTGGGTCTCAAGAGAGGTCACACCGGTAACGGGGGCCTCCACATCGGTATAGCCCAGCTCAAGCTCAGCGCGCTCCACCTCGGCCTCGGCCACGGCCACCTGGGCCTGCGCCAGTTCAAACGCGGACTGGGCGTTATCGCGTTCACGTTCACTGATCGCGTTCTGCTCATACAGGCTGGAAACCCGGTTCCATTCCCGTTCGGCCTGATTCAGATCCGCCTGCGCGGACTGGCGCTTGGCCTTTGCGGCCTGAAGGGCCACCTCAAAGGGTTCCGGATCGATCCGGAAAAGAGGCTCACCCTCCTGGACCACCTTACCCTCGTCAAAAAGGCGTTCCTCCAGAACGCCCTCCACGCGGGCCCGAACGGCCACTTCACGGGCACCCCGGACGCGCCCGGCATAGTCCTCGCGGATGGTGACATCCTCGGTCTGGACTTCAGTGACCGAAACCGGCGGTGGTGGCGTGTCACCGCCCTGTTTGCCCTGGCCACCGTCACCACTGCCGCCACAGGCCGCCAGCCCCAGCGCCAGTACCAGCAGGGCACTGACTCCGCCAATACGACGGGCTCGGCTGCCCCCTTTGACTTCTGTCCGGGTCAACTGATTCATGGTTCCTTTCTCCGCAAAGTGACAATCGGTGTGGTAAAAAAGTGGTTCTCAGCCGGAGTGGGAATCCGGCCTGAGGATGCCCTGGAAGAGCAGATCAACGATCTCGTCCGCCTTCCGGGAACGGGACTCCCGGTCACCCGCCAGGCGCTGCGAGAAGACAGCGCCATAGAGCAGATCGCTGAACACCTCCTGGGCCAGGGCCGGCGACATGTCGGAGCGCATACGGCCCTGCTCAATCAATGTTTCGAAGCGCTGGCGCCACTTTTCCCTGTGACTTTCCTGATAGACGAAATAGAGCGGCTTGCCGTTTCTGGGGAACTCAGCACGCTCCTGAATGAACAGCTCCACGGTCTCCGGGTTCTGCTCGAAGAACTCCAGATAACGGTGTATCCCCATCCGGAGCTGCTCCAACGGATCCTCCAGTGGATCCACGACGTCATTCACGTAAAGGGTCAGATCCTCAAGTGCTTTCTCCACCGTAGCCATGAACAGCGCCTCCTTGCTCTGGAAGCAACGATACACCGTGCCCTTACCGGCCCCGGCGCGTTCGGCAATACGATCCATCTCCGTGCAGCGGAACCCCACCTCCGCGAATACCGCCGCGGCCGCCTCGAGGACTTCCCTCCGGCGTTGTTCCGGGCTCTTGTGGGTGCGGGTGGCGCGCTGTTGATCGTTCACGGGTTTGAGACTTCCTTGAATGGACTGACCAGTCCGTCTAATAGTACGGATATTAATTTGGACTGACAAGTCCGTAATCCGGGGATCCGGTTTCTGATAGAATCCGCACAAACCGATACACCCCACCATGGAGCCGCCATGACGCCGGATTCCTTTTCCCAGCGCTTCGGAGGCATGGAACGCCTCTACGGCCAGGCGTTTGCCCGCTCACTGGCCGATGCCCATGCCGTCATCGCCGGCGTCGGGGGCGTCGGCTCCTGGGCGGCCGAGGCACTCGTCCGCAGCGGTATCGGCGCCCTTACGCTGATCGACATGGATGACATCTGTGTGACCAACACCAACCGCCAGGTCCACACGCTGGCGGACACCGTCGGACGCCCGAAGGTTGATGTCATGGCCGAACGGCTGCGCGCGATCAACCCGGAATGCCGGGTCACCTCGGTAACGCAGTTCGTCACAACCCGGAACATGGACCAGGTGCTGCCCAGAGACTGTGATGCCGTGGTGGACGCCATCGACAGCGTCAACCACAAGGCCGCCCTGCTGGCCCACTGCCGCCGGCACAAGCAATGGGTGATCTGCGCCGGCGGCGCCGGCGGCCAGATGGACCCGACCCGCATCCGCGTGGCCGATCTCAGCCGCACCACCCAGGATCCGCTTCTGGCCAAGGTCCGCAACCTGCTGCGCCGGGAGTACGGCTTTTCCCGCAACCCGAAGCGACGCTTCGACATTCCGGCGATCTACTCCGAGGAACAGCTCACCTACCCGACGCCGGAGGGCGGCACCACCCACGAGAAACCCGGCGATGGCCCCACCCGGCTGGACTGCAGCACCGGCTTTGGGGCTGCCAGCTTCGTGACCGGGACTTTTGGTTTCGTGGCGGCCTCCAGGGTGCTTGAACACCTGGCCCGCCGCCATGAAAGAATGCGCAAAGCATTGGAAGAGGCAGGCGAGTGATCATGGCCCGTGTTCCGAAGAGCCTCACAGCACAACTGGATACGTCTGTTGCCACCACGCAACCGATCGGCGGCGGCAGCATTAACGATGCCGCCCGGCTGACACTTGCGGACGGCCGGACCCTTTTCCTCAAGACCCACCCCTCGCCACCGCCCGGCTTCTTCGAAGCGGAGGCAGCCGGCCTGAAGGCGCTGGCCGCGGCCAATGCGGTGCGCATACCCGCCGTCATTGCGCTTGCGGAAGAAGGCCTGATCCTGGAATGGCTGGATGGCCGCCCTGGCGGGGACTTCGCCCGCCAGCTTGGGGAGCAGCTGGCGAAGCTGCACAGCACCACCGCCGATGAGTTCGGTTTTGAGCGCGACAACTACTGTGGCCTCACCCCCCAGCCCAACCCCCGGATGCGCGACGGGTTCCGGTTCTTCGCCGAGGCCCGGCTGCTGCATCAGGGGCGGATGGCGCGGGACAGCGGCCGCCTGGGCCAGGGCGACATCCGGCAGCTCGAATGGCTCGCCGGGCGCCTGGACCGCTGGATCCCGGAACAGCCCGCCAGCCTGATTCACGGCGATCTCTGGTCCGGCAACATTCACTGCGGCCCGGCCGGCGAGCCAGTGCTGATCGACCCGGCCACCCATTACGGCTGGGCTGAAGCCGATCTGGCCATGACCACGATGTTCGGCAGCCAGCCACGCGGGTTCTACGAGGCCTACCTGGCCAACAGCCCGGTGGATCGGGACTGGGAAGAGCGGGCGCCGCTGTACAACCTCTACCACGAACTCAACCACCTGAACCTGTTCGGTGGGCCCTGGGCCAGCGGCGTCCGGCAGACACTGAAACGCTTCAGCGCCTGACGGCCACAATTGATACCTGCACAAGCAAATAGTTGCAGCCCTGACCCATTGCGCCTACTCTGACGTAGATACTCCGGTACAAGTAGTGGATATCAGCGCATGCAGACACCGGCCATTGGCTGCCTCACCCGAACACCGGACACACCTCCCACCAGCGGCGGGCGATGTTTCACCTCTGTCCAGTCACTCCTCGAGGCCGATGGTTTCGATATCATTCTGGTGGATCTTGAACGCGACGACGCCGCGGACGCCGTCTTTCTGCTGCGCTGTGACCCGCGGTACCGGCTGAGCCTGATCCTGGCAGGGGGAGAACCCGCCCTCAGCGATGGCCCGGTTCCGGACGACCCCCACAGCATCCTCTCTGGCTGGCAGCGACTGCATGAGCGCATTGAGAGCTTCAACCAGGGTCATGCGCCGGAGCGGTTGGACGACCATGTCCTTGCGTGGCTCTGGACGCGCCCTGAGAGCGGACTCCACCCCCAGCGTCATCCGCATCATCCGCAGTTCTACTACTACCCCTTGCTGAGCGCTTTCGCGGATGACGAACCCGTCAATGAAATGGTCTGGCTGCAACTCATGACCGAGCAGGGATGGCTTGAGAGCCGCGACCTGGTGGACCGGATCAGACTCTGTACCCATTGCGGCTCCGCACGTCTCAACTACGTCGATGTGTGCCCGGACTGCCATGCCCTCGAGATCAGCCGCGAACCCTCACTGCACTGTTTCACCTGCGGTCATGTCGCCCCCCAGGAGCAGTTCCTCAAGCAGGGGCTCATGCTCTGCCCCAACTGTTTGAGCCGGCTGCGCCACATCGGCAGTGACTACGATCGCCCGCTCGAGAACTACCGCTGCCGGGCCTGCCAGAGTTTCTTCGTGGATGCCGAAGTCGAGGCCCGGTGCCTGGACTGCGATACCCACCACACGCCGGACGAACTACGGATCCGTGAGATCAGACATTACCGGCTCTCGGAACAGGGTCGCCTGCGCTGCCGCCAGGGTTTCTCCGGCGAGGCGCAGGGCGAGAGCCACTTCGGTCGACTCAACCTGATCAGCCCCGGGGCCTTCACCAATCTCCTGAACTGGCAGATCCAGCAGAGCCGTCGTTACGGGGAAGGCGCCACCGCCTCTCTGCTGCTCCTGCGCTTTGGCAACCTGGGGGAGGCTCTCAGCCAGACACGTGGGACGGCGCTGCTCGACAGCCTGATTGACCGCATCCGGGAAACCATCCGCGAGACCGACCGCTGTGCCCGTACCCAGGAGGAGCTGCTCTGGCTGATTCTGCCGCATACGGGGCTCGAGGGTATGGATCGTCTGCGCGAACGTCTTGCCGAGCTCAACCGGCAGTTCCACGAGCACGACAGCGTGGTGATCGACCTGCAAACCGGGGGCTTCACACTCCCCGACGGGCTGCTGCCCCAGGAAGACGCCGAACTGCTGATGGCACGCCTGAGTGGCGAGGTCAGCTGATGCTGGAAGCCCTGGCGGTTTTCTCGGGGAGCTGGCTGGCGCAGGCTCCGATGGCCTGACCCGGCTCTTCCTGATGCTCTTCCCCTTCTTCGTACTGCTGGAGCTGCCCCTGAGCCTGCTGGTGATCGCGGGCGTGATCCGCTGGTACACCCGCAGTCTGCAGAGCACCCCCCAGGCCAGCCTTTACCGACCGCGGGTTTCCTGCATCATCACCTGCTACAGCGAGGGCCAGGAGGTGCAGACGACCCTGCTCAGCCTCTGCGAGCAGCTCTACCCCGGTGAGGTGGAGCTCATTCCCGTTGTCGACGGTGCATCAGCCAACGCCGCCACCATGCAGGCTGTGCGCGACTTCCGCATTGACCCGGCACGCTATCCCAACCGCTTCCTGCGCCCGATCGCCAAGTGGCAGCGCGGTGGCCGTGTCTCCTCACTGAACGCCGGCCTCCATCACGCCACCGGCGAGATCGTGCTCGCGCTGGACGGCGATACCTCCTTCGACAACACCACGATCGGGGCCATGGTGCGCCACTTCGAGGATCCGGCCGTTCCGGCGGTGGCCGGCAGCCTGCGGGTGCGCAACACCTGGCGCTCCTTGGCCACCGTCATGCAGGCACTGGAGTACTTCCTGTCCATCCACACCTCCAAGGTCGGCCTGAGCGAGTGGAACACCGTCAACAACATCTCCGGTGCCTTCGGTGCTTTCCGAACCTCCTTCCTGCGCCACATCGGGGGCTGGGACACGCACACGGCCGAGGATCTGGACCTCACACTCCGGATCAAGAGCTACTTCGGCCGCCACCGGCTGCGCATTCCCTTTGAGCCGGCCGCGATCGGCCACACGGACGTACCGGAGACACTGAAGGGCTTCTTCAACCAGCGCCTGCGCTGGGATGGCGACCTGTTCTTTCTCTACATCCGCAAACACCGCCACAGCATGACGCCGCGGGTGCTCGGCTGGCGCAATTTCCTGATGACCCTGTTCAGCGGCTTTTTCTTCCAGCTGGTGCTGCCCTTCCTGATCGTTGGCTACACGCTTGCCGGGCTGGTGCTCCTGCCCCTGCCCGCCATCGCCGTGCTGGCCACCCTGATCTACGCGGTCTACCTGTTGCAGACACTGGTGCTGTACCTGGCTGGGCTGCTCATGGTTTCGGAACGGCCACGACAGGACCTGAAGCTGGCCATCGCACTCCCCATTTTCCCTGTTTTCATGTTTGTCCTCCGGAGTTGGGGCGTGGTCTGCACCCTCAACGAGATGTTCCGGCGCAGCCACGAGGAAACCAGCATGGCGCCCTGGTGGGTGCTCCGGCGGGGACGGAGGTTCTGAGGCATGATCAAGGCCCATCATAGCGCCCTGGTACTGGTTGCTGGAGTGATCACCGCACTGCCCAGCATGGCGGTCCCGCTCGACAGCCTGCTCGACCGAATGGAGAACGGCCCTGAGGTGCGGGCCGCCGAGGCGGAACAGCGCGCCCTCACGGATGAGCGCCGCGACCGCGCCGACGAGCGTGGCTGGTCCCTGTTCGGCGGTGCGACTGCCGGGCGCTTCCAGGAGCTGGAACCGAACGCCGGGCGCGTGGGCTATACCGGCTATGGCGCCCAGGTGGGCCTGCGCTACCCATTGCTGGGAACCCTGCGGGCCCGCACCGAGGCACTGGCGCGCGCCCGCACCGCGGAACAGCGCCAGACGCATCGGCGTCAACTGGCCGCAACCGAGCAGCGCCTGCGCCTGCGCATGACCTACATCGACTGGTGGGAGGCCCAGCAGTACCAGCACCTTTGCCGCGAGCTGGCACCGCTGGCAGAGGATGAACTGAGCCTGGTGCGTGAGAGAGCGGGCAGCCAGGATCTGCGCATCTCCGAACAGATGCTGCTCGAGCAGCGCTGGTCACGGCGGCTGGACAGCTGCCGGCGCCGGGCGGAACGCGAGGCCGAACTGCACCGCAGGCTGGAAGCCATCAGCGGTGTCTCGATGCCCGCCAACGCGCGGGCGGAGTCGCAACCACTGCCCCTGGAGCCGGCAGGCGCCGAACAATGGCAGCCCCTGATCCGGCAGCACCCGCTGATGGCCGAGCAGCAGAGCACGCTCGAAGGCGCGCGCCGAACACGCCGCGACCGCTGGTACCACGATGTTGATGCCGATTTCACGCTGGCCCAGCAGTTCGATTGGCGCAACGACATCCCGGGCACCGGGACCGGCCTTGTGGCCGGCGTCCGCTTTGAGGTACCTCTGGGCGCCTTCAGCGGGCGCACGGATGACGGCGCCGCGACTGAGCGCTTCCGGGCTGCGCGGCACGAACTCACGGCCACCCGGGACCGGCTCAGCCGCGACCTTTCCGACGCACTGGAACAGTACCGCAGCGCCCTGGCTGAAACCCGCGACCAGCAGCGCCAGGTCGAGCTCAGCCGGCGTGTTGAAGGCGAGCGGCAGGCACGGGATTCCGTGGACGACGGCGACGGCTTCATGGCCCTGCGGCTCGCCCGGGTCCAGAGTGCCGGGGCCATGCATGACTTCATCCGCAGCTGGCGTAATGCCTGGCAGGAGGAAGCCCAGCTGCGCCTGCTTGCCAGTTATGCGGAAACCAACACCCACTACCTGGGCGAACAGGGGCTGCCCTGGCCCGGGGCGGACGCCCGCGGCTCGGACAAGCCGGTTCAAATGGGCAATGACTCGGGTAACGCTGGAGACCGGCCCGGCTGGTCCCGCGCGGTCTATGTCTGGGACAGCACCCGCCTTCTGGCACCGGATACCCGCGCCTCTGAACTCACCGCGTTGCAGGAAGCCGGCTTCGATACGCTCCACCTCGGCCTCAGTGCCGATCAGCTTTCCGACACCCCCGATCTGGCCAAACGCCTTCGCGAGACACTGGCAGCCGCCCACGAGCGCGACCTGCGGGTCACCCTGCTCCTGGGAGAGCCGGGTTGGATGCAACCGGATCAACGCTCACAGCTGCGGGACCTGATCCAGCGCCTGGCGGGCCTTGAGTTTGATGGTCTTCATCTGGACCTGGAAGTGGAACAGCTGGGCTGGCCGGTCGCGGATGAACGTCTCGAGGACTGGCTGGCAACCGTTGCCACGGCGAAACGTGCCAGTCCCTGGCCCATCAGCCTTGTCAGCCATCACCGCTGGTTCAGGCCCGACCCCGAAGGTCTCTGTATTCCCTGCCGCCTTTCGGACATGGGCATCGGCTCCATCACCCTGATGATCTACACCACGAACGAGGCCAGCATGCTGGAGCGTACCAAGCGCATTGCCGCCCACTGGCCCAGCCTCCGCTTCCAGGTCGCGCAGAGCGCGGAGGCCGAGCTGGCCGCCGAGAACAGCTGGCACGGCACTCCAGCTGACACGCTGCGTGCACTGGAGCAGGACTGGCAGCGGACGCTGATGCCGGCGGGCGTCGCGGGCATTGCGTGGCAGGACTGGACCGATTATCGCGCCATCGCCGATGAGGAACAGCCATGAAAGTACGGTTCTCAAGCCGCAAGGAATCCAACCCGACCGAGGACGGCGGACTGCGCGTTCTCTACGCCCCCGGCAAAAGAGCCGCCTACCGGCTGCGCTGGTACCTGATCCTGCTGCTGGTGGCGGCCCCCTTCCTGTGGTTCCTCGGCCGGGTGGGCTGGGAAGCCGTGGTGATCGAGGCACCCGGCCAGGTCATCCAGCCCGCAACCGAGATCCGGGCACTTGAGACCGGGCGCGTCCTGCAGCTTCACGTGGACGAGCACGATCGGGTCAGCACCGGGGATGCCCTGGCCCAGCTGGACAATCCCGCCCTTCGCGCGGAACTCGCCTCACTGGGAAGCCAGATGGCTAACGATGCCACAGCTGCAGCCGCGTCACGGCAGAAGGCCAGCCTGGAGCGGCGCCTGGAACGGGCCCGGGGCCGGGTCGAGTCACTGTCTGAACTTGTCCAGCAGGGCGTGGCAACCCGGGGCGAGCTGGCGGGGATACCCGTGAAAATGAGCTGGCCGCCCTTGAGCGCATGAATGCGCAGGAAAAGACCGGCAACGACACCCTGATCACCAGGATTCAGCAGCAGCGCTC
>JBNJDI010000009.1:0-40009 GCA_051744725.1 Pseudomonadota bacterium | reverse complement strand
GCCAGTCGCTGGCGATCTTGGCCAGGAACTTGTTCGGCGCCACACCTGCAGAAACCGTAATCCCCAGTTCATCCCGCACCCGTGCCCGGATGTGCTCGGCCATGCGCGTGGCACTGCCCTGGAAATGGTCAATGCCGGTAACATCCAGATAGGCCTCGTCCAGGGAGAGCGGCTCCAGGATCGGCGAGGTTTCGCGCAGAATGCCCATGAAATCGCGCGAAACCGCCTGATAGCGGGGCATGTCCGTGGGCAGAAGCTCCAGGTGCGGGCACAGGCGCAGGGCCTCGGAAACCGGCATGGCCGAACGCACGCCAAAGGCCCGTGCCTCGTAGCTGCAGGTGGCCACAACACCGCGCCCGGTGGCCCCGCCCACGGCAATGGGGCGGCCCGCCAGCGCCGGGTTGTCCCGGATTTCCACCGCCGCGTAGAAGCAGTCCGCGTCGCAGTGGATGATCTTACGGCTCAAAGGGCGTCTCCGGAGTTGCCGTGGATTCAGTGCAGGCTGTATCTTAGGGCGCCATGGAGCCCGTGTCAGGACAGCGATCAACCCTATAAAGGATAGCCCGATGAGCGAACCCGCCGCCACGGCGACCGAGAACCGCGCCTGCTTTGAACTGCGCGGTGCCAGCCAGACGCTGACCGTGATGGAACTGCACCATTTCGATCCGGATGCGCTGGAGCGGGATCTGCGCGACAAGATCCGACAGGCCCCGAACTTCTTCCGCGACCTGCCGCTGGTGATCGGCCTGGATCACTACGAGGGCAATGCCGCCGATCTGGACTTTTTCCAGCTCATCGGCATCTGCCGTACGCACTCCATCCAGGTACTGGGAGTGCGCGGGGGCGATGACGATATCCGCCGCCTTGCCCGCAACGCCGCCCTCGCCTGGCTTCCCGGCGGCCAGACCAGTGCCCCCCGGCCGGTTCCCGAGCCCGAACAGGACGCCGCGGAACGCACGGAGGAAAGCGCGCCGGAGACCACCAGTACCGGTGCCGGTCGATTGGTTACACAGCCGGTGCGCTCCGGCCAGCAGGTCTATGCCCCTGAAGGCGATCTCATTATCATGGCCCCGGTTGGCGCCGGCGCGGAAGTGCTCGCGGCCGGCCACATCCACATCTATGGCCCGCTCCGCGGACGGGCGCTCGCCGGCGTGCACGGCGACACCAGCGCGAGCATTTTCTGTCAGTCACTGGAAGCAGAGCTTGTGTCCGTGGCCGGGCACTATAAAATCTCCGAAGATCTGCAGGGCGATGACTGGCGGACCCCGGCCCGGGTCCGGCTCAAGGGTGACGTACTGACAGTGGACCCGCTGACCCGTTAACGGAACGACAGAACAGCAAACAGGACGACAACCTTGGCACGAATCATAGTAGTGACATCCGGCAAAGGCGGGGTGGGCAAGACCACCACCAGCGCCTCCATCAGCACAGGCCTTGCGCAGCGCGGCTACAAGACAGCCGTGATCGACTTCGACGTGGGTCTGCGCAACCTGGACCTGATCATGAACTGCGAACGTCGCGTGGTCTACGACTTCGTCAACGTCATCCAGGGCGAGGCTACCCTCAACCAGGCCCTGATCCGCGACAAGCGGGTCGAGAACCTCTTCATCCTTCCCGCCTCCCAGACCCGGGACAAGGAAGCGCTCACGGCGGAGGGGGTTCAGAAGGTCCTGGATGAGATGAGCGAAACCTTCGACTACCTGGTCTGCGACTCCCCGGCGGGCATCGAGCACGGCGCCCTGATGGCGCTCTACCACGCCGATGAAGCGATCGTGGTCACCAACCCGGAAGTCTCCTCGGTACGCGACTCGGACCGGATCCTGGGCATCCTCCAGAGCAAGTCCCGCCGCGCCGAGCAGGGCATGGACCCGGTGAAGGAGCACCTGCTGCTCACGCGCTACAACAATGAGCGGGTGGAACGCGGTGAGATGCTGTCGCTGGAGGACGTGAACGACATACTGAGCATCTCGCTGCTGGGCGTGATCCCGGAGTCCCAGGCGGTGCTCAACGCCTCCAACCAGGGCTCCCCTGTGATCCTGGAAGAGGAAAGCGAGGCCGGCGGTGCCTATGCGGACGCGGTGGCCCGGCTGCTGGGCGAGGAACGCCCCCTGCGGTTCCTTGACGGGAACAAGAAAGGCTTCCTCAAGCGCATGTTCGGAGGCTGAGATGAGTTTCTTTGACTATTTCAAGACCAAGAAGAAGTCGTCCGCGTCCGTCGCCAAGGAACGGCTTCAGATCATCGTCGCGCATGAGCGCAACACACGGGACCAGCCGGACTACCTGCCCGCGCTCCAGCAGGAGCTGCTCGAGGTGATCCGGCGCTATGTGGAGATCGACGACGACCAGGTCCAGGTGCAACTCGACCGCAACGACAGCTGTTCGGTGCTGGAGCTCAACGTCACCCTGCCCGAGGAGATCGCCCATCCCCAGTAGGAAGGCACGGGGCACCGGCTGGCCATGCTGCGGAGGAATCGGCAGAACCGGCCCGGCGCCCCTGTCACCATCGGGGCCCTCTCTCACTGTCCGGATGCGCCCATGCGAACCGCACTGACCGCTCTTAAGACACTGGTCCTGCTGCTGACCACTTTCAGCCTGCACGCGGAAGTCCCGACCAACGACGAGAACTGGAAAAAGGCCGTGGATTCCGATGGCATCGAGATCCACACCCGCAACCTCGAGAACTCCCGTATCGATGCCTTCCGGGCGGAAACGGTGCTGGACGCCCCGCTGGAAGCCGTCATGGCAGTGATGGCCAACCCGGAGTCCTGCATGGAATGGGTCCACCAGTGCTCGCACGCGGAGAATCTGGAAGGCGGCAGCTTCCGGGACCGTTACGCCTACTCCATCAACGACATGCCCTGGCCGGTCAGTGACCGGGACTATGTCCTGCACATCACGACCCACACGGGCGAGAGCCGCGACCACATCATCATCGAGATGGAATCGGTGGAAGGCCGGATCGAAAAGAAGGACGGCTACGTGCGCATGCCGGAATCCTCCACGGTCTATGAATTCTTCCGTGAAGGCGACGACCGCACGCGCATTGTCTGGTACCAGCATGCCGCCCCCGGCGGCTCCCTGCCCAACTGGCTGGTGAACCGCCTGGCTACGGATATTCCCTACGAGTCCCTGCGCACGCTCAACGACGTGGTCCAGAAAAAGCGCTACCAGGGCCACGATCTGGCGTTCGATGAACAGGGCCGGCTCGTGGACGTCATCCCCCCGGAAGAAGGCTGACCCATGGCCGTAACCGCGCAAGACATCATGACCCCCAGCGTGAAGGCTGTGCCCCAGGACTGGACCATGCAGCAGCTGGCGGAATTCCTCACGGAAAACGAGATCACCGGCAGCCCGGTCTGCGATGACAGCGACCGCATCATCGGCATCGTCACCCTCAAGGACATTGCCGAGTTCCGCTGGAACCAGGTCAGCGGCGAGCCGGAAAAGGAACTCTCGGACGACGAGAAACAAGAGGCCCGCCAGATCCGGCAGATGATGTTCGAAGGCATGACTCGCATGCCCGTGGAAGTTCGTGACATCATGACGCCAAGTGTGATGTCCGTGGACGCGGGCACCAGCGTCCGGACCATCGCCGATATCATGATGGCGGAGCACCTGCACCGCATCTTCGTGACGGAAAAGGAGACCATTACCGGCATCATCACCACCTATGACATGCTCAAGCTGGTGGCGGAACCGGAACTGACCCGACGCTGTCTCGATGACGGGTCCGGCACCGCCATCTGATGCCCAGTAACCGGCCCTGAGGTAACCAAGCCCATGCCCCGGGAAGACCAGTCCCAGATCAAGACCTACGTCGTCGACACCAATGTCCTGATCCACGATCCCACCGCCGTCCTCAATTTCGAAGAGCACCACGTGGTCATCCCCATGACCGTGCTCGAGGAGCTGGACCAGCTGAAGAACGGCAAGCAGGCCGTGGCCGCCGACTGCCGCCAGGCCATACGGACCATCGACCGGCTGATCGGCGACGCCGACCCACACGACATCGACAATGGTGTCCCCATCCGCCGCGGCGAGAAATCAGAGCCGTTGGGCACCGTATCCATTGCCATGGGCGGGCAGGACGACGTTGAACACGGACTGCCGGACCATCTCAACGACAACCGCATCATCAACCTGCTCGCCCGGCTCCAGCGCCAGCACCGGGACAGGCCCATCATCCTGGTGAGCAAGGACATCAACATGCGCCTCAAGGCGCGCGGCTGCGGGTTGGAGGCCGAGGACTACCAGACCGACCAGCTGGTGGACGACGTGCGCTACCTGCCCACCGGCTACCACGAGTTCGAGGGATCCTTCTGGGATGGCATCGAGAAGGTGGAAACCGTCCAGCGCGAGGGCATCACCGAGCACCTGATCCCGCGCACCGAGGCCATGGCGGACTACCAGATCAACGAGTTCATCCTGGACCAGCAGGGGTTCATCGGCCGGATCACGGAAACGGAACCGGAGCGGCTGGTGGTGGAGGATCTGTTCCAGGACGACCTCATGCACCAGCAGGTCTGGGGCCTGTCACCCCGCGACATCTACCAGGGGCTGGCGCTGGAACTGCTGATGGATCCGAATGTGCACCTGGTGAACCTCACCGGCTCCGCCGGCTCCGGCAAGACCATCCTGGCACTGGCGGCGGCCATCGAACTGACCGTGGCGAGCAAGACCTACAAACGCATCATCACCACCCGCAGTACCCAGGGGCTGGATGAGGACATCGGCTTTCTGCCGGGTACTGAATCCGAGAAGATGGAGCCCTGGCTGGGCGCGATTGTGGACAACCTCGAGGCGCTGCACGAGGATGACGAGAACATGACCAGCAGCGTGGACTACATCCTCAGCAAGGTGCCCATGCAGTTCAAGTCACTGAACTACATCCGGGGCCGCAGCTTCCAGCACAGCCTGATCATCATCGATGAAAGCCAGAACCTGACCCCGCACCAGCTCAAGACCATCATCACGCGGGCGGGCACGGGCAGCAAGGTGGTGTGCCTGGGCAACCTCTCGCAGATTGATACCGCCTACCTCAATCCCCTGAGCTCCGGCCTCACCTACATGACCGAGCGCTTCAAGGGCTTCAGGCACGGCGGCCACATCCACCTGCAGGGCGTTCCCCGCTCGCCGCTGGCCGAGTACGCCGAGGAACACCTGTAGCAACCGCGGTCAGGAGTCGCTGTTGCCGTTCTCCTGGCCCAGATCGTTATCCCAGGGATGGTCCGCCATGGGCTCCTCGCCCTGGAGCGGCTTGTAGCGGTCGCGGAAGGCGTCCATGGTCTTCATGGCTTCATCCAGCTCATCAAACAGCGCCACGTGGTAGAGGGCTTCCCCCTCATTGACCATGGGCAGGTTGTTCATACCGATGATGATGCCGTTGACACTGCTGGTCACGGACGACTCCAGCCGCCCGAAGGGATCCGCCACCACGGCCAGCCGCTGGCCTTCCGTCACCCGGTGCCCGATGCCCGCAATGGGGCGCATGATGCCGTCGGTCTCGGCGCGCATCCAGGTGGAATTGGAAGCCACCTCCGAGCGCTTGGCGGGCCGATGCCGGCCACGCCGCCTGCTGGGCAGCATTTCCAGCATGCGCATGACCCGAAGAATGCCCCGCACCCCGGTATTGATGGCCACCTCATCGAACCGCAGCGCCTCGCCGGCCTCATAGGTGATCACGGGCACGTCTGCCGCATCCGCACAGGCCCTGAGGCTGCCCTCGCGCAGGGAGGCGTTGATGACGATGGGCGCGGCGAAGGTCTCCGCCATGTCCGCCGTCACCGGGTTGCGCAGCTCCGCCCGGATCTGCGGCAGGTTGAAGCGGTGGCTGGCCCCGGTATGCAGGTCAATCACATGGGTGGCCTGCTCCAGCACCTGGGTCCGGAACAGATAGGCGATGCGCCCGGCCAGCGAGCCCTTCTCGGTGCCCGGAAAACAGCGGTTCAGGTCGCGGCGGTCCGGCATGTAACGCGACTGGTGCAGGAACCCGAAGACGTTGACGATGGGCACCACCAGTAGCGTCCCCCGCAGGCGCTTGAGCCCGGAGGTGCGCAACAGCCGGCGGGCGATCTCCACGCCGTTGATCTCATCCCCATGGATGGCACCGCACACCAGCAGCGTGGGCCCCGGGCGGCGACCGTGGATGACCTCCACCGGAATGTGCAGCGGTGTCTGGGTGTAGAGGCGCCCGATGGGCACTTCCACCTGGAGGCGCTCCCCTGCCGGAATCCGCTCGCCACCCAGATGAAAAGCCGCGCGTCTAGCCATGCTCAGCCCCTCGCCCCTTTGGTGGCGGTACGCCAGGGCCGGGCCCGCTTCTCGATGAAGTCGATGATCATACCGGCCACGTTCTTGTTGGTGGCCGCCTCAATGCCCTGCAGGCCCGGGGAGGAGTTCACCTCCATGATCAGCGGCCCACGGCTGGAGCGCAAAAGATCCACACCGGCCACGTTCAGGCCCATGGCCTTGGCCGCCATTACCGCTGTCTTGCGCTCGGTGGGCGTGATGCGCACCAGCGAAGCCTGACCACCCCGGTGGAGGTTGGAACGGAATTCCCCCTCCCCTGCCTGGCGCTTCATGGCCGCGATCACCTTGTCGCCGATCACAAAGCAGCGGATGTCGGCGCCCGCCGACTCCTTGATGTACTCCTGTACCAGGATGTCCGCCTTCAGACCCATGAAGGCCTCGATCACGCTTTCCGCCGCCTTGCGCGTCTCAGCGAGGACCACGCCGATGCCCTGGGTGCCCTCAAGCAGTTTGATGACCACCGGCGTGCCGCCCACCATCCGGATCAGGTCCGGCACGTCGTCCGGCTTGCTGGCGAACCCCGTGATCGGCATGCCCAGGCCCTTGCGCCCCAGCAGCTGCAGCGAGCGCAGCTTGTCGCGGGAACGGGTGATGGCCACCGACTCGTTGGCCGGGAACACGCCCATCATCTCGAACTGGCGCAGAACGGCGGCACCGTAGAAGGTCACCGAGGCACCGATCCGGGGAATCACCACGTCGAACTCAGGCAGTTTCTCACCCCGGTAATGCATGGTCGGGCTGGCCGGCGTGATGTTCATATAGCAGTGCAGGAAGTCCAGAACCTGCACCTCGTGATCGCGTTTCTTGGCCTCTTCCACCAGGCGGCGGGTCGAGTAGAGGCGCTTGTTGCGCGACATGATGGCGATTTTCATTGATTACTCCTCACGCGGTTTACCGGCCAGAAACGAAGCGGATGGATCCACCAACAGACGCTCCTTCATGGCGGTACGGCCGATCAGCATACGAAAGCGCATTGTATCGCGATTGGTGAGCGTCATTTCGGCGGGCCAGCACCAGGGTCCCATGCGCATCTGCGTCAGGATGACATAGCGCATTTCCCGGTGTCCCCCGGAATCAGTGACCACACGCTCATCCAGAAGGGGCGCATCACAGTGGATCACCCGATTCAGGTTGCGGCGGCTGGGGTGGATCGAGAACGCCACGCGGCGCTCGCCGTCCCGTTCATAGGCCTCCAGGTCAAAGGTGTGGAGGCAGGAGGTTCTTGCTCCGGTGTCGACCTTGGCCCGCAGGCGCGGTATGCCAAGCTCCGGCAGGCCCACCCACTCGCGCCAGCCCACCCAGTGTAGGCCCTGCGTCTCAGCCCTGTCCGTCATGGTTTATCCTGATTGTGGTGAATGGAGACCGGTATCGGTGCCGAATGCTGACCGGCGTAAAGCGTGGTGTGCGGGAATGGGATTTCGATGCCCTCGCGATCAAAGGCCTTCTTCACACCAAACATCACATCGCTGCGCACCTGGCGGATATCGGTCGCGCGCACCCAGAATGAAAGCTGAAGATCGACCGACGATGCCCCGAATTCCAGCAGATAGACAAACGGCTCGGGTTCTTCCATACAGTCGGGATTGTCATCCACCAGCGCGAGCAGAACCCGCTGCACCCGATCCAGATCCTCGCCATAGGCCACGCCGATGGACAGATCCAGCCGCCGCACCGGAAAACGGGTGAAGTTGATGACCCGGGTCTTGATCAGGGTTTCGTTCGGCACCCGGATGTAGAGATTGTCGAGGCTGCGAAGCTTAACGCTCAACAGGTCGATACCGACGACTTCGCCCCGGATATCATCCACCTCGATGAAATGCCCCAGCTCAAACGGCCGCTCCGCAAGCAGGAACAGGCCACTGATCACGTTGCTGGCGGAGGTCTGGGAGGCAAAGCCCAGGGCCACGGTGAGAATGCCCGCCGCCCCCAGCAGCACCCCGATCTGGAAACCGGACTGCTGCAGGGCCAGCGCCACGGTCACACCCAGGATGGTGTAGAACACCAGACGCCGGAACAGGACCCTCTGGTGCCGGGTCAGGCGCTGCTGCCCCATGCGCTCCACCAGCCGGCCCAGCACCGTTGCCAGGGTCAGGCCCAGGACGATCCAGACCAGGGGCCGTAACCAGAGCCCCAGGGTTTCCAGTGTCATCCATTCAGGCATGGCAGCATCCTATCCAAATATCCGGTCCATGGTGCGTACCAGGTGATTGCGCTCCACGGGCTGACGCGCCGGGGCCAGCGATACACAGGGTCCGGCCCCGCGCGGCGGCGCGGACGCCACTTTCAGGGAGGCGGTGGTCAGATCCTGCTCACACCGGATGCTGAGCGTTGGCGTCCAGAGAGAATGCACACCCTCCGCATCCGGCTCCGTCTGGCGGAACAGCGGCATCATGGGAGCGGGAAAACTGAAGCGCTCCAGCGTCAGGTAATCACTGCCCTCATGGCGGAACTGCACGGCTGAAAGCGCGCGCCACGACCGGCGTGGCAGCGTTTCATGTTCAAGACGGGCCGCTGTCTGACTGGCGTAACAGACCTCCCCACCCATGGTATCCGCCCCCATCCAGGTCCAGGACGGTCGATGCACCGGCACCTCCATCAGCATGCGGTCATCGCCCACCACCAGCTGGAGCCAGAGCAGCGTACTCATATAGATGGTGGTATCCGTGCCCGGAGGAAGGTGCAGGGGGTGATTCGGGCGGATCACCAGCGGGCGGTCCGCCAGGGCCGGGCGAAGCGTCAGGGTTTCAGCTTCGCCACCGCGTGCAAAGCGCTCAAGCCCCTCATCGTGGTCCGGGACACCGGACTCGAACCACTGGCGCCAGCCCGCCTCTTCGCCGGGTGAGGGATGACGCGCCACCCGCACCTGCCATTCATGGTCCAGGAGGGTCACGGCCAGGGTCAGATCGCTGAGACCGTTACACAGCGTCTGGCCGGATGCCAGCGCAACTGCCTCGCCCCAGGCGGCGGCGGTACCGGTACTGTCAGAGTGTGTCTGGGTCGGGGCCATACAGCTTCCTGAACGCGAATTGCGGATCACTATAATCCAAAGCGCGGCGCTCAGCGAACAAACCAGCATCACCAACAAAACGACACAGAGACGCCCGTGACCGAACTCGTCTGGTTCCGCAACGACCTCCGCCTCGGCGACAACCCCGCCCTGACCGCTGCCTGCGCCGGTGACGCGCCGGTGGAAGCCTGTTTCCTGGCCGCGCCCGGCCAATGGCAGTCCCATGACTGGTCGCCCAACCGGACCGAGCTGCTGCTGCGCAGCCTGGACAGCCTGGGACAGGCACTGGCGGAGCTGGGTATCCCCCTGCACATCCGCACCATTGATCGGTTCGATGACACGGATGCCGCGCTGCGGGCACTCTGCCAGGAACGGGATGCAGCGAACATCCACGCGAACGAGGAATACGCCGTCAACGAACGCGCGCGGGATCACCGGCTGACCCGGGAGCTCAGGAAGCAGGGCATCGCGCTCAACATCTACCGGGACCAGACAGTGGTCCCTGTGGATCAGCTGAAAACCGGCAACGGCACGCCCTACACCGTCTTCACGCCATACGCCCGCCAGTGGTGGCGCTGGGTGGAAAGCCACCCACCCCGGCTGCATCCGGCGCCGGCGCCGAGAGGCGCCCCTCTGCCGCCCCCCACGCTCCCGGGGCTGACCGGATGGCGCAGCGAGCGCGTGGACTGGCTGGCCGGCGGCGAAGGCCCCGCCCACCTGGCGCTGGAAAGGTTCATCGACCAGCGTCTCGGCGCCTATGCGGATCAGCGGGATTACCCCGCAAGCCCGGCCACCAGCCAGATCTCGCCCTACCTGGCGCTGGGCGTGCTCTCGCCCCGCCAGTGTCTGGTCGCGGTGCAGCAGCGGACGGGCACGGAATCGCCGGCCAGTGCCGCCCGCACCTGGCTCAACGAGATCGCCTGGCGGGACTTCTACATCCAGCTGCTCTACCAGTTCCCACGCCTGTCCCGGCACCAAGCCTTCAAGCCGGAAACCGAGGCCCTGCCCTGGCAGCCCGCGGGGGCGAACCTGGAGGCCTGGAAGGCCGGCCGGACCGGTATCCCGCTGGTGGATGCCGCCATGCGCCAGCTCAACGCCACCGGCTGGATGCACAACCGTCTGCGCATGGTCACCGCCATGTTCCTGACCAAGAACCTGTTCGTCGACTGGCGGCTGGGCGAGCAGTACTTCATGCAGCAGCTGGTGGACGGCTACCTGCCCTCAAACAACGGCGGCTGGCAGTGGAGCGCCTCAACCGGCACGGACGCGGCGCCCTACTTCCGCATCTTCAATCCGGTAACCCAGAGCGAGCGTTTTGATCCGCAAGGCACCTTCATCCGGCACTGGGTGCCGGAAATCGCCCATCTGCAGGGAAAGAAACTGTTCAACCCCAATGGCGCGGTGGCCGGCTATCCGGCGCCAATCGTGGATCTGAAGGAAAGCCGCCTGCTGGCGATTGAGCGGTTCAAGGCCCTGGGCAGACTCTGAGCCGCTGCCAGGTCAGTCGCCACAGATGGGGCAGGCGGGATCCCGGCGAACGCGCATCTCCCGCCACTGCATGCGCCAGGCGTCGAGCAGCAGAAGGCGGCCGGTGAGGGATTCGCCCACACCCGCCAGCAGCTTGATGGCTTCCATGGCCTGGGCGGCCCCGATCATGCCCACCAGGGGCCCGATCACACCGGCCTCGGAACAGCTCAGCGTGGCCTCGCCCACATCCGCGTACAGACACTGGTAGCAGGGAGCCCCTCTCTGGCCACTGTCGAACACCGCCACCTGGCCTTCGGCACGGATGGCAGCACCGGAAACCAGTGGCACGGAGGCATCCACACAGGCCTGGTTCACGGCGAAGCGGGTCTGGAAGTTGTCCGTGGCGTCCAGGACCAGGTGGTTACGGGTCGCGGCGCGGGAAAGCCAGCGCTGTCTGGCCCGGCCCTCGACCGGCTCAACAGTGACGCCTGGGTTGAGGGCCATGGCACGCTCGGCCAGCGCCTGCGCCTTGGAGCGCCCGATATCCGCCTCGGTGAAAGCGATCTGGCGCTGCAGATTGGCCAGTTCCACGTGATCGTCGTCCACCACTTCAATGTGGCCGACGCCGGCGGCCGCCAGATAGAGCACCGCCGGGCAGCCCAGCCCGCCGGCGCCCACCACCAGAACGCGGCTGTCCGCCAGCGCCTGCTGGCCGGCCACGTCGAATTCGGGCATCAGGATCTGGCGGCTGTAGCGCTCCAGATCCCTGTCAGTCAGTGAATCCATGCCGTCACTCCTTCCGGCGTCCGCCGCTCACCCTGGGGTTGCCCGCCAGGTCACGCTGCATGAAACAGTCCCGGAAGCCCGCGCCCGCAAGCAGCTCCGCCACGGCCTCCGCCTGGTCGTAACCGTGTTCCAGGAGCAGCCACCCGCCCGGGTTGAGCTGGGCCGGCGCTCCGGCAATCAGCGACCGGATCAGATCCAGCCCGTCCACGCCGGCGGCCAGCGCGCTCCGGGGTTCATAACGCAGATCCCCCTCGGAGAGATGCGGGTCATCCTCGGGGATGTACGGCGGATTGGAAACGATCAGATCCCAGTGTTCGCCCTTGAAAGGCCCCAGCCCCTCCCCTTCCACGAACGCCAGGTTCAGCCCCAGGGCACGGGCATTGGCTGCCGCCACCGCCAGGGCCTCACCGCAAGTCTCACTGGCGGTGACATGCCAGCCCGGGCGTTCCTGCGCCAGCGCCAGCGCCACGGCACCACTGCCGGTGCCCACGTCCAGAACCCGCGCCGCCTCTGGCAGCGGGCAGGCCAGCGCTGCCTCCACCAGGGTTTCGGTGTCCGGCCGGGGAATCAGCGTATCCGGGGTGACCGTCAGGGGCAGGGACCAGAACTCACGTTCGCCGGTGATGTAGGCCAGCGGCCTGCCGCCGGCGCGGGCCGCCACCAGGCTGCGGAAGGTCTCGGCGTCGTCGTCCCCGACCAGGGCCTCGGGCCAGACGCGGAAGCGGCTCGGGCTGCAGTCAAGCTGGTGGGCCAGCAGCATCCGGGCCTCGCCCGCCGCGTTGGTGAGCCCGGCGGCCTCAAGCCGGCACGCCGCGTCATCCAGCAGCGCGTCCACCCGATCCGCCCCGTTCATGCCGGTTCGGCTCCGAGGGCCGCAAGCTGGTCGGCCTGGTGTTCCTGCTGCAGTGCCCCGATGATCTCGCTCAGGTTGCCCTGGATCACCTCGTCCAGCCGGTACAGGGTGAGGTTGATGCGGTGGTCCGTCACCCGGCCCTGGGGGAAGTTGTAGGTACGGATGCGTTCCGAACGGTCGCCGCTGCCCACCAGGTTGCGGCGGGTGTCCGCCTCCTCGGCGGCGCGCCTGTCCTGCTCCATCTGCTGGAGACGGGACTGGAGAAAGCTCATGGCCCGGTCCCGGTTCTTGTGCTGGGAACGCTCCTCCTGGCACTCCACCACCAGCCCGGTGGGCAGGTGGGTGATGCGGATGGCGGAATCCGTGGTGTTCACGTGCTGGCCGCCGGCACCGGAACTGCGGAAGGTATCCACCCGCAGGTCGTTCTTGTCGAGGGTGACGTCCTCGGGTTCATCCACCTCCGGCAGAACGGCCACGGTGCAGGCCGAAGTGTGGATGCGCCCCTGGGACTCGGTCTCGGGCACCCGCTGGACGCGGTGACCACCGGATTCAAAGCGCAGCTGGCCGTAGACGCCCTCGCCTTCCACCAGCGCAATCAGTTCCTTGTAACCGCCGTGCTCACCCAGGCTCTGGCTGAGAACGCTCACCCGCCAGCCCTGGTTCTCGGCGTAACGCGAATACATGCGGAACAGGTCACCGGCGAACAGGGCGGCCTCGTCCCCGCCGGCACCGGCACGGATCTCCAGGTAGGCATTGTTGCGCTCATTCGGGTCACGCGGGAGCATCAGGGTCTGCAGGGAGGCTTCGAGTTCTTCCAGCCGTTCGCGCCCGCGGGCCAGCTCCTCCTCCGCCATCTCGCGCATGTCCGGGTCACCGTCGCTCTGCAGCGCCTCGGCCTCGGCCATGTTCTCCTTCACCTGGCGGTATTCCCGGTAGGTCTCGACAACGGGCTCGATCTCCGCGTATTCACGGGAAAGGTTGCGGAACTGCTTCTGGTCACCAATGGTGGCGGGGTCCGCCAGCAGGGCACTGATCTCCTCGTGGCGCTCCACCAGCTGGTCGAGGCGCCGCGCGATGGATTCCTTCATGATGGGTTCCGGGTGCTGGACTCGGTGGGGGGAACAGGTGCGTTCTGTGAGGAGCCGTCACCGGTGCTGGCGTTCTCGGTCTCCCCGGAGATGGGCTCCATGCCGTGGAGCTCACGCAGCCAGTCGGTCACCTCGACACGCCCTTCGGCGGTGGCCTTGCGCACCTGGACGGTGGGATGGTGCAGGAACTTGTTGGTCAGTGTCCGTGCCATACTCCGCAGAAGTGTTTCAGGGTCGCCACCGGAGGCCAGTGACCGCAGGGCCTTGTCCAGCTCCGCGTCACGCACCGACTCAACCTCGCCCCGGAACTGCTTGAGCGTGGCCACGGCATCCAGCGCCCGCAGCTGATACATGAACTCGGAGGCGCCCTCCTGCACCAGGTGCTCCGCCTCCTGCGCCGCCCCTTCGCGGGAGCGCCGGTTCTCCTCGATCACGCTGTGCAGGTCATCCACGGTATAGAGGAAGATGTCATCCAGTTCGCCCACCTCCGGCTCAATATCCCGGGGCACGGCCAGATCCACCATGAAGATGGGCTTGTGCTTGCGCCGGCGGATGGCATGCTCCACGGCGCCCTTGCCGAGAATGGGCAGCTGGCTGCCGGTGGAGGCGATCACGATATCCGCGCGCGGCAGCTCCTCCGGCACAGCGGAAAGGGAAACCGCTTTGCCCGCAAAACGTGAGGCCAGCTGCTCAGCCCGCTCGATGGAGCGGTTGGCCACGGTCAGATCACTGACACCGGCCTGGGCGAGATGCTTCGCCACCAGCTCCACGGTCTCGCCGGCCCCGATCAGCAGGGCCGACTTGCGCCGCATGTCGGAAAAGATGTGGCGTGACATCGACACCGCCGCGTAGGCCACGGATACCGGGTTCTCGCCAATGGCGGTATCGGTGCGCACGCGTTTGGCCACCGAGAAGGCATGCTCGAACAGACGGGAAAGGATGGTGCCCGTCGCGCCGGCGGCATGGGCCTGGTTGTAGGCCTCCTTGAGCTGGCCCAGCACCTGGGGCTCGCCCAGTACCATGGAATCCAGCCCACAGGCGACCCGCATCACATGCTGCGCGGCGTGCTGCTCCTCGTGAACGTAGACGCATTCGTCAAAGCTGCCCGGCTCCACGTCCAGCCAGGCGCCCCACCACTCCACCAGCGCCTGGCGGTTGATGTGCTCATCACCGACCAGGTAGAACTCGGTGCGGTTGCAGGTGGACATGACCGCGAGCTCATGCACACCGGGCAGCTGCAACGCATTATGCAGCGCCGGTGCCATTTCACTCTCCGGAAAGGACACGCGCTCGCGCTTTTCCACACTTGCCGTGCGGTGGTTGATGCCCAGCACCCACAACGCCATAGACTGGTATTCAGCCCCCTCTGAATGTACGCTGCCCAGTGTAACGGTCGACGGGCCTGAGTGCTACTGATGCGCCTGTACGCACTTGGGCGTAGAGGCCGGGCTGTGCCATTATTGGAAGCCTTTCACCGCAGTGGATTAGAGATGCAGAAACTCGCCTGGTTCCATGTCCCCGCCCTTGCCCTGACCCTCATCCTGGGGGGCTGCTCCGGCCTGGCCACCGATACCGGAGAGAAGGGGGACGCTGCCTCTGAAGAGGCGCCCGCTGATGCCTCCGGGAGTGGCTCTGATGACACCGAAGAGGAGTCCGTGGAAGCCGCGGTCATGGACTCCGAGGAAATCGAGTACCGCGACTTCCCGCCGGATGTGCTCTTTGCCCTCATGAGCGCGGAGCTGGCGGCCCAGCGCGGGCGCTACGACATCACGCTGATGAACTACGCCCAGTCCGCCGCCGACACACAGGATCCAGCGATCATCCGCCGCGCCATGCAGATCGCCCAGGCGCTGGATGCCACCAATGCCCAGCGCCAGATCGCCGAGGTCTGGCTCAAGAAGGAACCCAACCATCCCCAGGCCCTGCGCATTGCGGCACTGGCGGAACTGCGCGAGGGCAACCTGGAGCAGGCACTGACTTACATGGAAAAGCTCCATGAGCAGGACGGCGAAGCCCAGTTCGACACCCTCGCCAACCAGGCACGCGCGCTCCCGGCCGAGCAGCAGCAACAGATGCTGGATCTCTACGGGCAGATGCATGAGCGCCACCCCGACGCCAATGGCATCACCTACAGCCTGGCGCTGCTCAACGACAACACCGGCAACAGCGAGCGCGCTCTGGAACTCACGGAATCCCTGCTGGCGGAAGAGAGCAACTACCAGCCCGCCGTCACACTCAAGGGTAAGCTGCTCTATGACCTGGATCGGGGCGAGAAGGCCGTCGACTACCTGCGCGAGCAGGCCCGGCGTTTCCCGGACAACCGCCGCCTTGGCACCCTCTACGCCCGCGTGCTGGTCAACGAAGGCAGGCTCCAGGCCGCCGAGGACGAATTCGAGGCCCTGATGGAGCGCTTCCCCGAAGCCACCGGCCTCAAACTCTCACGGGCGCTGGTGGCACTGGAGAACGATCACCCCGATACGGCCGAGACCCTTCTCAATGAACTCCTGACCGAAGGGGTTCACACCAACCAGGCGCACTTCTACCTGGGTCAGCTGGCGGACCGGCGTGAAAACCCCAACGAGGCGCTGCACCACTACGCGCAGGTGGAAGGGGGCAACCATTTCTTTCAGGCGCTGGCCCGCGCGAGCTACATCCGTGCCGAACAGGGTGAGCTGGAGGCGGTGCGCGCCAACCTGGAAAACCTCCGCTCCCGGCTTCCGGACCAGAGCGCCAGGCTGTGGCAGATGGAGATCAACCTCCTGCTGGACCTGGGCGACCCGGACAAGGCCCTGGATGTTGCCAGTAATGCCCTCGACCAGAACCCGGACAACACCGAGATCCGCTACACCCGCGCCATGCTGCGCGAGCGCACCGGCAACATCGAGGGCATGGAATCCGACCTCCGCCAGGTGCTCGAGGCGGAACCTGAGAATGCCGTGGCCCTGAATGCGCTCGGCTACACCCTCACGGTGCACACCGAGCGTTATGACGAGGCGGAACAGCTCATCATGCAGGCCCTCGAAATGGATCCGGAAAACCCGGCGATTCTCGACAGCGCCGGCTGGATACACTACCACCGGGGCCAGCACGAGGAGGCCCTGGAGTACCTGGGCAAGGCCTATGAACGCCTCCAGGACCCGGAGATCGCGGCCCACCTCGGGCGGGTGCTGTGGGCGCTGGACCGCCAGGGAGAAGCCCGCACCCTGTGGCGCCGCACCCTGGAGGAGACGGACAGCGAAGAGGCACTCAAGCCGCTCCTCGAGATCCTTGAGGAACTGGATCTCGAACCGGAGGCGCTGCAATGAAACAGGTTCAACGCCTGCTGGGCATGGCGATCCTGGGGCTCATGCTCCAGGGCTGTATGACCGCGCCCCCGGCGCCGCCTCCTGATGACAGCCTGACCCGCGAAAAGCCGGAGGACTGGCAGGCCCGCCAGGCCGAACTGCGTGACCTCAACCAGTGGACGCTCCAGGGCAAGGTGGCCGTGCGCCATGAGCAGGGCAACGACTCCGCGGTCATCCGCAAGTGGGTCCAGAACGGCGACCAGTTCCTGATTGAGATGTCCTCCGCCTTCATGGGCATGGGCAGCGTCCGCCTGGAAGGCTCCCCCGCCTTTATCACCATCACGGACTCCGAGGGCCAGCAGTACCTCTCCGATGACCCGGACACCCTGATCAGCGAGACCCTGGGCTGGTCACTGCCGGTGGAAGCGCTGTACGTCTGGGTACGCGGCCTGCCGCTGCAGGACAGCCCGGCCGACGTCTTCTTCGATGAACAGGGCCGGATCAGCCACCTGCGCCAGCAGGGCTGGGAAATCCACTACGGCAACTACGCCCCCCTGGCCGGCATGGAAGAAGTGCCGCACAGTCTCACGGCAACCCGCGACGAACTGCGCCTGCGGCTGGTCATCACCGAGTGGACCCCGGAAACCCCATGAACACTCTGGACCTGCCGGCGCCGGCCAAACTCAATCTTTTTCTCCACATCACCGGGCGACGGGATGACGGCTATCACGAACTCCAGACCCTGTTCCAGTTCCTGGACCACAGCGACCGGCTGCGGATCACGCCCCGCAGTGACGGCCGGATCCAGGTACATGGCCCGGAGTGGCTGCCGCCCAGTGACAACCTGATCACACTCGCTGCGCAACGGCTTCGCACACGCACCGGCACCGGCCTGGGTGCCGATATCGAACTGACCAAGATGCTGCCCGCCGGCGGCGGCCTGGGCGGCGGCAGTTCCGATGCCGCCACCGCCCTGGTGGGCCTCAACCACCTCTGGGAAACCGGCCTGAGCCGGCCGCAGCTGGCCACCCTGGGCCTGGAGCTGGGCGCCGACGTGCCCGTATTCGTCCATGGTGTTGCCGCCTGGGGCGAAGGCGTGGGCGAACAGCTCACCCCGGTTCTGCCGCCCGAGCACTGGTATCTCGTGCTGGTGCCGGACGTCGAGGTCAGCACCGCCCAAATCTTTGGTCATCCCGACTTGACACGGGACACCCCGAAACGCAGAATACGCACCGCTTTTGAGGGTAGCGACGGGTTCCGCAACGACTGCGAACCCATTGTGCGCCAGATTTACCCGGCCGTGGATCAAGCCCTTGAATGGCTTGGCCAATACGGTGAAGCCCGGCTCACGGGCACCGGGGGTTGCGTTTTCTGTCCGTTCGAGACACAATCCGCAGCCATCGACGCACACGCGGAGAAACCCTCAGGCATCAACGGTTTCATCGCCCAGGGCAGAAACCGGTCTCCACTGTACACGCAACTGGGTGAACTGGATTGATGCCGTATAAACGATCAGATGGGGTGTCGCCAAGTGGTAAGGCAGCGGGTTTTGATCCCGTCATTCGCAGGTTCGAATCCTGCCACCCCAGCCATCTTCCTCCTTCCGAACCGCACGAACGCTCAGACGAACCGCAGAGGGATTCAATCGTGTCCAACCTGATGGTGTTCGCGGGGAATGCCAATCCCCGACTCGCCCGCAATGTCTCAAAACGCCTGAATATCCCGCTCGGTGACGCCACCGTCGCGAAGTTCAGTGATGGTGAAACCACGGTCGAGCTCAACGAGAATGTACGTGGCCGTGATGTCTTCATCCTGCAGTCCACGTGCGCGCCGACCAACGACAACCTGATGGAACTGCTGGTCATGGTGGATGCCCTGCGCCGGGCCTCGGCGGCACGCATCACCGCCGTTGTGCCCTACTTCGGGTACGCGCGCCAGGACCGCCGCCCACGCTCCAGCCGGGTCGCCATCACCGCCAAGCTGGTTGCGGACATGGTCACCAGCGCCGGCATCGACCGCGTTCTGACCGTTGACCTGCACGCGGACCAGATCCAGGGCTTCTTCGACATCCCGGTGGACAACATCTACGCCACGCCGGTGCTGCTGGACGATATCGAACGCCAGCACATCAACGAGGACTACGTGATCGTCTCCCCGGATGTGGGCGGCGTGGTCCGGGCCCGCGCCATCGCCAAGCTGCTGGACGCGGACCTGGCGATCATCGACAAGCGCCGCCCGCGCGCCAACGACTCCCAGGTCATGCACATCATCGGTGATGTAAAGGACAAGACCTGCATCCTGGTCGACGACATCGTCGACACCGCCGGCACCCTGTGCAAGGCCGCCAATGCGCTCAAGGAGCACGGCGCCAACAGCGTGCGCTCCTACATCGTGCACCCGGTTCTCTCCGGTCCCGCCATCGACAACATCCAGTCCTCGCGCCTGGATGAGCTCGTCGTCACGGACACGATTCCGCTGAGTGACAAAGGCGCTCAGTGTGATAAAATCCGCTCCCTCGATATGTCGGGCCTGCTCGCGGAGTCCATCCGCCGGGTCTGCAACGAGGAATCCATCAGCGCCATGTTCGACTACAGCATCGAGTGAATCGGTGCCGTGGTCGCACGGCGTTATTGACTGTTAACCGGCCCAAAGGGTCGATTTGAACCGTCCACGGACCAAGCCTGGTCGCGGGCCCCGTGGATGCCCAGGAGGAACCATGGCACAAGCATTTGAACTCGAAGCATTCCAGCGCGACGTCAAAGGGAAGGGTGCGAGCCGCCGCCTGCGTCGCGTTGAGCGCAAGATCCCGGCCATCGTCTACGGCGGCGAAGGCAAGGATCCGATGCCGATCACGCTCTGGCACAATGACCTGAAAAAGGCGATCGAGAACGAAGCCTTCTTCACGCACATCATTTCCCTGAGCATCGACGGCAAGAAGGAAGACGTGATCATCAAGGATCTGCAGCGTCATCCCTACAAGCCGATCCTGACCCACGCCGACTTCCAGCGCGTCGAGAAGGGCCACAAGATCAACGTCACGGTCCCGGTCCACTTCCTCAACGAGGAAAGTGCGCCTTCCATCAAGCTTGAGGGCGGTGTCGTCTCCCACGACGCCATGGAAGTCGAAGTGACCTGCCTGCCGGAGGACCTGCCCGAGTACCTCGAGGTGGACATGGCCGAGGTGGCCCTCGAGCAGATCGTACACCTGTCGGACCTCAAGCTGCCCAAGGGCGTTGAGATCGTTGCCCTGCAGCATGGCGAGGACCACGACCAGCCGGTGGTCTCCGTGCACAAGCCCAAGGGCAAGAAGGCCCAGGAAAACGGCGGCGGCAGCTCCGACGACAACGGCGAAGAGGAAGGCGGCGAGTAATAAGCCGCCCTTTCAGGCCCCCTATGGCATCCGATGCGGTCAGGCTCATTGCCGGTCTCGGCAACCCCGGGCCCAAATACGCCGGAACCCGCCACAATGCCGGGGCCTGGCTTGTGGAGATGCTTGCCCGGGAAGCCGGGCAGCCCCTGCGCGAGGAGCGCAAATTCCTGGGTTACCACAGCAAGGTGATCTGGCAGGGGCAGGATCTCCACCTGCTTTTCCCCACGACCTACATGAACCACAGCGGCCGCTCCCTGAAGGCGCTGAGTGACTTCTTCCGCATCCCCCCCGAGTCCATACTGGTTGCCCATGACGAGCTCGACCTGCCCCCGGGCACGGCACGGTTCAAGCAAGGCGGCGGCCATGGTGGCCATAACGGGCTGCGGGACATCATCAGCCATCTGGGCAGTTCGGACTTCCACCGGCTGCGCGTGGGCGTGGGTCACCCCGGCGACAGCAAGCAGGTCATCAATTACGTGCTCAGCAACGCCGGCAAACAGGAAATGAACGCGATCGAGGCGGCACTGGACGAAACCGTGCGCGCCCTGCCGGATGCCCTCCGGGGAGACTGGAGCGCGGCCATGAACCGCCTGCACGCGTTCCGCCACGAATAACCATCATTCATCACGAACTCCGTTAAGGATCACAGGCTATGGGATTCAAATGCGGCATCGTCGGCCTGCCCAATGTGGGCAAGTCCACGCTTTTCAACGCGCTGACCAGCGCCGGCATCGACGCGGAAAACTTCCCCTTCTGCACCATTGAGCCCAACGCCGGCGTGGTCTCCGTCCCTGACCCGCGCCTCTACCGCATCGCCGAGATCGTAAAGCCGGAAAAGACAATTCCCACCACCATGGAATTCGTCGACATCGCGGGCCTGGTCTCCGGCGCCTCCAAGGGCGAAGGCCTGGGCAACCAGTTCCTGGCCAACATCCGCGAGACCGAGGCCATTGCCCACGTGGTGCGGTGCTTTGAGGACGAGGACATCATGCACGTCTCCAACAGCATCGACCCGGCCTCGGACATCGAGGTGATCAACACCGAGCTGGCGCTGGCGGACCTGGCGACCATCGAGAACACCACCAAGAAGACCGAGCGCGCCGCCAAGGGTGGCGACAAGACCGCCAAGGCCCAGCTGGAACTGTTCGAGCGCATCAAGCCGGTGCTCAACCAAGGCGACCCGGTTCGTTCCATGGCGCTGTCCGAGGACGACCAGGCGCTGATCCGCGAGCTGCACCTGCTCACGGCCAAGCCCACGGTCTACATCGCCAACGTCAACGAGGACGGCTTCCAGAACAACCCGCACCTGGAGGCGGTCAACGCCATCGCCGAACGCGAGGGCGCCGGCGTGGTTGCGATCTGCAACAAGATCGAATCCGAGATCGCCGAACTTGAGGATGAAGAGAAAACCGAATTCCTCGCCGAGATGGGCATGGAGGAACCGGGCCTGGACCGCGTGATCCGCGCCGGCTACAACCTCCTCGGGCTGGAGACCTACTTCACCGCCGGTCCCAAGGAAGTCCGCGCCTGGACCTTCCCCAAAGGCTCCACCGCTCCCCAGGCGGCCGGCGTGATCCACACCGACTTCGAGCGCGGTTTCATCCGGGCCGAGGTGGTCAGCTACGAGGACTTCATTGCCTACAACGGCGAGCACGGGGCCAAGGAGGCCGGCAAGTGGCGGCTGGAAGGCAAGGAATACATCGTCCAGGACGGCGATGTCATCCACTTCCGCTTCAACGTCTAGACCTGCCCACCGGGTCTGGCACTGGCATCGCACCCATTGCCAGACCCGGTACCGGCACCCCTTGCCGGTTCCTTTTTTCAGCCATTCCTTGCATCCCCTTCCGCTATAAGCTTGTTTTCTGGCAGAGACATTGCTTATGCAAACGCATTAGCATGAAGGCTCCCATGCCAGAGAACAGAGGGCGACAACATGCACATCGGGGTTCCCAGGGAAATCAAGAGCCAGGAGTTTCGGGTTGGGCTGACGCCAGAGGCTGTAGGGGAGCTGGCAGCGCACGGGCATTCCGTGTACGTGGAGACCGGCGCCGGCCAGGGTATTGGCGCCAGCGACGAGCACTACCAGAAGGCAGGCGCTCATATCCTGCCCCATGCTGAGGCAGTATTCAGCACGGCGGAACTCATCGTTAAGGTCAAAGAGCCCCAACCCAGTGAATGTGAGCTGCTGGGGCCACAGCACATACTGTTCACCTATCTCCACCTGGCACCGGACCGGGCACTGACCGAATCCCTGATGAATTCCGGGGCCACCTGTATCGCCTATGAAACAGTCACGGATGATCACGGGCGCCTGCCGCTTCTGCGCCCAATGTCACAGGTAGCCGGCAGGCTGTCCGTCCAGGCGGGTGCGCAGGCTCTGGAGAGTGTATTCGGTGGCCGTGGCCTGCTTATGGGCGGCGTGCCCGGTGTGATGCCCGCTCGGGTAACCGTTATTGGAGGCGGCGTGGTGGGGCAGAATGCCATCCAGATCGCGCTCGGCATGGGCGCGGATGTCACGGTCCTGGACCGCAGCCCGGAGGTACTCGAGCGCCTGTCCCAGCAATTTGGCCCGGCCCTTAAAACGCTCTATGCTACAGGAACCGGTCTCGAGGGCGCTGTTCTGGACAGTGATCTCGTGATCGGCGCTGTCCTTGTCAGTGGAGCCGGCGCTCCCAAGCTTGTTACCAGGGATATGGTGAGTCGTATGCACAGCGGTGCGGTGTTAGTGGATGTTGCCATCGACCAGGGCGGCTGCTTTGAGACCAGTCAGCCCACGACCCATGCTGACCCCACCTACCTGGTGGATGGCGTCGTTCACTACTGCGTGGCCAACATGCCAGGCGCCGTTCCCAGGACCTCCGCCTTTGCTCTGACCAACGCCACACTGCCGCATGTTCTTCACCTTGCGGATCAGGGGTGGCGCGAGGCCTTGCGGGCGGATCCCAACCTGCGCAATGGCCTGAACATAGCGAATGGCGCACTGACCTGCGTACCGGTGGCGCAAAGCCAGGGGCGGAACGCCACCTCCCCTGAAGACATACTCGGCTGAGGCCGTGATTGCCAAAGAAAAAACCAGAACCGGAGGATTGCATGGAAACACTAATGAGCGCACTGGAGAGCATCAGCAGCGTTGTCTGGGGACCCGCGATGCTGGCTCTGCTGCTCGGCACCGGCCTCTTCCTGACACTGGGGCTGCGCGGCATGCCCATACGCCGGATCGGTTACGGCTTCCGGCAGATAATGCTGGGCCGCCAATCCAAGGATGAGGGCGAGATCACGCCCTTCCAGGCTCTTTCCACGAGCCTGTCCGCAACCATCGGTACCGGCAACATCGGCGGCGTGGCCACGGCCATTGCGCTGGGTGGCCCGGGCGCCGTGTTCTGGATGTGGATGACAGCGCTGGTGGGCATGGCGACCAAGTACGCGGAAGCCGTTCTCGCCGTGAAGTACCGCGAGGTTGACGAAGAGGGCCGCTATGTCGGCGGGCCCATGTACTACATCAAGAACGGCCTGGGTGCCCGCTGGCACTGGCTGGGTATCCTGTTCGCATTCTTTGCCATGGTGGCGGCTTTCGGGATCGGGAACACAGTCCAGGCCAACGCCGTGGCGGACGTGGTGGAAACCAACCTCTCAGTGCCCGCCTGGGTAACCGGTGTGGTACTGGCCGTCCTGGTCTTCCTGGTGATCATCGGCGGCATCCGCCGCATCGCCCAGCTCACCGAGAAGGTGGTTCCCCTGATGGCCATCATCTACATTCTCGGCGCACTCGCCGTCGTCCTCTGGAACCTCCCGGAGGTTCCCGGCGCCCTGGCACAGATCGTCACCGATGCCTTCACCGGAACGGCTGCCTCGGGCGGCTTCGCCGGCGCGGCCGTATGGGCGGCCATCCGATTCGGCGTGGCACGCGGTGTCTTCTCCAATGAAGCCGGCCTGGGCTCAGCGCCCATCGCGCACGCGGCGGCACAGACCAACAGCCCGGTACGCCAGGGCACCGTCGGCATGATGGGTACCTTCATCGACACCATCGTGGTGTGCACCATGACCGCCCTGGTGATTGTGCTTACCGGTGCATGGGAAACCGGCGAGTCCGGCGCAGCCCTGACCTCCATGGCCTTCAACCAGGGCATCCCGGGCGGTAACTGGGTGGTCACCTTCGGCATGATCTTCTTCGCCTTCACCACCATCGTCGCCTGGAGCTATTACGGCGAGCGCAGCGCGGAGTTCCTGTTCGGAGTGAAGGTCATCATGCCCTACCGCTACCTGTGGGTTGTCCTGCTGGTCGTGGGCGCCGTCGCCAACCTGGAGCTGATCTGGCTGATCGCGGACGTGCTCAACGCCATGATGGCCATCCCCAACCTGATCGCTCTGCTCGCCCTCTCCGGTACGGTGTTCGCCATTACCAAGGAGCACTTCGCCAACGAGGGTGCTGAGGGGCACTCAGGCTGAACGGCCGTTCCGGCCGCAATCCCCGGGGTGTCTTGACACCCCGGGGAAAAATCCAGAGAATACGCGCCTCAACGCCGAAGGTCAGGCGTTGGATGGGTTTGCGGCAAGGTAGCTCAGTTGGTTAGAGCACGGCACTCATAATGCCGGGGTCGGCGGTTCGAATCCGCCCCTTGCTACCAGTATTCAGAAAGCCGCAGTGGACGCTGCGGCTTTTTTTATGGGTAACCATGCCATGGAACTCTGGCAGATCATCGTACTGGCCATTATCCAGGGTCTGACGGAATTCCTTCCGATCAGCAGCTCCGCCCACCTTATCCTCCCTTCCGCGCTGCTCAACTGGCAGGACCAGGGCCTGGCCTTCGACGTGGCCGTGCATGTAGGCTCACTCTGTGCCGTGCTCACCTACTTCCGGCAGGACGTTGTCCGCATGGGCAACGCCTGGTTCCGGGACACCGCCCGGCGCACCGTCACCGAGGACAGCCGCCTTGCCTGGGCCGTGATCCTGGGCACCATCCCTGCCGGTCTGGCGGGACTTCTGCTCAATGATGTCGTGGCGGAGTACCTGCGCTCGGGCTGGGTCATCGCCGCCACCACCATTGGCTTTGGGCTGCTCCTGTGGTGGTCGGATGCCGCCGGCACCCGACAGCGCACACTGAGCGCGCTGACCCTGAAGGACGCCCTGCTCATCGGCCTCGCCCAGATGCTGGCCCTGATCCCGGGCACGTCCCGCTCGGGCATCACCATCACCGCCGCCCTCTTCCTGGGCCTGCGACGGGACGATGCCGCACGCTTCTCCTTCTGGCTGTCCATGCCCCTGATCACCGCCGCCGGTGCCTTCAAGACCCTGGAGCTCATCACGGAAGGCGGCCCCACGGACTGGCACGCCATCGCCTGGGGCACCCTGCTCTCGTTCATCAGTGCGCTCCTGTGCATCCACCTGTTCCTGCGCTTCCTGGAACGGATCGGGCTGATGCCCTATGTCATCTACCGACTGGCCCTGGGGGCGCTGCTGATCCTGATCCTCTGGTGACGGATTCCAATTAAGATCCCTACATGGGGGTGAAGACGCCACGTTTTGTATTAGGCTTGTCGGGTGCACATCCAACAACAAGCTAGAGAGGCGCCCCATGGCACAGCCCAAGATCCTGCCCGCCGCCGAGAACGCACACAGCTACCCCCTGCTCATCAAACAGCTCCTGCTTTCCGGCCCGCGCTACAACCCGGATCAGGAGATCATCTACGCCAACCGCAGCCGCTATACCTACACCGACCTGGTCGAGCGTATCCACCGCCTCGCCCATGTGCTCACGGATGCCGGCGTCAAACCGGGCGACACGGTGGCGGTCCTGGACTGGGACACCCCGCGCTACCTCGAATGCTTTTTCGCCATTCCCATGATTGGTGCCGTGCTGCACACGGTGAATGTGCGCCTGTCGCCGGAGCAGGTCCTCTACACGATGAACCATGCCGAAGACGACCTGGTTCTGATCCACGATGACTTCCTGCCCCTGGTCGAGGAGGTCAGTGACCAGCTTGAAACCGTCAAGGGCACCATCCAGCTCACGGACAACGACACCCCGAAGAAGACCCAGCTGGAGACCCACGGCGAATACGAAGCCCTGCTGAGCAAGGCCAAGCCCTGCTTCGAGTTCCCGGACTTCGACGAGAACGCCATTGCCACCACCTTCTACACCACCGGCACCACGGGCAACCCCAAGGGCGTGTTCTTCACGCACCGGCAGCTGGTGCTGCATACGCTGGTGGCCACCGGGACGCTCTCGCACTTCGACGAGCAGCCGCTGCTGCGCTCAAGCGACGTCTACATGCCGATCACGCCCATGTTCCACGTGCATGCCTGGGGCGTGCCCTATGCCGCCACCATGATGGGTGTGAAGCAGGTCTACCCGGGCCGTTACGAGCCGGAGCTGCTGGTGGAACTGATCAGGACCCACAACGTGACCTTCTCCCACTGCGTGCCCACCATCATGCAGATGCTGATGGCCACCGAGGGCATCAAGAGCGCGGACCTGAGCAACTGGCACGTGCTGATCGGCGGCAGCGCCCTGCCCAAGGGCCTGTGCGATGCCGCGGCGAAGATGGGCATCAGCATGTACACCGGCTACGGCATGTCCGAGACCGGCCCACTGCTCACCGCCACCCACCTCAAGCCGGAGGATCTGGAACTGCCGGCGGAACAGCAGACCGCCCAGCGCATCAAGACCGGCGTACCGGTCCCCATGGCGGAGATCGAGATCCACGATGAAGACGGCAACCCGCTGCCCAAGGACGGCGTGGCCCAGGGCGAAGTTGTGGCCCGGGCCCCCTGGCTGACCGCCAGCTACCTCAAGAATCCCGAAAAGGGCGAGGAGCTGTGGGCCGGCGGCTGGCTGCACACCGGCGATGTTGCCAGCATCGAGCCGGACAACACCCTGGTGATCAAGGACCGCATCAAGGACGTGATCAAGACCGGCGGTGAATGGATCTCCTCGCTGGACCTGGAGAACCTGATCAGCCAGCACCCGGCCGTGGCCGCCGCCGCGGTGGTGGGCCTTCCGGACGACAAGTGGGGCGAGCGCCCGCACGCCCTTGTGGTCCTGAACCCCGGCCAGAGCGCCGATGCCGACACCATCAAGAGCCATCTCCAGGGCTTCGTGGACAATGGCACCATCAACAAATGGGCCATCCCACAGGGGATTGACTTCGTTGAGGACATCCCCAAGACCAGCGTCGGCAAGGTGAACAAGAAACTGATCCGGGACCAGCTCAGCAACGGCTGAGCCCGCCCGGCCCGGTTACGCTGTCTTCCTGCTGTTGCGGGAAGGCACCGCTTCCCCTCTGAGGGCAACCTGATTGCCCGCTTAATGGGGAGGTTGAAGGTGAGGCTGGTCGACACCCCCTGATCTGGCGTATGGTCTCGTAGACAGAGCCAAAACAGGGGAGTTGATCATGACAGGCACATTGACCCGTGCGGGTATTCCGCTTCTTCTTACCGCCTTCATCGCCACGCCGGCAGCAGCGGCCATCCAGACCCAGGAAATCGAGTACGACGTTAAGGGTCAGACCCACACCGGCTACATCGCCTGGGACGACAGCATCGGCTCGGAACGCCCCGGGGTTCTGGTGGTGCATGAGTGGTGGGGCCACGACGAATTCAGCCGCAACCAGGCGAAAAAGCTGGCGGAAGAAGGCTATACCGCCCTGGCGCTGGACATGTACGGCGAGGGCAAGCAAGCCGAGCACCCCGAGAAAGCCAAGGAATTCATGGAGCAGGCCAGCAGCGACATGGACCTGATGCAGACGCGCTTCCGTACCGCCATGCAGCACCTTCAGGAACACGATACCGTTGATCCCGACCGGATCGCCGCCCAGGGGTACTGCTTCGGGGGCGCTGTGGTTCTCAACATGGCCCGCCTGGGCATGGACCTGGAGGGCGTGGTGAGCTTCCACGGCAGCCTGGGCAGCCCCATCGAGGCGGAAGAAGGTGAGGTGGACGCAGCCGTGCGCGCCTATACCGGCGGTGCCGACCAGATGGTGCCGGCCGAGCAGGTTTCCGGTTTCGTGCAGGAGATGCACAGCGCCAACGTGGACTACGCAGTGCGCAGCTTCCCGGGCGTCCAGCACTCATTCATGAACCCGAAAGCGGACCAGTACGCCAGGGAATTCGACATGCCCGTGGGCTATGATGAACACGCGGCGGAAACGGCCTGGGAAGGGACCCTGCGCTTCTATGATGAGATCTTCGACTGACCAGGCACAGCCCCGGGGCGCCCATGGCGGGCACTGAACCGGGGCAGCTCCAGCGCGCGGACGACGGGCAGACCCTCAGGGCCACAGGCGACTGGACACTGGCCCATTACAGCGCCCTGCGCCGCAGCACCAGGGCCCGCGCCAATGCCCCCACCCACCTGGTCCTTGATGGCATCCAGCGCCTGGATACCGCGGGCGCCACCCTTCTGGCGGAGCTGGTGGGCGGTGAGCGTCTGCGCCAGATCGCCGGGAACAGCCCTGAACTCCCCGAGACCCGTCGGGCCCTGCTGATCACCGTGGCGGACGCCATGGCCGACTGCGGCAGCCTGCCACCGGAACCCCGCTGGGGCCTGCTGGAGCCACTGGCCCACATGGGCAGGGCACTGACCGACGCGGGCGCCAAGGCGCGGCTGCTGATCGGGTTCATGGGAGCCGTTATCGCCTGCGCCGGCCGCTGCCTGATCTCGCCCCGGCGCTGGCGGTTCACCGCCCTGCTGCACCATATGGAAACCACCGGCCTCAACGCCGTGCCCATTGTTGCCCTGCTCACCTTCGCCGTGGGCGCGGTCATCGCCTACCTCGGCGCCACGGTGCTGGGCCAGTTCGGAGCCAGCGTCTACACCATCAACCTGGTTGCCTACTCCTTCCTGCGGGAATTCGGTGTTCTGATCACCGCCATTGTCATGGCCGGGCGTACCGCCAGCGCTTTCACTGCGCACCTCGGCGCCATGAACGCCAACGAGGAACTGGACGCCCTGCGCGCCCAGGGTCTGGACCCGGTGGAGCTGGAAGTCCTGCCGCGGGTGCTGGCCGTGGTGCTGGTACTGCCCATGCTCAGCTTCATTGCCGTGCTCGCCGGCCTGGGCGGCGGTGGCCTTATTGCCCTGACAGTGGTGGATATTCCGATGTCGCGCTTCATCACCGTCATCAGTGAAGTCCCGCTCAACCACTTCCTGGCCGGCCTGGTCAAAGCCCCCTTCTTCGCCTTCCTGATCGCCGTCATCGGCTGCCTGGAAGGCTTCAAGGCCGGCGGCAGCGCCCGCTCGGTCGGGGTACACACCACCTCCAGCGTGGTACAGTCGATTTTTGTGGTGATCCTTCTGGATGCCCTGGCGGCCATGTACTTCATGGAGATCGGATGGTGATGGACACGGCACGCGGCGCCCTCGTCGAGGTCAGCGGACTGAGCAACCGCTTCGGAGATCACAGCGTCCATGAGGATCTGGAGCTGAGCATGAACAGGGGCGAAATCCTGGGCATCGTCGGCGGCTCCGGCTCCGGCAAATCGGTACTGCTGCGCACCATCATTGGCCTGCACGAACCCAGCGCCGGGCGCATCAGTCTGGAGGGCACGCTACTGAACCACCGGGGCGCTCCGGATCCGCGTCTGACCCGGCGCAGCGGGGTGCTGTTCCAGGGTGGCGCCCTCTACTCCTCCCTGACCCTGTGCGAGAACATCGTCCTGCCCCTGCGGGAAAAGGCGGGCCTCGGAAAAGCCGACGCCGAGGCACTGGCGCTCACCCGGATCCGGCTCACCGGTCTGGAAGCCAAGACCGCCCGCCTCTACCCGGAAGCCCTTTCCGGCGGCATGGTCAAACGCGCCGCCCTGGCACGGGCGCTGGCGCTGGATCCAGACCTGCTCTTTCTCGATGAGCCCACGGCCGGCCTTGATCCCATCAGCGCCGCCGCCTTCGACGAACTGATCCTGACCCTGCGCGATGCGCTGGGCCTGACCGTGTTTCTGGTAACCCATGATCTGGACACACTCCACCGCACCTGTGACCGGGTAGCCGTGCTGGGCCAGGGCCATGTAATGACCATCGGCGCCCTTGATGAGGTGGCCGACACAGACGACGACTGGATCCAGGCCTACTTCCACGGTGCCCGTGGCCGGGCGGCCCAGCGCCAGTCATCCACCAACCGGGAGAGCGCCTGAATGGAGACCCGTGCCCATCACATCCTGGTCGGGCTCTTTGCCATCCTGATGCTGGGCGGTGTGCTGCTGTTCGGGTGGTGGCTGTCCGAAGGCGGCCTGAAGCAGAAGCAGGCCGAATACCGGATCATCTTCAATGAGGCCGTTTCAGGGCTGACCGTTGGCAGCAACGTCAAATACAACGGCATTACGGTGGGTCAGGTCACCGAGCTTGAGCTCGACCCGCGCGATCCCCGCCGGGTGCTTTCCCGCATCGAGGTGGATCCGGACACGCCCATCAAACAGAACACCCATGCCCAGATCCAGCCCACGGGCCTGCTCTCCGGAACCGCCCATATCCGGCTCAGTGGCGGCACACCGAACAGCCTGGCGCTTCTCTCGGAACCCGGCACCACGCCGGAAATCCCCGCGCGCCCCTCGCCGTTCTCCCAGCTGCGCGAACAGAGCGGCGACATCCTCGCCAACGTCAATCAGCTGGTGGAACGCATGGAGTCCCTGCTCTCCAGACGCAACCTGGAGAACATCGACCGGACCCTGGACGGGCTGGCGGCACTGACCCGCAACCTCAACAACCAGCAGGAGCGGATCAGCAGTACCCTGGAGACCTGGAACCGGACCGGCGAGCAGGCCGGTACTACGCTGCGCGACGCACAGGCCCTGATCACCGATACCCGGGAGGTTATGAAGAAGGACGCACCCCAGGCACTGGCGGACACCGCCGACGCCGCGCGGGCCACGCGCCGGGCGGTCACGGAGGTGGAAGCCCTGGTCAACGGCAACAGGGACGCCCTGGAAAAGGCCATGCAGGGCTCCGCCGAGGTTGGTCCGACACTGGAAGAGATGCGCCGCACCCTGCGCGCGCTGCGTGATCTCAGCCAGCGGCTGGAATCCGACGCGGCCGGCACCCTGTTCAACCGGGACAAACTCGAGGAATACCAGCCATGAGGCACACCGCCCGCCTGCCCGCGCGGCTTATGACGCTGCTCGCTCTCGCCCTGGTGGGGGCCTGCAGCATACTGCCGGAACCCAACCGCTATGAACTCTACCGGCTGCCGCCCTCCGGCCTGAATGAACAGTCGCTGGAGCCCGGCGCAACGTCACTGCAGATCCGGGCCCCCAGGGCGGACGACCTGACCAGCAGCAACCGGGTGGTGGTACTCCGCGAGGGGCAGCGCCTGAGCGCTTGGTCCGGCATCCGCTGGAGCGCTCCGGCGCCGGAACTCTGGCGCGACCAGCTGCTGGACGCCTTCCACAGCACTGGCGCCTTCCACACGCTGGGCACCCGTGATGACAACCTGAACGCGGATCTGGCCATGAGCGGGCACCTGCGCGCCTTCCACGTGGACCAGACCGGGGCAAACCCGCGCGCTGTAATCCGGTTCGATGCCCAGCTGGTCGACAGCCGGGAAGACGGCGCCAGGGCCACTCGCCGGTTCGAGGTGTCTGAGCCGCTGGCGGAAAACAATCCAACGGCGGCAGCCCGCGCCATGGGCACGGCTACCGACCGCATGGCCGAACAGCTTCTGGAGTGGATGGCGGACGGGCGCTAGCGCCCGAAGCCGAACGCCTCCCCGAAGCTGGAGCAGCGCTCATACCGGGCCACCTCGCCGCTTTCCAGCTCCAGCGCCACCCGGTGATGGGTACCGGTGTGGGGCCCGAAGCGCACCTCGCCATTACGCCCGGCGCTGAATGCCAGAACGCCACTGGCCGAGCAGGGTTCCTGCTGTTCCACCAGGCCCATGCCGGTGGCAATATCCACCCAGCCCCCAAGCTTGGAACTGAACAGGCGGCCCTCGATCATGGTCACGAAGCGGGTGTTGAAGGACGCAAAGTCGCTGTCGCCCTCACCTTCCTCCGGGGTGATCTCATCGCGCACCCCTTTGAGCGCCGTATAGGTCTCACCCAGAACCATCTCCATGCGCTCGGTGCTGCGCACCACACCACCCTCGGCCGGGCGCTGGACCCGCTGCCTGCCGCGCAGGGCGATCGGCTGGCGGTCGCTGCCTTCGCCCCGGTAGCCATGAACATCGAAGGACTCGATCACCTGCTCACGCCCGACCAGCGGCTGGAAGTCACGCCGGTAATGACCGTTGAGCGAGAGCATGGGGCCATCCCCGAAGTGACCACGGCACTCATCAAACCGGTAGAGCAGGTCCCGGGAATCCGAGCGCTCATCGTCCGCTCCCTGCCACTCCAGGTGGAACACACCCCCGGCCGGGCAACGCCGCGTCTCGCGCTCACCACCTGAGCCACCAAGATTCACGGCACCCTGCACATGACTGGCTACGGGTGCCATGAAGGCCCGTGAACGCATGCGGTAGAACACCGCCAATGCCTGTCCCAGGGCCTCCGGTTCATCCAGTTGCGCGGGCCCGGAGAACTGCTCGCGTTTCTCAGCAAAGGAAGGCTTGGCGGCCTCCTCACTGCTGTCCGTGCTCTTCTCCTTTTCCTCGGAGGCCGCCTCAGTGGCGGTCTCATCCTCGGATTCGCGGGACTGCTCGCTCTGTTGTGCCGCCTGATCCACCCGCACAATCTCCGGTTCCACATCCGGTGAGCGGAGACTGCATCCCGTCAGGCTCACCAGCACCAGCGCCGCCAGCGCCAGTGCCCGACTCGTATCTGCTTTCAACAACGATTCAACCTCGATTGGCACCAGTGTTGCGGACCTGGCCCGCGTAACACACCGGTGAACTGGATTCATTGGGGCCCATGGTCTCAGCCCACTCCTGTGCCAGAACCTCCGCCTGGTTGTGCTCGCGGTCGCCGGCGGAATACAGGAGGGTGATGCGCCGGGCCCTTATCCCGCCTGTCATTCCGATTCACCTTCTGCCGATGCCGAGGCCCTGATCAGCCCGCCATCCTCACGGCCAGTCAGCACCAGGGTTCCATCCTCTTCCACGCGAGCACTTTCAATCCGGCTCAAAGCCGCGAGAAACCGCTCCTCGAAGTTCATGACGGAAGGCGGGCAGGCCATCCGGGTGGTTGCCGCCCGCTCGATGATCAGGCGATCCCCCACACGTTCCCAGGCCGCCATGAAGTGGTTGCAGCCGGAACGCCCCGCAAGACGGCCCTTGGACATGAAGTTCAGGGTCACCGGCTGCGCCTGCTCAGGAACCGGATTGTCCTCCACCGCAACCACCTGCCAGCGGGCAGGCTCCAGACTCGCCCGGTCCGTATGCCGGCACTCGGGGAGGCGCTCCCCGGCCAGGGTCACGGTTACCCGCTCGCCCTTGACCCAGAACTCGCTGTCACCGGAACGGCTCCGGTACAGGGCGCCCGTAGCACTCTCCTCGCGCCTGAGCTCGCGCTTACCGTCCTCCAGGTGCAACTGCACCCTGTCTCCGGCAAGACTGTACCCGAGGGTGCGATCCCCGCAGCTCAGCTGGTGATCCCCCGGCTCAGCCCCCTCCGGCATCAACTGACAGGCCGGCAGAACCAGCATCGAGGACAACAGGGCAAGGGTCGCTACGCGCACTCGCATTCACGGACTCCGGTAACCGCACATCGAAATGTAAAAACAGTATAAAGGCTTGGCCGCCAATTGTGGGATTACCTGTGCGATCAAAGTCCCATACAGAGCGGGACCGGCCATGATGCCGAATTCGTAAGAAGCGACGGGGTCAATTCTCGCAAGCTTTCTGTTCGGGCGGGTGGGCTGGCATGTGCTTCACCAGGACTTTCCGGACGCCGTGGAAAAACATCGGTCCTCGAAAAGCCGCTGGACGAAAGCACACGCCACTTGATGGTACCCAGGGATCACCCCGGGCCAGAGCAATTACGGAGCCAGTAAGAGCCGTTTCCCCGCTCCAAGCCCGAGCCGGCTCGAAATCAGGGAGCGGGGTCCAGATCAGCGCCAGCCGACCTCGTCGAACAGCTGGACAGCCCGGGGGTTATTACGACCCAGCACATTGATATTGGCATCGTCCAATTTGAAATTGCCCCAGGACTCCAGAACCGGATCCGCGAAGGCACTGTCCACCACCGGGAACTCATTATTGCCGGCAGCAAAGATGTTCTGAGCCTTGTCTGAAGACAGGAACTCAAGGAATTGACGCGCTTCTTCGGCATTGGGCGCATCCGCTACAACACCCGCGCCACCAATGTTGGCATGGGCACCGCGCCCTTCCTGATTGGGAAAGATGATGCCGACCCGACGGGCCGCCTTGCGATCATCAATGTCGTCGGATTTCAGAAGGCGTACGTAGTAGTAGTGGTTCGCGACGCCAACGCTGCACTCTCCCGACGCTACAGCCCGGATCTGGTCGGTATCGCCGCCGGCGGGCGAACGTGCCATATTGTCGACGACCCCCGCAGCCCATTCCTTTGCCTTCTCCTCACCGTGATGGTGGATGAGACTGGCCAACAGGGACTGGTTGTAGATGTTGGAAGAGGAACGGATGCACACTTCGCCCTCGAGCTCATCGCGGGTCAGATCCTCGTACCGCTGGACCAGTTCGGGATCGACGTTCTCCCGGTTATAGAAAATCGCACGGATGCGCTGACTGAAGCCAAACCACAGGCCATCGGGATGGCGGAGTTGATCGGGCAGGCGTTGCTCCAGAACCGATGACTCCACAGGTTGGAAAATATCTTCCTCTTCAGCACGCCATAGACGCCCCGCATCAACGGTCATCAGGATATCCGCCGGACTGGATGCACCCTCGCGTTTGATCCGCTGAATCAACTGGTCGGAATCCCCTTCCAGCGTGTTCACTTCAATGCCCGTCTCTTCGGTGAATGCTTTGTAAAGCGCCTCATCAGAATCGTAGTGGCGTGCGGTGTAGATGTTGAGTTCATCCGCAAGCCCCACGCTGGGCAGGGAGAGTGCGGTAAGAAACGGAGCCAGAACCAGACTCTTTCGCCATAGTTGCATGTCTGCTGCCTTCCTTTTGGATGGGTTTAATGTCGATGGTTGCGGCCTTATCGACGGGCTTCATTCCTGAAAACGAATGATTCTCATCTATTCTAGGTATGCTAGCAGCTGGCTGTTACCATGTCCAATAGGCATTCGCATTTGAATTCATGTTACTATAATTGTCTTATCTCCCTCACTGGCACTGGTTGAAAACTCATTATGAACAGGCCGCTTGACCCCGCGACCATAGCTGCTGACTCCACACCGGCCTCGGGGGGTGCCGCCAACGTGCTTGCCCTCGAGAATGCCGGCTACGCAATCGATGGTTACACGATCATCGAGAACGCGGATCTCGAGGTCCGGGCCGGTGAGGTGCTCTGCCTTCTGGGCCCCTCCGGCTGCGGCAAGACGTCGCTGCTGCGCACGGTTGCCGGCCTCCAGCCACTCTCCGAGGGCCGCATACGCATCGATGGCCACTGTGTTGCCGAGGCCGGTGGCGCCCACCAGCCGCCGGAGCACCGCCGTGTTGGGCTCGCATTCCAGGAGCCCGCGCTCTTTCCCCACCTCAGTGTGCTGGACAACGTCGGCTTCGGACTCAAGGGCAAAGGCGAAAAGGAGCGCCGCCAGCGCGCCCTGCACCTTCTTGAACTCTTCGGAATGAGCGAATGGGCGCAGTCCTATCCCCATACGCTCTCCGGCGGCCAGCAACAGCGCGTTGCTCTGGCGCGGGCGCTGGCCCCCTCGCCCAAGATCATGCTGCTGGACGAGCCCTTTGCCAGTCTCGACGCGCGCCTGCGCGACCAGATCCGCGACGACACCCTGCACGTGCTCAAGCGCCTGGGGGCGGCTACCATGCTGGTTACCCACGACCCCGAGGAAGCCATGTTCATGGCCGACCGGATCGCGCTGATGCGCAACGGCCGCATCGTCCAGACAGGCACACCGCGACAGCTCTTTCGTGAACCCAACGAGCCTTTCGTGGTTTCGTTCTTCGGCGCCGCCAACGAGTGGCAGGGAGAAGTGCGCAATGGTTGGGTTGAGACTCCGATCGAGCCTGTCGCTGCAGGCCATGTCGCCGAAGGTACCCCGGTTCAGGTCATGGTACGCCCCGAGGCCGTGCAGGTGACCCCTCTTCCAGAGCAACCGGGCGAAACCGACTCGAGCCACGTCCTGATGGCCCGTTTCCTGGGCCGGGGCAGCATGCTGCACATCTGCGCCCACGGCAGCGGGGACCAGGAGGCGCACGTGCATGCCCACGTGCCTGGTCTGTTCCTGCCGCAGGAGGGCCAGCCGGTTTCCCTGTCACTGGACCACGATCAGACCTTTGTCTTCCCGCTGCCCCAGGATCCCCCGCAGTAGGACCGGGCGAGTCAGCCCGTCCTGCGCTCTCCGGGGCGCGCGTGGCGCATGGCCCTGCTTAACAGGATGACCGGGATGATCCCCACGGCAACGATCACCAGTGACGCCGTGGCGGACTCCGCCAGCCTTTCATCGGAAGCCAGGTTATGCGCCCGGATCGCCAGCGTGTCGAAATTGAACGGCCGCAGAATGACGGTTGCCGGGAGCTCCTTCATCACATCCACGAAAACAAGGATCCCCGCCGCCAGGAGGCTGCTTCGCATCATGGGCGTGTGGACGCGCCAGAGCGTTCCCAGCGGACTCTGCCCGAGCGTCCTGGCGACGGCATCCATGGTCGGTGTCACCTTGCCCAGGCTCGCCTCCAGCGTATTGAACGAGACCGCCAGGAAACGCACCGCATAGGCGTAGATCAACACGAAGGCACTGCCACTGAAGACCAGCCCCGCCGTGACGTCAAAGTATTCCCTGGTGAACAGGTTCAGGTGGTGATCAAGCCAGGCGAGCGGAATCAGGATGCCCACCGCAATGACCGAGCCGGGAACCGCATAGCCGCTGGCCGCCAGGCGGGTTGCCAGCCGGACGGGCTTCGTCGGGTTGAGCCGGCTGCTGTAGCTGAGCATCAGCGCCAGGACAACCGCCACGGCCGAAGCCACGACGGCCAGCACCACGCTGTTGAACGCGAATTCCAGAAAGCGCACCCCAAACAGGGGATCTCCGGTGTTGATGGCCATCTGCAGCAGCAGCGCACCCGGCAGCAGAAACCCCACCAGCACCGGCAGCGCACAGACCAGGAACGCCCCCAGCGCCTTCACGCCACGCAACGGGTATTCCGGCAGCTGCTGGTACTTGCTCGTCGTGTGGTGGTAATGCCCTCCACCCCGCGAGGCCCGCTCCAGCGCCAGAACAATCACCACGAACACCAGCAGGCACGCGGCCAGCTGCGCCGCCGCAACCTGCTCACCAAGCCCGAACCAGGTGCGGTAGATGCCCGTGGTGAAGGTATCCACCCCCAGGAACTGCACCGCGCCGAATTCATTGAGGGTCTCCATCAGCACCAGCGCCACGCCCCCGACAATCGCAGGCCGAGCCAGAGGAATCGCGATCCGGCTGAAAACACGCCACTTACCCAGGCCCAGCGTTCGCCCCACGTCCAGCACACAGACGGATTGCTCCGTGAACGCAGCACGCACCAGGAGATAGACGTAGGGATAGAGAACCACTGAAAAGAGAACCACGGCCATCCCAAGCGAACGGACCTCCGGAAAGAAGTAGTCCCCACGCTGCCAGCCAAACCATTCCCGGAGCGTACTCTGCAACGGGCCGGCATACTGCAGGAAATCCGTATACGCATAGGCAATGACATAGGTGGGGACCGCCAGCGGAAGCAACAGCGCCCACTCGAACACACGCCTGCCCGGAAAGCGACACATCACAACCAGCCAGGCGTTGCCCGTACCGAGCACCAGGGTACCAATACAGACCCCCACACCGAGCAGAACGGTATTGGTGATGTACCGCTCCAGGACGGTGCCCGCCAGATGGCTCCAGACGTCTCCGGAAGGCACAAAAACATGGATGGCAATGACCGCTACCGGCAGCCCCACCAGGGCGGCGACAACCAGCGTCCCCCACGTCCAGAAACTGCGGCCCCCGGATTCAACCGAGTCGGATTTTTGCAGCCCCTTGCTCAAAGAATGCCCCCGCTCACTCAGATCGCCAAAAACGGCATAAAACGCCCCCGGGAAAGCTTTTTCCAACCCTCACCATGGTGCGCTGCCATAAATTCGGGGGAATGCTAACACAGCAAGAGTTAATCCTTCCCATTCGCAGCACCAGAAATGGATCCCCACCCCGGGGCACACCACCGCAGCGCCAGCGCGCGTGCCGCCGGAAGGCCGGAACAGTAGCCGAGCCGCCCCTGCACGCTGCCCAGTCCCGCGCGGCGCAGTTTCAGGATGATGCGCGCGGGCAGCCCGGCCAGAATCAGGGATACACCGTCCTCATGCATTTCCCGGATCAGCGTCTCCAGCGCCACGATGGCCGTACCATCCATGCTGGGCACATCGTGCATATCCAGGATCACGATGCGGATCTTCGGATCCACCAGACGCAGGGACGTCACGGCCTTCTCGGCGGCACCGAAGAACATGGGCCCATCCACATCATAGACCGCCACCTCCGGGGGCAGCCCCTCCGCCAAAGAATGGTCATCGGCACTGACCTGCTCCACCTCCGTGAGCAGTGCCATGCGGCGGATGAACAGCGCGGCAGCAAGACCAATGCCCACGGCAACCGCCAACACCATGTCGAACACCACCGTCAGGGTGAAGCACACCAGCAGGATGAGCACATCCCCTGCCGGCGCGGAACGCAGTGTGCGCACGAACAGCCGCGCCTCACTCATGTTCCAGGCCACCACGAACAGCAGCGCCGCCAGCGCGGCCATGGGCACCATGCCCAGCACGCCGGCCAGTGCCACAACCGCAAGCAGCACCACCAGCGCATGGACCACCGCCGCGATCGGCGAGCGGGCACCGCTGCGGATATTGGTGGCGGTGCGGGCTATGGCCGCCGTGGCGGTAATGCCACCGAACAGTGGCGCGGCGATATTGCCCAGACCCTGGCCGATCAGCTCCGCATTCGGATCATGCCGGGTCCGGGTCATGCCATCCGCCACCACCGAACACAGCAGGGACTCGATGGCGCCCAGCATGGCAATGGCAAGAGCCGGGCCGATCAACGCCTGGATCAGCTGGAAGTCCACCGTCAGCGGCTGGCCATCAGGGCCTGGCAGGGACCACGGCGCCACCAGAGCGGGCGGAATAGGCGGGATCCCGGTGCCGCTCTCGCCACCGGACTCCCAGGTGAAGCGTGAGGCGATGGTGTCCACCGCTGTGCCACCAGCGAACCAGTGATTGACCGCATAGGCCGCTGCCGCCCCGGCAACCAGCCCCACCAGGGGCGCGGGCACCGGCAGTTTCAGGCGTGGCCACAGCAGCAGCACCGCAAGCGTCAGAACACCAATCCCCAGCTCAACCGGATCAAGGCGCGGCAGTGCCGACAGTATCCGCCCCAGGTTGGCCAGAAAATGCTCGCCCGTGTCCACGCTGAGCCCCAGAAAGTCCGGAACCTGCAGCACCGCGATCACCACGGCAATACCTGCGGTAAACCCCAGAATGACCGGATAGGGAACGAACTCGATCAGCCGCCCCAGCCGGGCCATGCCCAGGGCTACCAGGATGGCGCCGGCCATCATGGTGGCGATGAGAAGCCCACCCAGCCCATGCTCCTGAACAATGGGAAAGAGAATCACCACAAAGGCGGCGGTAGGGCCGGACACATTGAAGCGCGAGCCACCCGTCAGGGCGATCAGCGCGCCGGCGACAATCGCCGTGTAGAGACCGTGCTGGGGCGCCACGCCCGTGGCAATCGCCAGCGCCATGGAAAGCGGCACAGCCACGGTGCCAATGGTCAGCCCCGCCATCACATCGTGGCGCAGATCGGC
>JBNJDI010000008.1:0-40688 GCA_051744725.1 Pseudomonadota bacterium | reverse complement strand
GGGGCACGACACCACGGTGCCCACGCCGGGCCTGCCGGACGATCAGCTGATGGCTCAGGCGCGTGCCGAAGGGCGCTGGCTGCTTACCGCTGATTCCGACCTTCTGGCGTTCGCGGAGGCGCCCCGCTATGTCATCTATCTGCAGGGCCAGGATGATGAAACCCGTCTTCGGGAGCTGACCCTGCGGCTGGACCTGGACTGGTGCCGGGCACCATTCACACGCTGCAAGAACTGCAACACGCCATTGCACGAGGCGAGCGAATGGGAGGTGGCGCATTACTACCCCGGTTCCATCTGGTTGGACGGGCAGAGTGTCTGGGCCTGCTCCAGTTGCTGCCAGCTGTTCTGGGAAGGCAGCCATGTGCGGCGGATGCGGGCGCAGCTGGAAGCCATGAACCGTTGGCGGTGAAGGGATCCGGTAGAAGCTACCAACCCTGCTATAGTAGCCCTCATCCGAGGAACCCAACTGAATCCACGAGGAGGACGCTGCTCCCATGACGGACAGGACCATCACCAAGACCGAGATCCTCAACAAGGTCTACACGGCGGATGACCACGAAAAGCTGATGGACGCCTACAGGGACTGGGCGGCCGATTACGACAGCGATCTGGAAGAGCTGGGCTATGTAGCCCATATCACCAGTGCCAGGGCCCTGGATCAGGCGCTTGGCGGCAATCACGATGCGGTGATCCTGGATGCCGGCAGCGGCACGGGCCTGGTGGGGGAAGAGCTGGCCAGGCTGGGCTACCGCACCCTGGATGCGCTGGACTATTCCCAGGAGATGCTGGACCAGGCGGAGACCAAGAACGTCTACCGCAAACTGATCCAGGCGGACATGAAGGAGCGCCTGCCGCTGGACGACAACGCCTACGATGCCGTGGTCTGCACCGGTACCTTCACCTACGGCCACATCACCGCGGATGGTTTTGATGAGCTGATCCGCGTCACCCGCCCGGGCGGCACGATCGTGTTCACCGTGCGCGAGGGCGCCTACGAGGAATACGGCTACCGGGAAAAGATGCTGGATCTGGAAGTGCAGGGCACCTGGGAGCTGGTGAGCTTCTACGACACGCCCTACCAGATCGAGGAAGGCAACACCTGCAAGATGTGCACCTATCGGCTGCCGACTGCGTAAGGTCCGCGCCGCCGTTACACTGAGGGTTTCGAGGATTGGCCACGGAGGCTGGCATGCGCATCGAAACCCTCTCCGTCTATAACGGTGAGCTCCCCTATGACGGTCCCGCCTATTCGTTCGCCGGCGGCCGCTCCTACACGCAGTTCACCAGCACCGTGGTCGTTCTTACCACCGATACCGGGTTGCAGGGCTATGGCGAGGTCTGCCCCTGCGGGCCGAGCTACATGCCGGCGTTTGCGGGCGGATTACCGGCCTGCCTGGAGGCGCTGGCATCGAGCGTGATCGGTGAGGACCCCCGGCACACCACGCGGCTGATGCGCAAGATGGATCAGGCGCTCAATGGGCAGGCCGTGGCCAAGGCGGCGATTGATCTGGCCTGCTGGGACCTGCTGGGTAAGGCGGCCGGGTTGCCGGTCTATACACTGCTGGGCGGCTTGATGAGCGCGTCCATGCCGCTGCACCGCATCGTGTCGCTGGCGGAACCGGAGGCGATGGCCGAGAGCTTCCGGGATTTCCGGGAGCGGGGCTTCAGCACCTTCCAGATCAAACTGGGTCACGACATCGAGGGGGACCGGGATCTTGTGCGTGCCCTGATGGCGCTGCGCGAGCCGGGCGAGATCTGGGTGGGCGATGTGAACGGGGCGTGGCGCCGGGACGAGGCGGTGCGCTTTTCCCGCTCGGTTGAGGGGCTTGATCTTTACCTGGAGCAGCCGTGCGCGAGCTACGAGGAATGCCTGTCGGTCCGCACCCATGCGCGCCACCCGGTGAAGCTGGATGAGAGCCTGACCTCCGTGGCGGACGTCCAGCGGGCCCTGCGCGATGACGCCATGGATGCGATGTCGCTCAAGGTCAGCAAGTTCGGCGGCCTGACCCATTCCAGGGTGATCCGCGACCTGTGCGTGGCCTCGGGCATTCCGATGACCATCGAGGACGCCTGGGGCAGCGGCATCGCGACGGCCGCCTACGCCCACCTTGCCGCCAGCACACCCACGGCCTGCCTGCTCAACACCACGGACCTGCACAACTACAACACGGTGCAACTGGCCCATGGTGCGCCGGAGGCTGCCAATGGCCGGATGCAACTGAGCGAACGCCCGGGGCTGGGGGTTGAGCCGGATTTTGACCAGCTCACAGCAGCGGCGGTGTATTCATAGAGCCGGTGATCACTGAGCACCGCCGCCGCCACTTTATGTTGGAACAGGTACCAGGCCGAGTCGAATGGTTTCCTGAACCAGCCCCGCGATGTTCTTTTTACCCAGGCGCCACATCCAAAGGGCGCTCACGGGCAGCTTCGAGGGGCCTCATTGGCCCCATTACTCCCCGGCGCGGATCCCCATGAGCCGCACATAGCCCGCCGGCAGCACCAGGATGGTCAGGACCGCGGCGAAGGCCAGTCCGAACATGATGGCCAGCGCCATGGGGGCCCAGAAGGGGCCGGAAAGCGCCAGCGGGAGCATGCCCAGCATGGTCGTGGCGGCGGTCAGGAGGATGGGTCGAACACGGCTTGTGGCCGCCTCGCCAATGGCCTCCAGCGTACCGCTTTCGGCCAGCGCCATGTCCATTTTCTGGACCATGACCACGGCATTGCGGATGATCATGCCGGAGAGACTCATGGTTCCCAGAAGGGCCATGAAGCCGAACGGCTGCTGGAACAGGAGCAAGCCGATGCTGACACCAACCAGCCCCAGAGGCACCATCAGCATGACCAGCAGGGTGCGCCGGAATGAATTGAACTGGGCCATGAGCACAAGCACCATCAGGCCAAGGATCACGGGTACGGGTTTCAGAACACTCGCACGCGCTTCGGTCGACTGGTGCACCTCGCCGTCCCACTGTGTCTCGTAGCCCGAGGGCAGCTCTGCGTCCTCGAGCTCGGAGGCCAGTGATGCCCGCACGTCGGACGCGGTAGTGCCGGGGGTCAGGTCCGCCTGCAGCGTAATCGCCCGTTCCCGGTTGTGCCGCCAGATCACCGGGCGTTCCCAGTTGAGTTCGATATCGGCGACCTGTGTGAGCGGCACGGGCTTACCGCCGCTCTCTGGCCAGACGACCATGGTCTCAAGCTCGGACGGGTCCGTGCGCTCGGGCAGCGGGAAGCGCCATACAATGGGGATCTGCTTGTCGTCCTCGCGGAAGATGCCGACACCCTGCCCCGCAAAGGCCGTGTTCAGGGCCTGGTTGATACTCTCCGTGGTGACCCCGGCACGCCGGGCCCGATCCTGGTCCACATCAACGGTCACCCGGGGCTGGCTCTGGCGCCAGTTGTGCCGCAGGTTCGTGACGCCCGGGTGCTCAGCCATGATGCCCTGCAGCGTTCCGGCCGTATCGAGCAACTGCTCCCGCTCCGGTCCGGTGACCCGCAGCTGGAGCGGGAACCGCACAGGCTCGCCCAGCTGCATCGGCCGCACCCTTGGCTCGGCTTCGGGGTAGCCGTCGTCCAGGTGATCCCGGACCCTGGCCATGACCGGATCGACATCTTCCTTGGCCTCAACATTGACCAGGATCTGGCCGAACGCCGGGTTGGGTGTTCGAGGAATCATGGGCAGGTAGAACCTTGGAGCGCCCTCGCCGATGAAGGCGGTTACGTCGGTCACCGCGTCCATTTCCAGAAGGTGTTCCTCAATCCGGGCCATGTCCTCGCTGGTCTGTTCGATGCGACTGCCTTCCGGCAGCCAGTAATCGACCATGAACTGGGAGCGCTCGGCCGGAGGGAAAAAGGTCTGTGGCACGAAGCTGAAGGCGACGGCACTGGCAGCAAAGACCACGAGAGCGCCGCCTGTGAGGATCCAGGGGCGCCGGATCGAGACCCCGATAAGGCGGTGGGCCCACTGGTAGAAGGGCCGATCCGCCGGGTCGCCAAGCCCGCTTTTGCTGTCCAGGAGCCAGTAGTTCATCAGCGGTGTGGCAAAGATCGCCAGAAGCCAGGATATGGCGAGGCTGATGGCAACGACCCAGAACAGGGAGCGCGTGAACTCGCCCGTGGCGGTGTCGGTCAGGGCAATGGGGGCGAATGCCAGAACCGCGATCGCGGTGGCTGCCAGCAGGGGCCAGGCGGTTTCCTGGACGGATTCGGCGGCGGCTTTCAGGCGCTCAGTGCCGCGCTGCATCTTCACCTGCATCAGCTCGGAGATGACGATGGCGTTGTCCACAATCATGCCGAGGACGATCACCAGGGCCCCCAGGGATACCCGGTGAAGCTCAATGCCCATCATGTACATGCCCATGAAGGTGGCGAGAATGGTCAACGGGACCCCGAGCCCGACCACAAAGCCGGTGCGCAGACCCAGTGAGACCATCAGTACGGCCAGGACAATGGCTACGGCTGTGGCGAGATTGATCAGGAACTCGCCAACGGCCTGTTCAACCTCTTCGGACTGCAGGGCGATGCCGCCAAACTCAATGCCGACGGGCATCCGGGCTTCGATCCGGTCAAGCTCCTTCTGGACCCGTTCGGTCAGCGCCACCACGTTGGCGCCTTCGGCCGGAACCACGCCAAGCGCGAGAGCAGACTCACCCTCATGCCGCAGGCTGGCGTCCGGTGGGTCGGCGTAACCGCGCCTGACCTCGGCAAAATCGCGCAGCTGCACGAGCTCCTCGGTCACCGGGCTGCGGATGTTCAGTCGGGCCAGCTCGTCCACGGACTCAAAGGTGCCGGTGGCATTGATCCGCAGCCGCCGGGAGCCCATCTCAGTGACGCCGCTGGGCGCCACCACGTTCTGCTTGTTGAGGGCATTCACCACCAGCGCCGGGGTAAGCCCCAGTTCCGCGATCTTGGCGCGGCTGGTTTCGATGAAGACACGCTCGCCCTGGTCGCCAAACAGGTCGACCTTGGCCACGTCATCAACACGCAGCAGGCGCTGCCGGAGATGATCGGCGATGTCATTGAGCTCGGCGTAGCTGTAATCGGCCCCTTCCACGGACAGCAGCATGCTGTAGACATCGCCGTAGTCGTCATTCACGCGCGGGCCACGCACGGAATCGGGCAGGCTGGCGCGGGCCGTCAGGACCTTCTTGTTGAGTTCATCCCAGATCTGGCGCAGTTGCTCGCCACCGTACTGGTCTTTCACCTCAACATAGATGATGGAGGTTCCGTTCCGGCTCATCGATTCAATGCTTTCCAGCTCACCGAGTTGCTGGATCTGTTTTTCGAGGGGTTCGGTGACCTGCTGCTCCACCTGTTCCGCATCCGCTCCCGGATAGCCGGTCATGACGATGGCCGTGCGGATCGTGAACTCGGGATCTTCAAGCTGCCCCAACCGGGTGAATGCAATGATTCCCAGAAGGGTCACCAGAAGGACCAGAAATCCGACAAAGCGGTTGCGGCTGATCGCACCGCGCACCAGTTGCGCCAGCATCACTGGACCACCCCGCCTTCAAGGCGTCTGACCTTCTGGCCTTCCTCCAGGTGCTGGGCGCCAGCGACAACGATCTGTTCGCCGGCACTGATCCTGCCGGTAATCCTGACACTGTCGGCTTCCAGGGATTCCGTGGTGATCGGGCGGGAGGCCACCTCGCCGGAGTCCGGATCCCAGACCCAGACATGGGGTTGATCCTCTTTCTCGAACAGGGCCTCCACCGGGATCAGGAAACTGTCATCCCAGGGGGTATCCGTGAGGCTGGCCTTGAACGAGACTTCGGCGGTCATACCCGGCAGGAGTTCGCGCTCGGGATTGTTCACAGCAACCCGGACCGGATAGGCCTGGGTATCCGGTGAGACATCGAGACGGACATTCTCGACCCGCGCGTCAAAACGCCGGCTGTCCAGAGCGGGGATGTAAACGTGAACATCTTCGAGGTGATCGCGGAACTGCATCAGCCGCTCCGGGATGCTGACCTCGACTTCCACGGTCTCGATATTGTCAATCGAGAATACCGGGCGTTGCGGGCTGACCTGCTCGAACGGCTCCGCCATGCGACGGTTGATCACGCCATCAAACGGGGCTTCAAGTACGGTGTCATCAAGGGCTGAACGGGCGGTTTCAAGCGCTTCCCGGGTGGCATTGCGTTTGGCGCGGGCCTGTTCGTAGGCGCTTTCGAGACGGTCGAATTCGGCATCGCTGATCGCGTCGGTGTCCACCAGCTCTTTGCCGCGCTGCCAGTTCTTGCGGGCTTCTTCCAGTGTGGCCTGGACCGAGTCCAGCTGGCTCTCGGTCTCACGCACCTGCAGGTGGAAGTCCCTCTGGTCCAGTTGGCCGAGGGTGTCCCCTTCACTGACTTCATCGCCCACGTCCGCGTCGAGGGTCTCAATCTGGCCGGGTACCCGGAAGCTCAGGGTTGTGGTCTCGGCAGGCTCAACGCGGCCACTGAAACGGCGTGAGGCCAGTTCCGAGGGGGTCTCGAGGGTCATCATCCGGGCAGGCCTGGCGGTTTTTTCGTCGTTCGTGGCCGGGCTACTGCCTGAATTGCCGTCACAGCCGCCGAGCAGCAGCAGGATGGCCGGTATCCAGAGGTAACGCCCGGGGTGGGAGCAGAGGTGGGTCATGAAACGGGTCCCTGTTGCATCTGAGTAATCTGGCTAGGGCGGTATTCTGATCGCGGCAGAGGTTTTCCGCAATCTGTCGGAAGTGATAGTACGGGAGCCTGATCCATCAGGTTGCCATCACCCTTGGGACCCGGATCCCGCTTTATTGCCTGTTTGGGCCTGTTCAGATCACAGACCGCAGCCAGGCCCCGATCGCCTGGATCTCTTCCAGGCACACTTCGTGCTCCATGGGGTAGGTGCGGTACTCCGGCTCATAGCCCAGCTTGCGCAGGTGTTGCAGCGCTTCCTGGCCGAGGAATTCGGGCAGCATGGGGTCGTTGGTGCCGTGGGCCATGAAGATGGGCAGCTGCTTGTTGGCCTCGGAGGGTGTGGTCAGCTTCATGGTGGCGAAGTAGCTGGAGAGAACCATGAGCCCGGCCAGCGGTTTCTCGAAGGTCAGCGCGGTGTGGTAGGCCACGGCGCCGCCCTGGGAGAAACCGGCGATGACGATGCGGTCGCTGGGCACGCCGCGTTCCATCTCACGCTGGATCAGGTCGCGGGTGCGCCCGGCGGAGGCGAGGATGCCCTGTTCGTCGGTGTCGTTGTGGCGGTCCAGTGAGCGGATGTCGTACCAGGCGGGCATGACCATGCCGCCGTTGAGGGTGACCGGAATCTCCGGGGCATGGGGGAATACGAAGCGCACACGGGCGTCCTGCGGCAGCCCCAGGTGCGGGATCACGGGCTCGAAGTCATGCCCGCTGGCGCCCAGGCCGTGCAGCCAGATGACGCTGGCATCCGGGTTCTCGCCGGTGGTCTTTTCCACGCATTCCAGGTATTCCATGGTTTGCTCCGCTGTTGGGTGGGGCCGCTGTTCAGTGAGGGCGTTACTCTAGCGTGCCGGGCGGTGTCCGGGCCAGTGTCAGTGGCGCTTGTGGGGGCCGAAGAGGGCTTCCAGGTCCTGCTGGCCGAAGCGGTACTGCTGGTTGCAGAACTGGCAGTCCACGCTGATCTCGCCCTGTTCGGCCAGGAGGTCGTAGCATTCCTGGGCGCCCAGGGTCTCCAGGGCGTTGGCGGTGCGCTCGCGGGTGCAGTGGCAGTGGAAGAACACCGGCTCCTCGGGGTAGAGGCTGATGGACTCCTCGTGGAAGAGGCGGTGCAGCAGCGTCTCCGGGGCTACGGACAGCAGCTCCTCCTGGCCGGTGGTGCTGGCGAGATGGGTCAGGCGGTTCCAGAGGTCGTCGTCCTCGGTGGTCTCGTAGCCGGGCATCTTCTGCAGCATCAGGCCGCCGGCGCGCTCGCTGTTGGCGAACAGCAGGATCAGGGTGTCGAGCTGTTCCGAGCGGGTGAAATAGTCCTGAAGGCATTCCTGGAGGGTGTCGGACTCCAGCGGCACGATGCCCTGGTAGCGCTGGCCCTGTTCCGGCTCGATGGTGATGACAAGCTGGCCGTGGCCGAGCTGCTCGCCAATGGAGCCGTGCTGGATGTGGTCCTCGGTGTGGATGAGCCCGCGCGCGCCGCGCTCATCGCTGCAGTCCGCCATCAGCAGGGTCACCGGGCCCTGGCCCTTGGCCTGGAGGCTGATGCGGCCCTTCATCTTGAGCACGCCCCCGAGCAGCACGGCGGCACTGAGACTCTGTGCCAGCAGCTGCTGGGCGGGCTCGGGGTAGTCGCGTCCTTCAAGGGCGGTCTTGAGGGTGTCCTTGATCAGTACGAGCTCACCACGGACCTCGCCCTCGTTGAAGACAAAACGCTGCAGGGTATCGGTCATGTTGGCTCGCTAGTGGGACATCTGGTTCTTTACGCGCTGCAGTTCGCGGCGCTGCTTCTTGTTGGGGCGACGCGCCGGCGGGTGCTCGGCGGCAACCATCATGCGCCGGCGCCAGGCGTTGTCCTCGCGCTTTTCCTTGCTGGCCTCGGTCTCGGTGTAGAGCATCTCGGCCTGGGGCGCACTGCCACGCTTCTCGCTGAGTTCATCGATGATGACCTCAAAGGTGGTCGAGCCCTTGTGCACCTGGACTTTCGCGCCCCGGGTCACGAACTTGCCCGCCTTGGGGCGCTGCCCCTCGTAGCGGACCTTGCCGCCTTCAATGGCCTCGCGGGCCAGGGTGCGGGTCTTGAAGAAGCGCGCCGCCCAGAGCCACTTGTCGAGGCGCACGCGCCCGGAGCTGGAGTCGGATTGGTCGCCCTTTCTGCTCATGGGCTCATTGTACCGCCTGCGGCGGCGTGATCGGAAGGAGCGTCTCGAAGCGTTCCAGCGCCGGCCAGCGGCCCGCCGGGACGGGCTCGCGCTGGCTGTCCGGCTGGTGGATGCTCAGCAGGTGGCTGATGCCGAAGGCCTCGGCGGCGCTCAGGGCGGTGTGGTTGTCGTCGATCAGCACCGTGGTGGCCGGATCGAAGGGGTCCGTGGCATGCAGGGCCGGCCAGAAGGCCGGGTCTTCCTTGGGACGCCCGAAGCTGTGGGTGCTGTGGATGGCGTCCACCCACTGGTCCAGGCCGGTACGTTCGCGCTTGAGAGCCAGTCCGCCCGGGTGGGCGTTGGTGACGATCACGGTGCGGCAGTGGGACGCTTTCAGGGCGCGCAGGAAGGCCGGCGCATCCGCCCGGAAGCGGATGCGGTCGCCCACTTCATGCTTGAGCCCGCTCACATCCATGCCCAGGCGCTCGCTCCAGAAATCCAGACAGTACCAGTCCAGCGAGCCCTTGAGGCTCTGGATGGTCTCGTGGATCTCGCGGCTGGCCTGCTCCGGGTCTACCCCCCGGGTCTCCGCGTAGCGGGCCGGGAGGTGGGTGAGCCAGAAGTGGGTGTCGTAATGGAGGTCCAGAAGGGTGCCGTCCATATCCAGCAGGACGGTCCGGACCCGCCCCCAGTCAATCATTGGGTTCGTTGACGACCTCACTGGCATTGCGGCCGGACTGGGTGCAGCCCAGGCAGCGCACGAAGGTGGCCTTGGCCGGGCCGACCACCAGGGTCTCGCCCACTTCATTGGCATTGCCGCCCAGTGCCGAGAACGGCAGCGTTACGGTGTGCACGACACTGCCCACCACGGTGGCGCCCAGCAGCAGCGGGCGGGCGATCACGGCATCACCGACCATGGCCAGGGCGGAGGGTTTTTCCTCAACGCGCTCGGCCTGTGCGGGACCGGCAACCGCCATGAAACCGCTCAGGAGGGCAACGGTAACCAGTGTGCTCAGCTTTTTCATCGGGTGTCTCCGGGACTGTGTGATACTGCCTTCACTATGGCCCAGATGCGCGTTTTTTCAAGCCCCGGCGCTACCGGGAGCGGGCTCAGCGTTGACAGCGGCTGCAGAACACGGTGCCGCGCTGGCCGATGACGCGGTGGCGCAGCGGCTGGCCACAGTGGCGGCAGGGTTCGCCCTCGCGGCCGTAGACGGTCAGTGACTGGCGGAAGTAGCCGGGGTTGCCCTGGCTGTCCGTGAAATCGCGCAGGGTGGTGCCGCCAAGCTCGATGGCGTTCGCCAGAACCTCGCGGATGGCCTCCGCCAGCCGGCGGTAGCGGGCCCGGCCCACGCGGCCGGCCGGGCGCTGGGGGTGGATGCCGGCCATGAACAGGGCCTCGGAGGCGTAGATGTTGCCCACGCCCACCACGATCCTGGCGTCCATGATGAACGCCTTGACCGAGGCACGGCGGCCCCGGCTCAGCCGGTACAGAAGGTCGCCGTCAAAGTCCGGGCCCAGGGGCTCCGGGCCGAGCGGCGCCAGCAAGGGGTGCTGTTCCGGGTCCGTGCTCCAGAGCCAGGCCCCGAAGCGGCGCGGGTCGTTGAACCGCAGAATCCGCTCGGCCAGCGGGATCTCCACATGGTCATGGGGGCGGCGGGGCTCGTCCGGCGGGCTCAGGCGCAGGCTGCCGGACATGCCCAGGTGCACCAGTGCCGTGCCGCGTTCATTCCGCAGCAGCAGGTACTTGGCGCGCCGGTCCACGGCGGTGATGGGCGTGCCGCTCAGGCGTTCCGGCAGCTCCGGCGGGATGGGCCAGCGCAGGGACGGGTTGTGCAGGCGCACTTCCACGGGGGTCACGCCTTCCAGCCAGGGGGCGATCCCGCGCCGGGTGGTTTCGACTTCAGGCAGTTCCGGCATGGCTCAGGCCACCTCGAACAGGCTGTAGGCGACCTGCCCCGCCTGCTTGCGCCGGGCCAGTGTCCAGTCCCGCGGCATTGAGGGCTCGTGATCGCTTTCGTGTTCCACATAGACGCGGGCATTGTCCGCGAGCAGGCCGGAGGCCGCCAGGGCTTCGCAGATCGGCTCCACCAGACCGGCCCGGAAGGGCGGATCCATGAACACGATCCGGAAGGGGCCGGTTGGTTCCGGCGCCTTGAGCCAGTTCAGGACGTCCTGCTTAATCACAGTCCCACCGTTCGCGTTGAGGGTGGTCAGGTTCTGCGAGAGCGCGCGGGCCAGCTCAGTGCTGTGCTCCACAAAGGTAACGCGGTCCGCGCCGCGCGACAGGGCTTCCAGCCCCAGGGCGCCGCTGCCGGCGAACAGGTCCAGGCAGTGGCTGCCCGGAAGCACCGGCATCAGCCAGTTGAACAGGGTCTCGCGCACCCGGTCCGGTGAGGGGCGCACACCGTCGACGGCAGGGAAGCTGAGTGTGCGGCGGCGCCAGTCACCGCCGATCAGGCGGACCTGGCCCTGGTCATTACGCCGGCCCCGGCGCTGGTTGCGTGATGCCATGCTGTGTTCGCTTTTTGGACGGCCCTGTTGCGGGCCGGTAGAATAACCCGCCTTGACCGCGCCCGACCAGTTTCCCGATGGTCGGCCACTGGCACCGATGAACCATGGGCAGGATTGATCGCCATGAACGCAGAACTGATTTTCAACGCCCTTTTCGTGCTTCTTGTCGCCTGGTTTGTGGTGGACCTGGTGCGAGGCCGGCAGCAGATTCCGAGGCCCCCCAAACCGCCCGAGCGCCAGCAGCGGGAGTCGGCGGCAGAAGCACCGGCACAGGCCCCCGAGGCGGAAGCCACCGCGGAGCAGGCGCCTGCCGAGGCTGAACCGGCCCCGGCCCCAGAGCCGGAACCCGAAGAGCCGGTCAGCTTCTTCCAGCGCATGCGCGAGGGCCTGGGCCGTACCCGGGGCCAACTGGCGGATGGCCTGGCCGGCCTGTTCGCCAGCAACAAGAAGATTGACCAGGATCTGCTGGAGGAGATCGAGAACCTGCTGCTCACGGCCGACGTGGGCATGACGGCCACCACCGAGATCATCGACAGTCTGAAGAAAAAGCTCGAGCGCAGTGAGCTCAGGGACTCGGACGCCCTGTTCCAGGCTCTGCGCGAGGAACTGCACGGCATCCTGGCGCCCTGCACCACACCGCTGGAGCCGGAAACCCAGAACAAGCCCTTCGTGATCCTGATGGTGGGCGTCAACGGTGTGGGCAAGACCACCACCATCGGCAAGCTGGCACAGCGCTACCAGAACGATGGCAGGAGCGTGATGCTGGCGGCCGGCGACACCTTCCGGGCCGCGGCGGTGGAGCAGCTCCAGGTCTGGGGCGAGCGCAACAACGTGCCGGTGGTGGCCCAGCACACCGGTTCCGACAGCGCCTCCGTCATCTACGACGCGCTGGAGTCGGCGCAGGCGAAGGGCACGGACGTGCTGATCGCGGATACCGCCGGCCGGCTCCAGAACAAGGACAACCTGATGAACGAGCTGGCCAAGGTGGTGCGGGTGATGAAGAAGCTCGACCCCGAGGCGCCGCACGAGATCATGCTGGTGCTGGACGCCGGCACCGGCCAGAACGCACTCAGCCAGGCCCAGACCTTCCAGGAGGCGGTGGGTGTGAGCGGCGTGACCCTGACCAAGCTGGACGGTACCGCCAAGGGCGGCATCATCTTCGCCATTGCGCGCCAGCTGGGGCTGCCGATACGCTACATCGGCGTGGGCGAGACGGCCGACGACCTGCGCCCGTTCGCTGCGGATGAGTTTGTGCAGGCCCTGTTTGACGGCCGGGAATGATCCGGCTTCCAGAGATGAGGCGCGATGATTGAATTCCGCCAGGTAACCAAGCGCTACGGGCAGCAGTTCACCGCCCTGCGGGGGGTGAGCTTCGCGCTCGGGCGTGGTGAGATGGCGTTCCTTACCGGCCATTCCGGCGCCGGCAAGAGTACCCTCCTCAAGCTCATCATGCTGATGGAGCGCGCCACGGCCGGCCAGGTCCTGGTGGGCGGCCAGGCACTGGAGAAGACCCCGCGCCGGCGCATTCCCTACATCCGGCGCCATGTCGGGGTTGTCTTCCAGGACCATCAGCTGTTGTTCGACCGTACCGTTTTCGACAACGTCGCCATGCCGCTGGAGGTCACGGGCGTGCCGCCCAATGAGATCGGCCGGCGTGTACGCGCGGCGCTGGATAAGGTGGGCCTGCTGAAAAAGGAGCAGCTCAATCCCATCAGCCTTTCCGGTGGCGAGCAGCAGCGGGTGGGCATTGCCCGGGCGGTGGTGAACAAGCCGCCGCTGCTGCTGGCGGACGAGCCCACGGGGAACCTGGATCCGGCGCTGTCTTCAGAGATCATGGACCTGTTCCGGGAGTTCAGCCGCGTGGGCGTCTGCGTGATGGTGGCGACCCATGATATCGGGCTGATCGAGACCATGGGCCAGCGCACCCTTGAGCTGTCGCAGGGAGAGTTGGTGCACGATGGCCTGCCGGTGGCACTGGAGACCGGGCATGGCTGAAGCTCGACAGCAGACCCCCCGTGGCGCCGCCAGCGCCCGCACGCCCTGGCGGGACCAGCTGCGCAGCTGGTTCAGTCATCACCGGCGTTCGGCGCGCGACAGTGCCCTGCGCCTGCGCAATGCGCCACTGTCCAGCCTGATGACGGGGCTGGTGATGGGCATTGCCCTGGCCCTGCCCACGGCCCTGTTCCTGATCATGGGCAGCATCCAGCAGATCGGCGGTGGCTGGGAGCAGGCCGGTCGCCTGAGCGTCTATCTCACGCCCGAGACCGGCATGGAACGGGCGGAAGAGCTGGCCGGGCGCTGGATCGAGAACGCCGCGGTGGGGGATGTGACGGTCATCCCCCGGGACGAGGCCATGGCAACCATGCGCTCCAGCGAAGGGCTCGGCGGTACGCTGGACTTTCTGGATGGGAACCCGCTGCCGCACACCCTGGTGCTGACGCCGGACCGGGCTTACCGGGAAGCGGCCGCCCTGGAGGATCTGGCGGAGCGCCTGCGCCAGGCGGAAGGGGTGGACGAAGTGAAGCTGGACCTGGCCTGGCTGCAGCGTCTCAACGCCATGGCGGAAGTGCTCGGCCGGGCCACCCAGGCGCTGGCACTGCTGCTGGTGGTGGGCGTGGTGCTGGCCATTGCCAATACCGTGCGGCTGGCCATCGAGAGCCGCCGCCGCGAGATCATTGTGGCGCGCCTGGTGGGAGGGACCGACAGTTTCGTACGCCGGCCCTTCCTCTACACCGGCCTGTGGTACGGGGCTCTGGGTGGGCTCCTGGCGTGGTGGCTGGTGGAAGTGGCATTCTGGTGGCTGAGCGGGCCGGTTGGCCACCTGGCGGAGCTCTACAACAGTGGGTTTGAACTCCAGAGGCCGGGCATTGATGAAGTGGTCCTGCTGCTCGGCTGCGCCCTTGTGCTGGGATGGCTCGGGGCCTGGTGGGCCGTGCACCGCCACCTCCGGGCCGTGGAGCCGGAATGATCCCCTGTCCGGGATAGTCCGTATGGACACAGAGGGCTTGAAAACGTAATAAATGACCATATATTGGATTCAGACTCTTTGTCGGGAGACAATGAACAGAGGGGGAGCACCATGGGTACAGAACTTCAGCTCAGCCACAATCTGGTGCCGGGTGCCAACCTGGAGAGCTACATCCAGACCGTCAGTCAGATTCCGGTCCTGAGTGTGGATGAGGAACAGAACCTGGCCCAGCGTTTCCAGGAGCACGGGGATATTGAAGCCGCACGGCAGATGGTTCTGTCGCATCTGCGGTTTGTGGTGCACATTGCACGCAGCTATTCCGGCTATGGCCTGGCCCAGGCGGACCTGATCCAGGAAGGCAACGTTGGCCTGATGAAGGCGGTCAAGCGCTTTGACCCGGGCTATGGCGTGCGCCTGGTCTCGTTTGCCGTACACTGGATCAAGGCTGAGATCCACGAGTTCATCCTGCGCAACTGGCGCATTGTGAAAGTGGCCACCACCAAGGCCCAGCGGAAGCTGTTCTTCAACCTGCGCAGCTCCAAGAAGCGCCTGGCCTGGCTCAACAACGACGAGACCGAGGCCGTGGCGAAGGATCTGGGCGTTGAGCCGAAGGTTGTCCGTGAGATGGAAGGTCGTATGGCCTCCCACGATATGGCCTTTGATGCGCCGACGGATGACGACGACGAAACCGGCTGGCAGTCGCCCGTCCACTATCTGGACGACAAGCGCTATGATCCGGCCAGCCAGCTGGAGCAGGCGGACTGGAGCCAGGATTCCAGCGAACGCCTTGGCCATGCGCTGTCGGCACTGGATGAACGCAGCCAGGATATCCTGCGCCGGCGCTGGCTGGGTGAGAACAAGGCCACCCTGCACGAGCTGGCCGATGAGTATGGCGTTTCCGCCGAAAGGATCCGCCAGCTGGAGAAAAACGCCATGAAGAAGATCCGCACCAGCATGGTGGCCTGAACGCCACCGTCAGTCGCGCATCTGCTGAGAAGGCCGCTCCCCCGGGAGCGGCCTTTCTGTTTGGGCTCATCAGCCTTAAAACATGGTAACTTTGCCGGTAAGGGGCCTCGCCCGTAACCTGCCGGCGATCTGTTAATGTTTTTCATGGCCTTTTGGAAAGGGGGATTTCGGGGTGCGTGTACTGGTGATTGAAGACGATCAGGATGTGGCGGATTACCTGAACAAGGGACTCCGCGAGAGCGACTATGTGGTCGACCATGCCACCGATGGCAAGGAGGGCATGACCATGGCGGCGTCGGGCGACTACGACGTGATGATCATCGACCGCATGCTGCCGGGGATGGACGGTCTCAACATCATCAAGACCATCCGCGCCACCGGCAACCAGACCCCGGTGCTGATCCTGAGCGCGCTGGGTGATGTGGATGCGCGGGTGGAAGGACTGCGCGGCGGCGGTGATGACTACCTCACCAAGCCGTTCTCCTTCACCGAGCTGCTGGCACGGTTGGATGTGCTGGCACGCCGGGCCCGCAGCGGCGGCGATACCGAGACGGTGCTGAAGGTGGCGGATCTGGAGATGGATCTGCTGGCGAGGACCGTCAAGCGCAACGGCATGAACATCGACGTCCAGCCCCGTGAGTTCCGGCTTCTGGAATACCTGATGCGCCATGCCGATCAGGTGGTGACCCGCACCATGCTGCTGGAAAAGGTCTGGGACTACCATTTCGATCCGCAGACCAACGTCATCGACGTGCACATCAGCCGCCTGCGCTCCAAGATCGACAAGGGATTCGAGAAACCGTTGCTGCAGACCATCCGTGGCGCCGGGTACATGCTTCGTGACGATTCTTAGCCAGCTCCGAACCTCCACGTTCCAGGTCGCGATGCTCTACATGGTGGTGTTCGCCACCTCCGTGTTCATACTGCTGGCGTTCATCTACTGGCGCACGGCCGGTTTCATGATGGAGCAGACCGACCAGACCATTGAGGCGGAAATCGCCGGCCTGGCGGAGCAGTACCGTTCACGGGGCATCAATGGCCTTATGAACGTGGTGCGCGAGCGGGTGGCCCGGGATCCGGACGGTCAGTCCCTGTACCTGTTCGCCACCGAAGACTACCTCAAGCTTGCCGGTAACCTGCCCGAGTGGCCGGAGAGCGCGCGCACGGACAACGGCTGGATCGACTTCACCCTCGATGATTCCATGGGCTATGAAGGCGAAGAGCGGCGGGCGCGGGCGCGGGTGTTCGAGGTCCAGGGCGGGCTGCGCCTTCTGGTGGGGCAGGACATCAGTGAACTCAACCGGGTGAAAAGCCTGATCGAGACGGCCATGAACTGGGGCATGGGCATTTCCCTGGGGCTGGCGCTGATTGGCGGTTTTCTCATGAGCCGGAGCACCACCCGACGGATTGAGGTCATCAACCAGACCGCCTACCGGATCATGCACGGGGATCTTTCCCAGCGTGTGCCCTCACGCGGGACCCAGGACGACTTCGACCAGCTGGCGGACAACCTCAACCAGATGCTCGATCGCATCGAGTACCTGATGGAGGGCATCCGTCATGTCTCAGACAGCATTGCTCACGACCTGCGGACACCGCTGACCCGGCTCCGCAGCCAGCTCGAGAATACCCTGATCAACCTCAAGGATCCCGATGCCCAGGACCAGGTGGGCGAGGCGGTGGCTGAAGCGGACCAGCTTCTGGGGACCTTCAATGCTCTGCTGCGCATTGCGCGACTGGAGACCGGTGGCAAGACGCTGCATAGCGAGCCACTGGAGCTGGGCACACTGGTGACGGACGCGGTTGAGCTCTACGAGGCACTGGCCGAGGAGAAGGACCAGGTTCTTGATTACCAGGTTGAGGAGGATGTGCCGCTGCTTGGCGACCGGGACCTGCTGTTCCAGGCGGTCAGCAACCTGATCGATAACGCCATCAAGTACACCGACGACGGTGGGCGTATCGGTGTGGCCGTGCGGCGTGAAGGCGGTCAGGCGGTTCTGGAAGTGGCGGACAGCGGCGATGGCGTGCCGGACCACGAAAAGGAGAATATCTTCGGGCGCTTCTACCGGGTGGGCAAGAGCCGGTCACAGCCCGGTAACGGGCTGGGGCTCAGCCTGGTGAGTGCCGTGGTGGAACTGCACGAGGGCCACATTGGCCTCACGGATACCGAGCCCGGCGCCGAGAGGCCGGGGCTGAAGGTCACACTCTATCTTCCGGCCCAGCCGCCGTCCGGGGACAGCGGCGAACGGGAGCAGTAAGGGGCGCTGGTTCAGGCGCTCTTGCCGCTGACCAGGCTGCGTACCGTCTCGGTCGCGGCGCGCGCCGGGCGGAACGCCAGTTCGGCCGTATTCTCGGCGATGGCCCGGTAGCGGGCCGTGCGGGCGTTCAGGCTGTCCATCTCTCCCTCAAACCGGTTCTTTTCAGCCATCATGAAAGCCGCCAGGGTATGACGGTTGACCCGGTTGGTGATGCCGTAGCTTTCGAGTTCGTAGCCGACACGATCAAGGCCGTTCAGCGCTACTGCCGTCAGTTTCTTGGTATCCATGGGAATCACCTCTGATTGGGTTCCTGCTTCAGTCTGGCGGAAGACTACTGCGAATGATTAGAGTGCACAACCTAACAACCGCCGTTACGGATCAGTGATCCACGGGAGAAGCCATGGGACGCTATCGACCACCGCGCGAGCGCGGTTCCCTCTATATTACACCGGAAGGAGAGCGGGCCCTGAGAGAGGAGCTGCGCTATCTCTGGAAGGAGAAACGCCCGGCCGTGACCCAGGCCGTCAAGGAGGCGGCCGCCCAGGGGGACCGTTCCGAGAACGCCGAGTACATCTACGGCAAGAAGCAGCTGCGCGAGATCGACAGCCGGGTGCGCTTTCTCAGCAAACGCCTGGATGAGCTCACGGTGGTGCGCGAATCCCCCCGGGACGCCGGCCGCGTCTTCTTCGGCGCCTGGGTGACCCTGGAGGATGATGAAACCGGCGAGCAAGTACGCTACCGCCTGGTCGGGCCTGATGAGTTCGATGTGAGCCAGGGGCTGCTGAGCGTGGATGCACCCTTTGCCAGGGCCATGCTGCGCAAACGTGTGGATGATGAAGTGGTCCAGAACACCAGCGAAGGCGAACGGCTGTGGATCATCACAGCGATTGATTACCCCTGAATGCCGGGAATGCGAGTGTGTTGGCGATTTTCTGAACACAGGCGCGGTATCATGAGCCCGAATCCGCTGGATAGGGAGTATCCGGTATGCCGGCCCAACACCGCAGTCGCGCTTACTGGCTCAGCGCCTTCATGATGGCGTTGACGGGGACGCTGTGGGCGCAGGAGGCTGCCGAGGACGGGGAGCGCGCCTTTGCCTCCCCGCGCGAACGCTCGACCCCTGAAAGCATCCAGTTCGCGCCGGTGGGCGAGGAACAGCTGGGTAACACTACTATCCAGGGTGCGCTGGGGCCGCCCTCCGCGGGGCTGGTGGGCCCGGAAACGGAGGTCCTGGTGGAGCCCGTTTACCTGAGTGATGAACTGCGCCGTTCTCTCGATCTGGATCGCAGCCAGCTGGAACGCCAGCGCGAGCAGCTGATCGGACCCATTATGGACAGGCCCGCATCGCCGTCGCAGGTGCAGTATCCCGGATTCCAGAACCGAACCTATGATCCCGGTTCCACAACCAGCACCCAGGTGCGGGAGTAACGGCCAGTGTCATTCGTGGGGTTTTCTGGTAGTTTCCGGGAAAACGACCGATAACAAAGAGGTAGCGCATGAGTGACCTGAAACAGCAGTTCGACGAAGCCGTCAACTACGTCCAGAACGCGGAAGGTGACTTCAAACCTTCCAATGACCTCAAGCTCCAGTTCTATGCGCTGTACAAGCAGGCCACCGAAGGCGATGTGAAGGGCAAGAAGCCCGGCATGCTGGACCAGGTGGGCCGTGCCAAGTACAGCGCCTGGGAAAAGGTCAAAGGCACCAGCTCCGAGGATGCCATGCAGCAGTATGTGGATCTGCTGGAGAGCCTGAAGCAGAAACACGGCTGAACCGCCGGCCTCAGGGCGCTGCCTGGGCCCTGCGGGTCAGGTCCGTCGCCCGTTTGAGCAGCGGCCCGGCGGATTCCAGCCGCTGCTCATCCAGTCTCTTCCGGGCCTGCTGCATATAGCGGTTGGCCAGGGCCTGATGCAGGCTTTTCAGCCTTTCCCGACGCCCCGATTCTGCCTCCGGGAGCTTCCTTACTGCTTCGAAGACGGCATCCAGTTCCGCCACGCTTTCGGCGTCTGACGCCGCCTCCTGCAGACGCGCCAACTGCCTGCCGAGTGATTCACCCGAGGCATTTCCAGTCGAGAAGCCGGCCTGGACCCGGGCCCAGGCCAGTGCCGCACTGGTGTCGGAATCATGGCCGAACGCCAGATCGCCAATGGCAACCAGTTTGCGGAGTCTGTCCGTTCCGCTGCCGGTCATGGCTTCCTGGAGTTCCTTGCGGAAGGTGGCACGGGTCTTCGTGTCTGGAACCGGAGGTTCCGCACCAAGCAGGGTGAGGCGCTCGTGGAGGTCGGTGAGTGCCTGCTGCCGGCTGGCTTTCGCAAAACCGCCCTGTGCCAGTTGCTGGCGCCACTGTTCCCGCAGCGCGCTGACAAGGGAAGCCCGGCGCTGCTGGAACTGCGCCCGGGCTCTGGTGATGGCTGAGTGGTTCGGGTAAAGCGCCCGTGCCTGCTGGCTCAGTTCCAGGGCCTCGGGCACCGGCTCGAGTTCGCCCTGCTGGAGCCCGCGGGTCGCCTCCGTCAGCGCCCGGGTGTAATAGTCGCTCAGCAGGGGTTCGCGGTGGCGCAGCATGGCGTCGCGTTCCAGCTCGGTCAGCGCCGGTAGCGCGGTGAGGATCCGTTGCGGTGTGGCGTCCTCTGCCAGCACGCCGAGGTTGGCCAGCCGGGTTTCAGGAGAAGGGGCGGTGTCGCTGCCCATGCCCAGCCCGGCCTGGGCTCCGGCCAGGGTCAGGCTGGCAAGCACTCCGCCCATGGTCGCGGCGCCGGGAACCCGCCATGGGTGGGGCCTGAGAGCCTTTTTCCAGGTGGCCGTGGTGCATTCGGCGGGGCTCTGACGCAGCAGGGGCCGTGTGACCCGCCAGACGCGTCCGGGGAGGTGCTTCGGGCGTTTCAGGGGGTAGCTGGCCCTTTCGGCATCGGTGAGCTCCCGTCGTTCAAAGGGGTGGCGGCTGCTGACCAGCTCATGGGTGATGCAGGCGAGGGCGTAGAGATCGTCCTGGGGGCGGGGTTCATTGCCCGCCATCAGCGAGGGAGACGCGTAGGCTGGCGTGTAGCCGAACATCCGCGTCTCGTCCTTCTGGCGGGGAGCGAGGTAGTCCTCCATCTGCTGCTGCGGCGCCAGGGCGCGGGCGACGCCGAAGTCGAGCAGTTTCACCTGGCCATCCCGGGTCAGGAATACGTTGGAGGGCTTGAGATCGGCGTGTACGATCCGCTGGTTGTGGGCGTACTCAAGGGCATCCAGCACCTCCTGGATGATCCAGCGGCAGCCCTTCCAGGACAGGCCCCGGGGGCGATGGCGCTGGATCAGGCGGGAAAGGGGCTCCCCCTCAAGCAGCTCCATGATGATGAACCAGGTATCCCCGTCCTGTTCCAGATCCCTGACCCGGATGATGCCGGGGTGGGCCAGGCGCATTGAGCGTGACGCCTCCCTTGCCAGCATGGAGACGGCGTCCGCGTCATGGGTCAGTGCCTGGCGCAGGATCTTGACCGCAACCTGGCAGTCGGATGAGCCGGCGCGCTCAAGGTGCTCATCCACGGCCCGGTAGACATCACTCATGCCGCCGGAGGCGATCAGGGCCTCGATACGGTAACGGCCTGCAAGGTGCTGGTCGAGCCTCGGATGGCGTGAAGGGCTCTGGGAGATGGTGTGTTCGTCCGCCCCGCTCCGCTCCGGTCGGGGCTGAATCCGTGTTGCATCCATGCCGGAATTCCTTTCCCTGTCACTAGCGATCCGGAGTCTAGCCAGACGCCATCCCCGGGGTCAATGCGGGGGTGGCGGGGGTGTGACACAGATCATTGACAGCCCCTGGGCGACGCAATAGGATTTCGCGCCGTTGGGGTGGTGCCTGTGCACCGACCCAGGGAATGGAATTACCAGCAGGATATCCAGGGACAGGAGAGGCCAATGGAATTGGCGCTTGCCATCACGAGCTATCAGCGACTCTCGCCAAACGTTACCAGCCAGTACCGCTTTGGTGCCGACCGACGCTACACCTTCGGGCGCTCCGAGGACTGCGACTGGCATCTGCCTGACCCCGAGCGCGTCATCTCTTCCGTTCACGGAGAGATTGTCTACCGCGATGGTGTCTTCCATCTGCTTGACCGCTCCACCAACGGTATCTTTCTGAACCGCGCCCAAACACCCCTGGGTCAGGGCAGCGAAGCCGCGCTGGGCGACGGTGATCGCATTACCCTGGGCGATTACGAGCTCAGCGTGACCGTGAAACAGCCTGCCCCGCAGGCACCGGAGCAGCCCGAACAACCGGAAAAGCCGGTGGAGCCCAGCGCTTCACTCCGGCAGCCGGATTCGGTTTCCAACCCCATGGCGGATCTTGAGGATGCCTCGGAGCCCATGGACAGCCACGTCACACTCCCCGAGGTGGCGATTCCACCGGACTGGCAGTGGCAGGACGGGCCGGCGTCCGGAGCCGACGCCGCATCTGCTGCGGCTGAGGAACACCGCAGCGGCATCCAGCCCTTCCTTGAGGCGCTGGGGATGAGCGGTATGGCCGGTGAGCAGCTTTCCTATGAGGCCCTGAGGGAACTGGGCGGACTCACCCGTCTGCTTCTGGATCAGCTGATGACCCTGCTGCGCCAGCGGGCCCGCGAGAAGCAGTCGCTGCGGGTGGAGCAGACGCTGTTCGAGCGCCGTGGCAACAATCCCCTGAAGTTCTCCGCCACGCCGGAGGACGCTGTGGAAGCCCTGCTGCTGCGGCGCAATCCGGCATTCATGCAGCCACAGCAGGCGGTGGCGGATGCCTTCTCGGATATCCGGGGTCATGACCGGGCCATGCTGCGTGGTGTGGAGGCCGTGGTCGGTGAACTGCTGGCGGACGGACCGGAAGGTTCCGCGGCAACACGCCCACCGAAATGGGATCTGGTCAGTCGGGCCCGCGCCTATGGGGACCTGATGGAGCGCCGTGACTGGCAGCGGGAGGAATGGGGTGACACTGAGCGCATGATGCGCAGCCCCGTGTTTGCGGAGGCCTATGAGGCCGCCATTCGGGAGCAGGAAGCGGAGGGACACGGATGATGCGTTTGCTGTGGGTTCTGGCAATGGGGCTGCTTCTGGGAGGCTGCGCTTTCTTTCATCCAGTCGCGGATGTCCGGATGAACGCCGGTGATTCGCTCAACCCGGATTCGGAAAAGCGGGCCTCGCCGGTACTGGTCCGGCTGTATCAGCTCAGGCAACCGGATGCTTTCCGGGATGCGGGCTTTGATGCCCTTCATGAGGATCCGGAAAAGGTACTGGGTGACGACCTCCTGGGAATGGAGGAGACCATGCTGCGCCCGGGAGGCGACTGGTACACGGAAAGGGCGCTGGCGGAAGGGACGCGGTACCTCGGTGTGACGGCCGCCTTCCGGAATATTGATGACGCACGCTGGCGCCTGGTTCAGCCAGCGGATGGGATCTTCTTCGTGCCCGGTATTGATCTGCGGGTGGACGGCGTTGAGATCAGCAACAGGGATGACTGACGGAGTAACCATGACGGACGCGATGGCCAGGGTGGCCTGGTCGGAGGGCATGCTCCTCCGGCCGCAGCACTTCCAGCAGCAGGACCGGTTTCTGTACCACGCAGCCCGGCTCCGCCACTTCCATCTGAACCCCCATGGGTATGGGGTGAGCGAACTCACCCTGGATGAGCAGCAGCTGAACCTGGGTCAGTTCGGTGTGGCCAGTGCCAGCGGTGTCTTTCCGGACGGCATGCCTTTCAGCCTGGATGGCAACGAGGGGCTCGTCCTGGACGTGCCTGCGGACGCCCGCGACGAGCTGGTGTATCTGGCACTGCCCAGTGAACGCCAGAGCGGAACCAACATTGCCGGGGAAGATGACGGTTCCGTGGCCCGGTTTGTGATCCGGGACGCGCCGCTGCTGGATGAATCCCTGGCCGGGAACGAGCCGGAGACGGTAGGGCTGGCCCGCCTGAATCCCTGTCTGCGGCTCGGGCGCGAGGACATGGCCGGCTATGTCGCGATCCCGGTGGCGCGCATCATTGAGGTGGCCAACGAGAAGGAAGTCCGCCTGGACCGCCACTTCATACCGCCCTGCCTGGATGTGGGGCGCGTTCCGGCACTGACCTCGCTTCTGAACGAGACACTGGCGATGATCCGCCAGCGTGGTGACGCGCTGGCCGGGCGGATGCAGAGGGGCAACCAGCAGTCCAAGACACTGATTGACATCATGATGCTGCAGACCCTCAATCGCTGGCAGCCGGAGCTGGAACACTGTGCGCAGAGCCCCGGGATCCATCCGGAGGACCTGTACCGCACCCTGGTCACGCTGGCGGGGGAGCTTGCAACCTTTACCCGCAATGAGAAACGGCCTCCGGAGCTGCCCCGCTACCGGCACGAATCCCTGACGGAAACCTTCGGAGACCTGGGCGCGGTGCTGAGCCAGTCCCTGAGCACGGTGCTTGAGGAAACGGCGGTGGCGCTGAAACTGGAAGAGGCGGATTACGGCATACGGGTGGCGCCGCTGAACGACAAGTCACTGCTGGAGAACGCCCAGCTGGTACTGGCCGTACGCACCGATCTCAGCACCGAGGAGGTCCGGAGGCGGCTGCCGGCCCAGATCAAGCTTGGCCCCGTGGAGCATATCCGTGAACTGGTGAACAGCCACCTTCCGGGTATCCCGATAAGCGCTCTGCCGGTGGCGCCACGCCAGATCCCGTATCACGCGGGCTATCACTATTTCATGCTGGAAAGTGGTGGTGAGCGCTGGCGCCAGCTTCAGCACAGCGGTGGCCTGGCGGTGCATGTGTCCGGCCACTATCCGGGCCTGGAACTGGAGCTCTGGGCCATCCGCCGTTAATCACGGACTGAGGAAACACGGTCATGACGGATCAGACCATTGTGAAACCCCGACCCGGGGGCAGGAACCAGCCCGGCGGGACGGAAGGTGCGGAGGAAGGCACCCGTGTGGCGGCGCCGCGATCCGCGCCGGCGGCCTCCGACCTGCGCCTGCCCCCAACCCGCCTGGATCCGGTCTGCGATGAGGCGTCGCGACTGCTATCACTGGCCGATCGCCTTGGCCGGGCCGCACGCGTGGCGGATGTCGCGGGGCTCAAGCGCCAGTGTACCGGCCTTGTTGCCGAGTATCAGCGGGCGCTCGCGAAACAGGAGGTCAGCCCGGATACGGTGGATACCGCCTCCTACTGCCTGTGCGCGCTGATTGACGAGCTGGTTCTCCACAGCGAGTGGGGCCAGGCCAGTGACTGGGCGGCCAGCTCGCTGCTTTCCGAATTCCATTCCCAGACCTGGGCCGGCACCCATTTCTTCGAGCGCGTGGATCAGGCCAGGCGGGAAGGCAACCGCCCACTGATGCGGCTCCAGTATCTGTGTCTGGCCCTGGGCTTCCGGGGCCGGTTCCGGGTGGAGGAGCGCGGTTCGGAGCAGCTGGAAGTGCTGCGTAACGGTCTTTACCGGGAAATCGCCCAGGAGGGTGAGGGCCACGGGCAGCCCTTTGAGCCCGGGTGGGAGAAGCGCGTCTTTACCGGCAGCAGCCCGGTTCACCGCATTCCGCTGTGGTCACTGGGAGCCATTGCCGGCGGGGTGCTGCTGGTGGTCTACCTGGGGCTGACCCATGTTCTGGGCGAGTATGCGCAGCCGGTAGCCGAGCGGCTTGCCGCTGTTGGTGTGCCGCCCGCACCCGCCTCCGGGGAAAACCAGGGTGAGGGCCCGGACACCGGCTATCTGGAGCAGGTTCTGGGGACCGAGATGGAGCGTGGGCTTGTGCAGCTGGAATCGGAAGACAACAGCGCCAGCCTGGTTCTCGGCAACGAGGGCCTGTTTGCGCCGGGCTCCGCCGCCATCCGTGAGGCCAGCAAGCCCCTGCTGGGCAAGATCGCGCGCGCCCTGGAAGGCACTGACAGTCTGATCCAGGTCACGGGGCACACCGATGACATTCCGATCAACAGTGAGCAGTACCCCTCCAACTGGCACCTTTCATTGGCGCGAGCCACGGCGGTGGCGGATTTTCTCGGGGAACGGGCTGCACTGGCGGGGCGGCTCTGGCCCGAGGGGCGCGGCGCGGCGGAGCCCCGTTTCAGTAATGACTCGCCCGAGAATCGGGCAGGGAATCGACGGGTGGTCATCACCCTGACACCAAGGTAGGTGAGTATGCGCTTGATGGCATGGATGCGTTCTCTCGGAAAGTGGATCACGCTGCGTGGCGTTCTGATCGGCCTGGCGGTCCTGGCACTGTTGCTGCTGGTATGGTTCGGAGGGCCCCTGGTGGCGATTGCCGGTTGGACGCCACTCGGTTCTGTGGCGGCCCGCCTGGTGTTCCTGCTGTGCCTGCTGGTGGTCGGTCTGGGAGTGGCCCTCTGGCGGGCGCGCCGTCAGCGGGCGGACAATGAGAAAGTGGTCAGCGAGATGATCGCTGACAATGACGGCGATGAACTGCTGCAGGAGGAGGTCAGCGAGCAGCGCGAGCGGCTGCGGGAAGCGCTGGCCCTGGTGCGGCGCTGGCGCCCGGGTCGTTTCCGTTCGGTCTACGATCTGCCCTGGTACATCCTGATCGGTGCCCCGGGTTCCGGCAAATCCACCGCCCTGCTCAACTCCGGGCTGGATTTTCCGCTGCGCGACCGGATGGGTGTGGAGTCGGTGCGCGGCGTTGGTGGTACCCGCAACTGCGACTGGTGGTTCACCAACCGCGCGGTCGTGATTGATACGGCGGGGCGCTATACCGCCCAGGAAAGCGCTGACCGGCGGGATGCCAGGGGCTGGGAGTCCTTCCTGGGGCTGCTGCGCCGCTATCGCCCCCGCCAGCCCATCAACGGCGCCATCCTGTCGATCAGTGTGGCCGACCTTCTGGAGCAGACGCCCACGGAAAGAGCCCTGCACGCACGCGCGCTCAAGCAGCGGGTGCAGGAGCTCAGGAATCGCCTGGGGGTTGTCTTTCCGGTCTATGTGGTACTGACCAAGACGGATCTTCTCGAAGGCTTCACAGAAACCTTCGGCATGCTGACGGAGGCTGAACGCGAGGAGGTCCTGGGCATGACCTTCGAGCTGGAGCCGGCCCAGGACAGCGAGGCGCTGGCCGCCCGTTTCAGTGAGGCGTTTGACGGGCTGATGGAACGTCTCAGCCATTTCTCGCTCCATCGGGTCCAGCAGGAGCGGACCACCGAGGCCACCCGCCGCCTGTACCATTTCCCCAAACAGGTGGCCCTGCTGCGCGCTCCGGTGTGGAATCTGATCAGCGAGGTCTTCTGCCCGTCCGCCTACGAGGACACGGCGCAGCTGCGGGGGATCTACCTGGTCTCCGCGGAACAGGCGGAGCACGGATACGACCGGGTATCGCAGCTGGTGGACGACGAGTTCGGAATCACACCCTCGCGGACGGAACCGGAGGCCGTGGGCGTCGCCCGCCACGGATTCTTTCTGCGTCGTCTGTTCGACAGCATTGTGTTTTCCGAACACGGCCTGGTTCGCCCCGATGGCCAGCACCGCTGGCGCCTGCGCTGGCTGCAGCGCGGCGTGATTGCGGTTCTCGCGCTGGTCATGGCCGGCAGTGGCATGGCCTGGGCGTTCAGCTATCAATGGAACAGGGCGCTGATCGCTGCCTACGAGCAGGATCTGGATAAGGTGGAAAAGGCCGATGAGGCCGGACCGGAGAACTGGGTCCGGCTGGAGCAGCTGCTTTCCAGGGCGGCTTCCCTGCCGGGCGTGGCCGGTACCAGTCTCCCCGACGGTGGGCCCCAGAATGTCGGGCTTGATCAGGGAGCACGGCTCAGCCAGCTGGGCGAAGGCGCCTATGGGCGGCTGCTGCAGCATCATTTCAGCAGCCACCTCCGGGAGGCCCTGGAGCAGGCGCTTGCGGCGAACCCGGACAACACCGAATACCTTTACGAGACACTCAAGACCTACCTGATGCTGAACCAGCATCAGCATCTTGAACCACAGCAGGTGCGTGACTGGTTTGAGGCGTGGCTGGGCAGGGAGCTGGCCGGCTCTGCGAACGAATCAACCCGTGGGCGGTTGCGCGAGCACCTGGATCGCTATCTGGCTCTGGGGCACAGGATGGCGCTGGACAGCGAGCGCGTCGGGAAGGCGCGGGATCAGCTCGCTCGCCTGCCCGTGGACGAGCGCGCCTATGAACGGATCCGGCTCAGTGCACGGGCCTCGGACTTTCCCGATTTCCGCCTGCCGCTGGTTCTCGGTTCGGTGGCGGACAGGGTGTTTGAGCGCCGCTCCGACAAGCCCCTGGATGAATCCATCCCCGCCCTCTACACCCGCAATGGGTTTGAAGGGCTGTTCCGGCCCGGGCTTGATCAGGTCTCGCAGCGCCTTCTGGAGGAATCCTGGGTCTACGGCGAGGACAGCGCCCCCTTCCGCAACCTGGATGAAACAGCCCTGAAGCAGGGCGTACGCGACCGCTATTTCAGGGACTACATCTATCGCTGGCGTGACCTGCTGATGGATCTGCGTATCCGTTCCTATGAGCAGCAGGCGGAGGGAGCCCGTATCGCCGCAACGCTTGCGGGCCCGGAAGCGCCCGTCGAGCGGCTGATGAAGGCGGTTACCCACAACACCCGGCTGGCACCGGTACTGGAGAGCAAGGACGGTAAGCTGGCTGATGCCGCTTCCGAGCAGGCGGGGCGCATGGCGGATCGGGCCAGTGGTCGTGGTCCGCGCCTGAGCAGCCTGATGCCGGCGGACGAGGGCTCGGATGAGGCGCCTTCGACCCCCGTGGACAACGCATTCAGTGCGCTGCACGGGGTTCCTGCTGAAACCTACCAGTCATTGCGCGACAGGGCCGGCACCATCGCGGACTATCTTGGAAAGGAGGATGCGGGACTGGCGCAGGGCGATTTCCGCAAGGCGGTTACCGGGCTCCATGAAACCGTTGATGGGACGGAGTCCGACACCCTTGCTGCTCTGTTCAGTGGCTTCCTGCAGGACGGGCGCCGTCTCGATCGGGCCTCGCGGACCCGCAGTCTCAACGAGCTGTGGCGAAGCGAGGTCTACGCCGAGTACCGCGAGGCCATCTCCGGTCATTACCCGATTGATCTTGATGCGTCCGAGTCGGTTGCGCTTCAGGATTTCGTGCGCTTCTTCGATTACGGCGGCACGCTGGATGCCTTTGTGGAAGAGCATCTGGCCGGCCGTATTGACCGCTCCAGCTCGCCCTGGGAGGTGACCGGGGATCTCGACATCCAGCCCCGCACCCTGCGACTGCTCGAACATGCCGAGCGTATCCGGAGCGCCTTCTTCAATCCGGATGGCGGCGGTCTGGCGGTCGGCTTCAGTCTGCGTCCCATAGAGCTGGATGCCGACGTGACCCGCCTGGACCTGGCGCTGGGTGACCAGACCCTGGTCTACCGGCATGGTCCGCAGCGTGAGCAGGGCTTCCACTGGCCCCTGAAAGCGGACGACGGCATCTCGGAGCTGTCCCTCAAACCCGGTGGCGAGGGTGCGGAACCGCTGCGCCGGCGCTATCAGGGCGAGTGGTCGGTTTTCCGCCTTCTCCAGTCCGCCGGGGCTCTAACGGGCAGCGGCCGGAGTCGTGAGGTTACCCTGGAGATGGATGGCCACAGCGCCGGGTTTGAGCTGACTGCTGATTCCGTCCGCCATCCATTCAGCCGGGATCTGTTCAAACCGTTCTGGCTGCCGTCAGACCTTTAGGGGAGAGTGACCATGGAATGGGGTTATATGGGCAAGGTTCCCAGCCGCGGTGATTTCATTGTCCAGGGATTACCCGGCGAGCTGCGTGAGCGCTGGTTCGAATGGTGCCAGGCGGCGCTTGCGGTCAGCCGTGAGCAGCTTGGCGACCAGTGGCTGGACGCCTACCTTACCTGCCCGATCTGGCATTTCGCGGCCGGCCCGGGCGCCCTTACCGACGGCGGCATGATCGGAACCCTGATTCCTTCGGTGGATCGGGTAGGGCGGCATTTTCCGTTCCTGGTGGCCGGCCCCCATGACGGCACCCTGCTCGATGCCTGGCGTCAGCCCGGGTGGTTCAGCGCCATGGAGGAGCGTGTGCTGGCCGTTCTTGAGGACGACTGGAACGAGACCCTCTGGTGTAAGGGGCTGGCGGATATTGCCGGGCCGGAACCCGCGGCGAGCCGTCTCCAGTGGCCGGAAGGTGAAGGCAACCTGATGCTTCCCGGCGAAGCCCGGGAAGAGGACTGGCTGACGGCCGTGTTCGGCGTCCGTCGCGGCCGGGTGCTGTGGTGGACCCAGGGATCCGCCTTTGTGGAACCCGCCACCCTGCTGACCGAGGGGCTGCCCCAGGTGGGCCAGTTCGCGGCCATGATTGCCGGCCAGTGGCGGGATCATGGCTGGCGACAGGGCGTGATGGTGGAGTAGGCCATGGAACTGACGTCGGTGGGGTTCACGCATCAGGGTGGAACCCGGGAGCACAACGAGGATGCCTGGCGGGCCTGGCCCGAGGCCGGACTCTGGCTGGTGGTTGATGGCATGGGCGGGCACAGCGCCGGGGATGTGGCCAGCCGCATCATCTGCGACACCGTTGCCCGTGATCTGGCGCAGGCCGGTGCGGCCGCCTATGACGTCGAGCGCCTTGAGCATTCGCTCCAGAGGGCCAATGAGGCGATCCGGGATTACGGCGCCCGCTCTCTCAGCGGCGGCACACTGGGGGCGACCCTGGTCGCGCTGCAGATCCGCGACGGTCGTTATCAGCTGCTGTGGGCCGGCGACAGCCGCTGCTACCGGTTGCGCTCGCAACGCCTGGAGCAGCTTTCGGAGGATCACAGTCAGGTTAATGACATGATCCGTGCCGGTCTGCTCGCTCGGGAGGAAGCCCGTGGGCACCCGCTGGCGCATGTGGTCACGCGCGCGCTGGGCGTTGAGTCCCGGCTCGAACTGGAGCGGAAGCAGGGTGAAACAAGACCGGGAGATCTGTTCATGCTGTGCAGTGATGGCATCAGTGATGAGTTCGCGGATGAGCAGTTGCACCGGTTCCTGGCCAACAGCAGCCTTCAGGATGCGAACGATGCCATGCTTTATTCGGCACTGGTTAACAGATGCAGCGATAACATTACCTGCCTTCTGGTCAAAGCCGAATCGAATGGTTATCATGCCGCCGCTATCAGGGAAGCGCGGGATCCCGACACCACCATACCGGTGCGGGTGCCGCCAGGAACGACACAGGGATAATGTGCGTGCGGGTTATGGACGACACTGCGACACCTCTTTTCGACTTCGAAGCACTCCTCAGACCGATTTCCGAGGCGCAGCCCTGCGGTGATGACACCCGTGAGGACGACGCGCCGGAAGCGCCCTATTTCCATCTCAAGGACCTGCGCAGCCAGGCCCGTGCCCTTGAACGTACCCGCCAGATCGATGGCGAGACGGTAGACGCCACCCAATGGCGGGAGCTGATGGAGCGGATCCCGGATCTGCTTGCCAGCCGCAGCAAGGACCTGGAGCTGGTGGCCTGGTACGTCGAGGCCCTCTGTCGCCAGCATGGCTTCGAGGGGCTGGCCCAGGGTTTCGAGCTGGCCCGCTCCATGCTGGCGCATCATTGGGAGCAGCTGCACCCGTTACCCGATGAGGAAGGCATGACGACCCGCATGGCGCCTCTGGTTGGGCTCAATGGCGGCGATGCCGAGGGCACCCTGATACAGCCGATCCTGGAAGTTCCGGTACTGGCGCATCCGGAATCCGGCTGGATTGCGGCCTGGCAGCTGGAGCAGGCAGCGGAGATGACGCGCCTGGATGAACAGAAAGCCCAGCAACGCATCGCCGCCGGCGTACCCTCGGAGGAGGAGGTTGCCCGGGCCGTCCGGGAAACGCCGCTCAGTGACCTGCAGGCGCTGTCCGAGGCCATTGACCGGGCGAACACGGCGTTCACGGCCCTGAGCGAGGCCATGGACAGGGCCATGGAGGGCGAACCACAACCCACCAGCCACATCCGCTCCGCGCTGGAGCGTTGCCGCAGCATCTTTACCCATTATGCCGGGGAACGCCTTGAGCGCGCCCGGGCTTCAGCCGCTTCCGAAACAAGTGATGATGACGATGCGCCGGCGCCGGACGGGGGGGCCGGTCAGGGTAACGGCCAACCGGTCCAGGATCCCGTGCGGATCGCCATCGACAGCCGTGCGCGGGCGCTGGAACAGCTGCGGGAACTGGCGGCCTTCTTCCGCCAGACCGAACCGCACTCGCCCGTTTCCTACGCCATAGACCAGGCGGTGCGCTGGAGCGAACTGCCATTACCGGAACTGATGCAGGAGTTGATTGAGGATAAAAGCGTGCGTGACGGCTTTGCCCGGATGACCGGGGTGCCGTTGCAGGACGCCGGAGGCTGAACGCCGTATCGGGCCTGACGATGGGGTCGGGCTGCCATTCCAGGAGGACGACAAGGAGAAACCGACATGGAAAGCGTCCACGACAAGCTTTCACGAGTCCGCAAGCCGCGGGTCCACATCACGTATGACGTTGAGACCGAGGGCGCCATGGTCAAGAAGGAGCTGCCCTTCGTGGTCGGCGTCATGGGCGACTTCTCGGGGAACAACAGCACCGATCTGAAGCCGCTCAAGGATCGCCGCTTCATCCAGATTGACCGGGACAACTTCGACGACGTCATGCGTCGCATGAGCCCGAAGCTTGCGATGAAGGTGGACAACAAGCTCTCAGACGATGACTCGCAGATGGCCGTGGAACTCGAGTTCAACCGGATGGAGGACTTCGAGCCCGAGGCTATCGTGAACCAGGTGGAACCGCTGCGTGAACTCATGGAAACCCGCAACAAGCTGCGGGACCTGATGACCAAGGTGGATCGCTCGGAGGAGCTTGAAGAGCTTCTGGAGCGGGTTCTCAGCAACTCCGAGGACCTGAACAGCCTGAACAGCGAACTGGGAACCAGGGAAGGGGAGGATTCGGAATGAGTGCTGAAGAACAGACCCAGGAAGCGGTCGCCGGAGAAGGCGAAAGCCTGAGCCTGCTGGACCAGGCCATCGGCGCCACCAAGCAGACGGAAAGCGACCGGGCACGGGAACTGATCCGTACGCTCACCGATGAGGCCATGAAGGGCACGGTGACCTGGAACAGGAATCTGAACGTCACCTTCAACCAGGCCATTGCCGCCATCGACGAGGCGATCTCGAGCCAGCTCTCCGAGGTCATGCACAACGAGGAATTCCAGAAGCTGGAGGGCTCCTGGCGCGGTCTCCATCATCTGGTGATGAACTCGGAGACCAGCTCCACCCTCAAGATCCGGGTGCTCAACGTGAGCAAGAAGGAGCTGCACAAGGATCTTTCCAAGGCGGTGGAGTTCGACCAGAGCCAGACCTTCAAGAAGATCTACGAATCCGAGTTCGGCACGCCCGGCGGCGAGCCCTACGGCGCACTGATCGGTGACTACGAGTTCAGCAACCATCCCACGGACATGGAAACCCTGAGCCTGATGTCCAATGTGGCGGCCTCCGGGTTCTGCCCGTTCATCGCTTCATCCGGGCCCGGGCTGTTCGGGTTTGATGACTGGACCGAGCTGACCAAGCCCCGCGACCTCGAGAAAGTGTTCGAATCCGTGGAGTACACCAAGTGGCGCTCCTTCCGCGAGAGTGACGATTCCCGGTTCGTCACGCTCACCATGCCGCGGGTTCTGGCGCGCCTGCCCTATGGCTCCGCCACCCAGCCGGTGGACGCGTTCAATTTCGAGGAATTCGACATGGACGCGGAGTCCGGCATGTCCGTGGCGGCGGACCACAACGACTACTGCTGGATGAACGCCGCCTACGTCATGGGCACCCGCCTGACCCAGGCGTTCGCCAAGTACGGTTTCTGCACCGCGATCCGGGGGGCCGAGGGCGGCGGCAAGGTGGAAGGCCTGCCGACCCACGTCTTCCAGAGTGACGACGGCGATCCGGACCTCAAGTGCCCCACCGAGATCGGCATCACCGATCGGCGCGAGGCGGAACTGAGCAAGCTCGGTTTCCTGCCGCTGTGTCACTACAAGAACACCGACTACGCCGTGTTCTTCGGGGCCCAGACGTGCCAGAAGCCGAAGGTCTTCGATAACCCGGACGCCACCGCCAACGCGGCGATTTCCGCACGCCTGCCGTACCTGATGGCGACCTCGCGTTTCGCGCACTACCTGAAGGTCATGGCGCGGGACAAGATCGGCTCCTTCATGGAAGCCGAGGACGTGGAAAACTGGCTCAACCGCTGGATCCTCAACTACGTGAACGGTTCCGAGGGCGGCGGCCAGGACATCCGGGCGCGCTATCCGCTGGCGGATGCCAAGGTCGAGGTGCGCGAGATTCCGGGGCGGCCCGGGTCCTACAACGCGGTGGCCTGGCTCCGGCCCTGGCTGCAGCTGGAGGAGCTGTCCACCTCGCTGCGGATGGTGGCGAAGATTCCGGAGGCCGGCTGAAGCCAGGTTGTAGAACAGGCGTGACAGGGACGTGTCATGGGTAGTGCAGAGTCCAATGCCGGTATGACGGCAACAGCGCTGGCAGGGGCAACCACGGTTTCCGGGTTGGTGGAACGCCTCGCCGTACTGGCGCCGGCCACCCACTGGGATCGGGACCGGGTGACGGCACTGCTGGTGCGCGCGCTGGATGAGCTGGATGCGCGCCTGAACGAGCAGGTCAACGCCATCCTGCACCATCCGGCGTTCCAGGCGCTGGAGGCGAACTGGCGGGGCATCGAGCTGTTGACCGAACAGGCGGCCCATGATGACACCGAAGGGCTGGTGCGTATCCGGATGCTGGATCTGGACTGGGGGGAACTGAGCCGGGATCTTGCCCGAGCCATTGAGTTCGACCAGTCCCAGCTGTTCGCGCGCCTCTATTCCGAGGAGTTCGGCAGCCCGGGGGGCGAGCCCTTCGGGCTGCTGCTTGGGGCCTACAGCGTGAGCCATCGGGCCCGGGGCGGCCAGGCGAACCTGGAGACGCTGGGGGAGCTGGCGCGGGTAGCAGCCGCTGCCTTTGCGCCGCTGATCCTGGATGCGGACCCGAGCTTTTTCGGGGTGGACCGGTTCGCCGAACTGGCAAGTGTCATGGACCTGGAAAGTCATTTTGATCAGCCGGAGCTGGTGCGATGGCGTTCACTGCGTCGCAGCGAGGACGCCCGCTTCCTCGGGCTGGCCATGCCCCGGATGCTGATGCGGCGTCCCTATGCCGATGCCGGGCCCGGGCCGGAAGCCTTCCGGTTCCGCGAAAAGGGGGATTCACCAGACAGCGACTACCTGTGGGGGCCGGCCTGTTTCGCCGTGGGTACCGTGGCAATCCGGGCGTTCTGTCATTCCGGCTGGTTTGCCCAGATCCGGGGTTACCGGGAGGGGCGGGTGGCGCATGGCGCCGTGGATAATCTGCCGGCGGTCCAGACGCTGTCCTCGGCGGGGCGGCTCTTTCCGACCCGCAGCCCGGTGGAATGGCAGATCAGTGACCGGATGGAACGGGTCCTGGCGGATCAGGGGTTCATCCCGCTGCTGCCGCTCGTGAACACGGAGATGCTGGTTCTGCATTCAGTGCCATCGATCCAGGAGCCGGCCCACTACGACCAGGGTGAAGCCCAGGTGAGCGCCCGGCTGGCGGCCATGCTGCACTACACGCTCTGTGTCTCGCGGTTCGCCCACTACCTGAAGGTGATGGGCCGGGATCGCGTGGGCGGCTACCAGTCACCGGAGGAGTGCGAGACCCAGCTCCAGCGCTGGCTGCACCGCTACACCATGGCAACGGAGGGCGCCTCGGACGAGATGCGCGCACGCTTCCCGCTGCGCAGTGCCAGCGTCAAGGTCCGCCCCCGCCCGGGTCAGCCGGGGCGCTATGACTCGGTGATCCGGCTGCAGCCACACTTCCAGCTGGACCAGCTGGTGACCAGCATGCGTCTGATCACGGAACTGACGCCGATACAGAACTGATGCCCGGGCAACGGGCCCGGAAATGCACGGACGAACAGGAACAGGGATATGGAACCCATCAGGCAGTACCTGTCCGCCGGCGAACTGACGCCGGCCATTGAAGCCATCCAGGCGCATCTGCGCGAGGCACCCTCGGCGAGTGACTGGCGCGCCTGTCTCGTGGAGCTGCTGTGCATGGCCAATGACCTTGAGCGGGCCGACCAGGTGCTGGAGCACCTGGCGCGTCATCACCCGGATTGGCTGGCCGGCGCGGCCAACCTGCGCCAGCTGCTCAGGGCCCAGCAGGCACGCCTCGCCCTGCGCGAGGGCCAGCTTGCCGACGACGTGGTTGCCACTCCGGGCGAATCCCTGGAAGCGCTGCTGAAGCTCCATGCCGAGCTACGCACCGGCAATACCGAGGCGGCAGGCGAGGCGGCCAGTGCGCTGGAGCAGGCCCGTTCGGCGGTCCGTTTCCAGTGCGGTGATCAGGCAGGCCAGATCCGCGACTGCGATGACAGCCTCAATGGCTACCTGGAGGCACTGGGTACTGACGGCCATTTCTACCTGTGGCAGTGGGACGAGCTGGAGAGCATTCATTTCGAGGCGCCGGCATCGCCGCTGGAATGGGTATGGCGACGCGCCCGCGTGGCCCTGGGCAGTGGACGCCAGGGCGAGGTGCTGCTGCCTCTGACCTATGCAGACAGCGCAACGGATGCACAGAAGCTGGGCCGTGAGACGGACTGGGTGGAACACGCATCCGGGCTGGTTACGGGCCAGGGGCTCAAGCTGCTGTTGCTGGGGGATGAGGCGGTGCCACTGGATGGCCGGTTGGAGCTGCAATGCCAGAGCCGGGCCGGGGCCGATCATGAAACCGTCTGAGGCCCGCAATGGGCTGCAGCTGAGCCTGCTCGACCGGCTGCTGGAGGACGGCGCGCTCCGGCCGAGTCTGGCCCGCATCCGCCAATCCGTGCGTCGGGACCTCGAATGGCTTCTGAACGCCCGGCGCAGCTGGTTGCCGCGCGAGGCAGCCGGCTCGGAACTGGACCAGTCGGTGCTGGGCTACGGGCTGCCGGATTTCACGGTCATGGAGCTCAGCACCGAGGACGGTCGCCAGTGGCTCTGTGACGAGGTCAGACGCACCATCCGGCGCTTCGAGCCCCGTCTGGCGCGGGTCGACGTGGTGATGCGGGATACGGAGACCCCCATGGACCGCTACCTGCGGCTGCGCATCGAGGGCATCCTGCTGGTCGAACCCGTGCCGCAGCCGGTGGCGTTTGATTCGGAACTGGAACCGGTGAACCTCTCGGTAACGCTCAGGGAGTGTGCCTGATGAGTGACGAACTGCTTCAGTACTACAACCGGGAACTGGCCTATCTCCGGCGCCAGGGCGCCGAGTTCGCCGAAGCCTACCCGCGCGTTGCCGGGCATCTCCGGATGAGCGAGGAGTCGGTGGAGGATCCGCATGTGTCCCGGCTCCTGGAAGGCGTGGCCTTCCTTTCCGCCCAGATCCGGCAACGCCTGGACGGCCATTTCACCGAGCTGGCGGATGTGCTCATGGGCACGCTGTATCCGGACTACCAGGCGCCGATTCCGTCCATGAGCATCCTCCAGATGACGCCGGCACCGGCGCTGAAATCCATAGCGCCACTGGAACAGGATGTGGCCTTCGAGACGGTCGCGAAGGAGCACCCGAAGTGCCGTTTCGAGGGCAGGGGCGACCAGGCCGTGGGGCCGATTGACGTGGTCGGGGGCGCCTTCGAGAACAGTCCCTTCGAGGCACCACGGAACCGGCAGGTGGCGGGTGCCCGCAGCATCATCCGGCTCCGCCTGCAGGCACGGGCCTCGTTTCAGGACCTTAACGCGCAATGGCTGCGTTTCTACCTGCACGGTCAGTCGCATCAGAGCCATGAACTCTACGACCTGATCCACCGCACCGGCCTGGGCTGCGCGGTGGTGCCTGTGGACGACCAGCGCCAGGTGCGCTTTTTCCCCGGCGATGCCCTGCGCCCGGTGGGTTTTGACGACGATGAGGCGCTGGTGCCCTGGGGGCAGCGCGGCTTCGCCGGTTACCGGTTACTGACCGAGTATTTCCTGTTCCCGGAAAAATTCCTGTTCGTCCATCTGGACGGGCTGGCGGACCGGTGGCCGGACACCCGCGAAGTGGACCTGTACATCTACCTCGGGGAAGGCTCAGAGGAACAGGAAAAGCGGTTCGTGGCTGAGCACATGCGGCTCTGGTGCACGCCGGTGGTGAACCTGTTCAGCGATCGGCTTGAACCGGTGCGCTCCGATGAAGGCGAGTACCGGCACCGTCTGGCGCCCCGCTATGGTGACAGTGACGTGAGCGAAGTGGTGGACCTGGAGCGCGTGGACCTGCTGCGTGACGGTAAGGCCCGTGAGCTGGCGCCCTATTACGGGCGCGGTCACCCCAGGTGGCAGAACACCATGAACGTCTACTGGCACCTGCACCGGGAACAGGCGGAATGGGCCGGTGGCCGCAATGAACCGGGGACCGAGGCCTGGTTGAGCCTGGTGGACCATCGTTTCGTGGAACAGGGCCGGGAGTCCCTGCCGCGCGACGAAACCCTCGCCGTCAGGGCGCGCTGCTGTAACCGCAACCTGCCCGCCAGCCTGCCGTTCGGCGGCGGTTCGCCCCGTTTCCGGGCGGTGGATGAGTCCCGGGTGGAAAAGGCGGAAGCGATTGTGGCGCCCACGGAAACGGTCCGACCTGAACTCGGCAATGCCGGTCGCTGGCAGTTCATCCAGCATCTGACACTGGCGCATTTCGATGGGCCGGATGCGCTGGAGCGGTTGCGGACGGTGCTCCAGCTCCACGACTTCCGCAAGACACCGGAAACCCGTGCCCTGATCGAGGGTATCGAGGACGTCGTCATCGAATCCTCGGTGGCACGGGTTGGAACCGGTGTGCAACGGGGCGTCTGCCGGGGCAGTGACGTGGTGATCACGTTCTCCCGGCCAAGCTACGCCGGCACCAGCATCTACCTGTTCGCCGCGGTACTGGACCGGTTCTTCGCGCATTTCGCCCAACTGAACAGCTTCACCCGGCTGCGGGTGCGGCTCAGTGGCCAGAACCAGGATTACCATGTCTGGCCCGCACGGGCCGGGGAGCAGGCGCTGCTATGAGCGCGGAAGCCGTGGCCGGTGAGCAGGACTTGTTCCGGACCGTCTGGCGTCTGCAGCGCCAGATTCCGGAGCGTCGTTCCGCCTACAGGCGCGTCGGGCATGACGGCTGGCCCAGCCAGGAACTGGTGCGTTTCCGTACCAGCCAGTCCATGGGCTTTGCCGGCTCGGACCTGGTGGCAGCACAGGAAGAGCAGCTGGAGCAGGGGATCACCCGGGGCGAGCTGACTGTGGACAGCCTCGGCCTGACCGGGGCCCGGGGTGCGCTGCCATCCCATTACACCGAGATGGTGCTGGCGCAGGTTCGGTCCCGCTCGCCGGCGCTGCGGGATTTCCTCGACATGTTCAACCATCGGCTTCTGTCGCTGCTCTATCGCAGCTGGGAGAAAACCCAGCCCGCGGTGCAGCAGGAAAGAACCGAAGCGGATGTGTTCACCACGGTCCTCGGTGCGCTGACTGGCGCGGAGACGGAGCTGGACATTCACTACGGGGCCGCCCTGGCTCGTGGCCCCCGGTCCGCCAGTATGCTCAGGCACTGCCTCGAGGACCTCTGCGATATGCCGGTCGAGGTTACGCCGCTGCAGGGCGAGAGGGCCGATGTTGCTTCCGTGGACCAGACCCGTCTGCCCGAGGCGTCACGCCCCGGTGGCCAGCATGCCCGGCTCGGGGAGGCCATGCTCGGAACCCGGGCATGGATTGCTGATCACGGGGTCCTGGTCACCTTCCATGCCAAGGATGAAACCCAGCTCCGCTCCCTCCTCCCGGGCGGCAGCCTGAGCCCGGTGATGCAGGGGGTGAGCCGGAAGCTGGTGGATGGGCAGACGACCCTGCATTACCGGGTGCGGGCCCGTGGGGCCATGGTGACCGGCGCACGGCTGGACGGCGGCGCACGTATTGGAAAGAACAGTTTCATCGGGGCGTTCCGTGATCCGGAACAGCCCCTGGAGATCGGATTCAGGCCAGGGAAGGAGTAACCCGCCATGTCATCAATGACGCTCAAGGCGCTCGTGGAGCGCATGAACCCGTCCACCCGCCAGGCCATGGAGGCGGCGGTGGGCCAGAGCCACCAGCGCACGCATGAGTGCGTCGAGGTGGAACACCTCCTGCGGGCGTTGCTCACGCAACGGGACCCGGACATTACCGGCGTCCTGGCCCATTACGGGCTGGACATCGGCCGGCTTGAAGGCCAGCTGGATCAGGCACTGGAAGGCTTCAGCACCGGCAACGGCGCGACACCCAGCCTCTCGCCCCGGCTCGTGGATCTGCTGCGTCAATGCTGGCTGGACACCTCCATTGAGTTCGGGGAAGCCGCCATCCGTGGCGCCACGCTGCTCTACAGCCTGCTTCAGGATCCGGCCATGGCCGCGCTCGCCACCCGCTATGCCAGGGAGCTGGACGGCCTGGACGCGCAACAGCTTCTGGGCGACTGGCCGACACTCAGGGAGAATCTTGAGGCTTCTCCCGGCAACCAGACTCCGCCGAATGCCGGGAATGAGCAGCACCTGGCCCAGTACACCGTCGACCTGACGGCCCAGGCGGGGGCCGGCGAGATTGATCCGGTCCTGGGGCGTGATGACGAAATCCGCCAGATGATCGACATCCTGACCCGCCGGCGCCAGAACAACCCGATCCTCACCGGCGAGGCCGGCGTGGGCAAGACCGCCGTGGTTGAGGGTCTGGCGCGGCGCATCGCCGACGGCGAGGTCCCGGAGGCACTGGCGCGGGCACGGCTTCTGACCCTGGATCTCGCGTTGCTCCAGGCGGGGGCCGGTGTGAAGGGCGAGTTCGAGAACCGCCTGAAGGGCGTGATAGATGAGGTGAAGGCGGCCACCCAGCCGGTGATCCTGTTCATCGACGAAGCCCACAACATGATCGGTGCCGGTAACCAGGCGGGCCAGAATGACGCCGCCAATCTCCTGAAGCCGGCCCTGGCGCGGGGCGAGCTGCGCACCATTGCGGCCACCACCTGGTCCGAATACAAGAAGTACTTCGAAAAGGATGCGGCCCTGACCCGGCGCTTCCAGGTGGTTCCCGTGGATGAGCCGGATGAGGAGACCGCCACGCGGATCCTGCGGGGGCTGGCCCCGACCCTGGAAGCCCACCACGACGTGGCCGTGACCGACGCGGCTCTGGGGGCCACCGTCCGGCTCTCGACCCGTTACCTTCCCGGGCGCCAGCTTCCGGACAAGGCGGTGGCGCTTCTGGATACCGCCTGTGCCCGGGTCGCGATGAGCCAGGCCAGTCTCCCGGCGGCCCTGGAGCAGGCTCGCGCCCGGCA
>JBNJDI010000007.1:0-47741 GCA_051744725.1 Pseudomonadota bacterium | reverse complement strand
TAGTGTGGGAGATCCCATGTGAGAGTAGGTCATCGTCAGGCTCTTACGCCCAAAGCCCCGCCGGCCCCGCCGTGCGGGGCTTTTTTTTGTGTGTGATAATGCCCCCATGGATGAACGTCTGCGCCGCTATTACCTGACCGCCCTGGGGATTGAGCCCTGGTGTGCCCGCTGGCCCCTGCCGGGTGCGGCACCATCTCCGGAGTGTCCGTCTGAGCCCGTGGTGCCGGCGCAGCCGGATAAACCTGTGGTCGCGAAAGGCGGTGTTCGCCAGCCTCCCCGACCTGTGCCTGAGGGGCAGGGTGTTTCCCTGGATGCAGTCCGGGAAGCACTGGGTTCCGGTGACGATGCGCAACCGGCGGAGCCTGCTGTTGAGGAGACGGCTGAGGAAGAGGCTGGTCCCGCCTCCGTTGCGGGTCAGCAGGCGTTCAGTGCCATGGTCTGGCATGGGGGGCACTTCAGTCTCGCCGCCTCGGCCGCCGGGGAGCTCTCGTATGAGCTCGCGAACAGGCTCGGTCTCAATATCCTGCGTGCCCTGGACGAGGTCGTGCCGGATGAAGCCACCCTTTTCCGCTGGCCACCGTTCGATAATCCTGAACTCCCCGGCAGTGATGACGCCACGTTTGAGTATGTGCTGGAACGCCTGATGGGTAATTCGATCTCAGGGCGGTGGATCCTCCTTGGCGAGGAGGTGAGGGCTGCCATGGGCTCCACGCTGTCTTCGAAAGGGCGCACCGTGGTGCTGTCGTCGGAGCAGACACTCGGTGAGCTTCTGGCGGCACCGGCCGCCAAGCGTGCGCTCTGGGAGCATATGAAGCCCCTGGTGCAGCAGGACCAGAACCGATGACCCACGGCATGCATGATGTGCGTCTGGATCAGAGTCAGCTGGCAATGACCGCACTGGATGAGACCGACCTTTCCGGGATGATGGCTCTGGAGGAGACCGCCTCCCGCCATCCCTGGACCCAGGGGCAGTACCTGACCTGTATGGGCGCGGAATACCGGTTCCATGGTGCCTGGTATGGCGATGCCCTCGTGGGGTTCATCGTGGACTGGCGTCTGCTGGACGAAGGGCACCTGATGAACCTGTGCGTCCATGGGCAGTTCCAGCAGCAGGGAATCGGCCGCTGCCTTTTGCGGTACTGGCTTGCCACCATGCAGCGCGAGGGCATGGCAACGCTCACGCTGGAAGTGCGTGAGTCCAACCAGGCGGCCCTGCGCCTCTATGCCAGTGAAGGGTTTGAGGACCAGGGGAGCCGCCCCGGCTACTACCGTACAGCCGAGGGGACCGAGGCGGCGCGAATCATGTCGCTGAGGCTTTCGCCGGTTCGTACCGGCAACGCCTGAACTGCTACAATCGCCGTCCTTTCGCCGGAGCGTACCAGAGAGAGAGCAGACCCGACGCCATGAGCGATTTCACCGAAGAAGTCCGTAAACGCCGCACTTTTGCGATCATTTCCCACCCGGACGCGGGTAAGACCACCATCACCGAGAAGGTCCTGCTGTTCGGCAATGCGCTGCAGAGCGCGGGGACCGTCAAGGGCAAAAAGTCCGGGCAGCATGCCAAGTCCGACTGGATGGAGATGGAGAAACAGCGGGGGATCTCCGTGACCACCTCCGTCATGCAGTTCCCATATCAGGACAGCCTGGTGAATCTGCTCGATACCCCGGGGCATGCGGACTTCTCCGAGGATACCTATCGTACGCTTACCGCTGTGGACTCCTGTCTCATGGTGATCGATGCGGCCAAGGGCGTGGAGGAGCGGACCATTAAACTGATGGAGGTTACCCGCCTCCGGGACACACCGATCCTGACCTTCATGAACAAACTGGATCGGGACGTACGGGATCCGGTGGAACTCATGGACGAGGTCGAGGATGTGCTCAGCATCGCCTGCGCCCCTATCACCTGGCCCATCGGCATGGGTAAGCAGTTCCAGGGTGTCTATCACCTGCTCCGGGACGAGGTGATCCTGTATCAATCCGGCCAGGGGCACCGCATCCAGGACAGTCGCGTGATCAAGGGGCTGGACAACCCGGAACTGGATGAGGCGATCGGGACGTACGCGGAGGAGCTGCGCGAGGAAATCGAACTGGTCAAGGGTGCCTCTCACGAGTTCGATCTGGATAGGTTTCTGCGCGGTGAGCTCACCCCGGTTTACTTCGGTACGGCGCTGGGGAATTTCGGCGTGGATCATATGCTTGATGGGCTGGTCGAGTGGGCGCCATCGCCCCAGACCCGGGAGCTCACCCAGCGCCCGGTTGAGGCTACCGAGGAGAAGTTTTCCGGTTTTGTGTTCAAGATCCAGGCAAACATGGACCCCCGGCACCGTGACCGGATCGCCTTCCTCAGGATCGTCTCGGGCCGTTATCAGCAGGGTATGAAGATCCATCATGTGCGGATCGGCAAGGATGTGCGCATCAGCGATGCACTGACCTTCATGGCCGGTGACCGGGAACGCGCCGAGGAGGCCGTTGCCGGGGATATCATCGGGCTGCACAACCACGGCACCATCCAGCTGGGGGATACCTTCACCGAGGGCGAGAAGGATCGCTTCACGGGCATTCCCAATTTTGCGCCGGAACTGTTCCGCCGTATCCAGCTGCGCGACCCGATGAAGGCGAAGCAGCTCCAGAAGGGCCTGATCCAGCTCTCCGAGGAGGGCGCCGTGCAGGTATTCCGGCCGGTGCGCAACAATGACCTGATCGTGGGTGCGGTGGGCACGCTCCAGTTCGACGTGGTTGTGACCCGGCTGAAGAACGAGTACGGGGTCGATGCCGTCTATGAGCCCATCAACGTGGCGACGGCGCGCTGGATCACCTGCGATGACCCGAAAAAACTGGAAGAATTTGAGCGCAAGAATCAGGAGAATCTGGCCCTGGATGGCAGCGATAACCTGACCTACATCGCGCCCACCATGGTCAATCTCCAGCTGGCGCAGGAGCGTTACCCGGATGTGTCCTTCCACAAGACCAAGGAGCGGTGAAACGCCCGCGCCGGGGCTGATCGATGCCCACTGCCACATCGATTTCCCCCGGTTTGACGCGGGGCGCGAACAGCTTCTGGCCGAGTGCGCCGAAAGCGGGATACGCAGGATCGTGGTGCCCGGTACGGTGCCGGAAGGCTGGGAGAAGATCTTGGAGCTGGCGCGCATCCACCCCATGCTGGCCCCGGCAGCAGGTCTTCATCCCTGGTGGGCGGATGGCTTCGGAGACGACAGCCTGGAGCAGCTGGACCGGCACCTGACTGCCAACGGTGAGCTTGTGGCGGTGGGTGAGTGCGGGCTGGACCGGAAACAGGGGCCGGCACTGGACCAGCAACAAGGGGTGTTTGAGGCCCAGATCCGGTTGGCCGGGCGCCATGATCGGCCGTTGCTGATCCACAGTGTGGGAACCCACGATACAGTGCTGGCATTGCTGCGCCGGATCCGGTTCACGCCCCCGTTCCTGATGCACGGTTTCAGTGGCTCCCTGGAGCAGGCCCAAGCGCTGGTCCGTCAGGGCGGGTTTGTCGGTGTCAGCGGTATCATCACGCACCCGCGGGCCCGCAGGGTGCGCCGTGTCATGGCGCAGTTGCCTCTGGAAGCGCTGGTGCTGGAGACGGATGCGCCGGGCCTGCCACCCCATGGGGTGCCCAGAGACAGCAATACGCCGCTCAATCTGCCCTGGGTGCTGGATACCCTCTGTGGCCTCCGGGAAGAACCCCGGGCGGCGATTGTGGCGGCTATCCGGGACAATACCCGGCGGCTGTTCATGCAGCGACTGGATACAGAGGGTTTGCAGAAGCGGGGCGCTCCGGTATAATGCCGCACCTGGCTTTTGGCGGGATCCGCAGCCCAGCCCCGATGCGGACCCGTTCGATACCTGGTTGTGATTACACGTCGCGGCCCTCGCAGGACGTGACGTCATGGCTTATTGATTCAAGGCGGGATTCATGAAAACTCAGAGTGCAAAACCGGAAAGCGTTACACGCGACTGGTTCGTGGTGGACGCGGCTGACAAGACGCTGGGGCGTCTTTCAACGGAAATTGCCCGTCGTCTTCGGGGCAAGCATAAACCGGAATATACCCCCCATGTGGACACGGGTGACTACATCGTGGTTATCAATGCGGAGAAAGTGCGCGTGACTGGCAGAAAAAGCACGCAGAAGCACTACTATCGCCATACCGGCTATCCGGGTGGGCTGCGTTCGATGAACTTCGAGGAGATGATCCAGCGTCATCCCGAACGTGTCATCGAGTACTCAGTGAAGGGCATGCTGCCGCGTGGTCCGCTGGGTCGTGCCATGTACCGGAAGCTCAAGGTCTATGCCGGCGACGAGCATCCGCACGCCGCACAGCAGCCCCAGCAACTCGAGATTTAAACGGAAGGCGATTATGTCAGCTACTTATAACTACGGTACCGGTCGTCGCAAGATGTCTTCCGCGCGGGTCTTTATCAAGCCCGGCAGCGGTAACATCGAAGTCAACGGGCAGTCCCTGGAACACTTCTTCGGTCGTGATACCCTCCGGATGATCGTCAAGCAGCCCCTGGTGGTTGCCGACGCTGAAAACCGGTTCGATATCAAGATCACCGTCAGCGGTGGTGGTTCCAGTGGTCAGGCGGGGGCGGTCCGCCATGGCCTGACGCGTGCGCTGATGGACTATGATGAGACGCTGCGCCCCGCACTGCGCCGTGCCGGCTACGTCACGCGTGATGATCGCGCGGTTGAGCGTAAGAAGGTCGGCCTCCGCAAGGCTCGCAAGCGGCCGCAGTACTCCAAGCGCTAAGCCGCCTCCGGCGGCAGCCCCGGAAGGCCCGATTTGCAGATCGGGCCTTTTTGTGTCGGGTAGTGGAAGGTTGCAAACTTGTAAGCGGTGACTGATTTAAATAACATTTGGTCGTTTTGATGCAGGTTGATCGCGACCGAATCAGGAGCCAACCGAGTGTGTCGAATGACCGCCTCGGCACGCGAATGCTTAATGGGAGAAGGCCAGTATGAACAATGGCGACGTGAACCACGGTCGGCGGCGCTTTCTGGTGGGCGCAACGACGGTTGTTGGTGGCGTCGGGGCTGTTGGAGCCGCGGTGCCGTTTGTCAGTTCCTGGTGGCCCAGTGCCAAAGCTGAGGCAGCTGGGGCGCCACGCAGGGTGGATGCATCGAAGATCGACGTTGGTGAGCGGGTAACCGTTGAGTGGCGCGGGAAACCCGTCTGGGTCGTAAGGCGTTCAGATGAAATGCTGGAAAGACTCGACGGGATATCCGACCGCCTGGATGATCCCGAATCCGAAGAACCCCAGCAACCCGCTTATATCGAAGGGCATGCCCGCTCGATCAAACCAGAGTTCCTGGTTGTGATTGGCATTTGCACCCATCTGGGCTGCTCGCCCAGCTTCAGGCCTACGGAAGGCGCCCAGGGGCTCGGAGACGACTGGCCCGGCGGTTTCTTCTGCGCCTGCCACGGATCCAAGTTCGATCTCGCGGGTCGGGTTTTCTCGGGGGTGCCCGCACCGACCAATCTCGAGATTCCGCCGTACCGCTTTGAGGATGACGGTCAGACCATCGCCATTGGCCTGGATCCGGAGGATGCAGCATGAATAAACTGATTCAGTGGGTCGACGAACGGCTCCCCGTTGTGGACGCTTTCGAGCGCCACATGAGCAAGTACTACGCCCCCAAGAACTTCAACATCTGGTACGTCTTTGGTGTTCTGTCGATGCTGGTGCTGGTCAACCAGCTTCTGACCGGCATCTGGCTGACCATGATGTACACGCCGACGGCCGAGGGTGCGTTCGCCTCGGTTGAGTACATCATGCGGGATGTGGAATACGGCTGGCTGCTGCGCTACATGCATTCCACCGGTGCGTCGATGTTCTTCCTGGTGGTCTACCTCCATATGTTCCGGGCCCTGATGTATGGCTCCTACCAGAAGCCGCGTGAGCTGATCTGGATCTTCGGCATGGCGATCTACCTGATCCTCATGGCGGAAGCGTTCATGGGCTACGTGCTGCCCTGGGGGCAGATGTCCTACTGGGGTGCTCAGGTCATCATCAACCTGTTCAGTGCCATTCCCGGCATCGGCGAGGACCTCGCGCTGTGGATTCGGGGTGACTACCTGATCTCGGGCGCAACCCTTAACCGTTTCTTCGCGCTGCACGTGGTGGCGCTGCCGATTGTGCTCCTCGGGCTGGTGGTTCTGCACATCCTTGCTCTGCACGAGGTCGGGTCCAATAACCCGGATGGCATCGACATCAAGAAGAATAAGGATGCAGACGGCAAGCCGAAAGACGGTATCCCGTTCCATCCCTATTACACAGTGCATGACCTGGTGCCGATCGCGGTCTTCCTGGCGGTGTTTGCCATTATTGTCTTCTATTTCCCGGAAATGGGTGGCTACTTCATTGAGAAGCCCAACTTCCAGGAAGCCGATCCGCTGCAGACGCCGGATCACATCGCGCCGGTGTGGTACTTCACACCCTTCTACGCGATGCTGCGGGCGATCACCTTCAATCTGTTTGGTCTCTCCTCGCAGTTCTGGGGTGTTGTCGTGATGGGGGCTGCCATTGCCATCCTCTTCGTGCTGCCCTGGCTCGACCGTAGTCCGGTACGCTCGATGCGCTACAAGGGGTGGTTCAGTCGCGGCGCTCTGGCACTGTTCGCGGTCAGCTTCGTGATGCTCGGCTATCTGGGTGCTGAGCCGGCAACGCCGATCAAGACGATGCTTGCGCAGATCGGCACAGCCGTCTACTTCGGTTACTTCATTCTGATGCCGTTCTACACGCGGATGGAGTCCACAAAACCGGTTCCGGAGAGGGTGACTACCAAATGAAACAGCTTCTGACTGTAATAGTGGTTATGTGCATGCCGGTCGTCGCTGCGGCGGCCGGTGGCGGTGGTGGCAACCTCGACAGCATGGAGCCGGACCTGAGTGATCAGGCCTCGCTCCAGCGTGGTGCCCAGATCTTTACTAACAACTGTATGGGGTGTCACTCGGCGGAGTTCTCCCGTTACAAGCGGGTGGCCAAGGATCTCGGGATTCCGCAGGAACTGTATGAAAAGAACCTGATCTTTACGGATGCGCGTTTCGGTCAACTGATGAAAATCGGCATGCCCGAGGAGGATGCCGAGTCCTGGTTCGGCAACGCTCCGCCGGATCTGACGCTGACTGCGCGCGTTAATGGGCCGGATTGGCTTTACTCGTACCTGCGTGCCTTTTACGAGGACGACACTCGGCCCCATGGCGTGAACAACGCGGTGTTCGACAACGTGGGCATGCCTCATGTAATGGTCAATCAAGGCGGGCTCTGCGCCGAGCCACCCCATTTTGGCGAGGAAGCCGAAGTGGATCCCTCCACTGGCGAAGTGGTTGGGGATGAGATCTGCGATGACTGGGCGATTGAGGGCAGCATGGAACCGGAGGAATTCGACCGGGCCATGTACGACCTGACCAATTTTCTGGTCTATCTTGGCGAGCCGGCCCAGATGGATCGCAAGCGCATTGGCGTTTACGTGCTGATCTTCATCGGTGTCTTCTTCATCTTCGCGTACCTGCTGAACCGCGAATACTGGAAAGACATCCACTGAGGGAGTCCGGTATAATCCCGCCTCCAGTGCCCGGTACGTCGTACCGGGCCATCCGCGTTCAGTCCCTTCTTTCCGATCAGCGATATCATGGGGTAATACTATGGCGGCTGTGACCAAACGGTCCTCAATGACCTTCTTTTCCGACCCGCAGAGCCATTACAGCCACCGGGTGAGGATTGTCCTGGCGGAGAAAGGGGTGACCGTTGACGTGGTCAATGTCGACCCCTCCAATCCGCCCGCGGAGCTTGCCGACCTGAATCCCTATAACGCGCTGCCGACGCTGGTGGATAGGGATCTGGTGCTCTATGAGCCCAACATCATGATGGAGTACCTGGACGAGCGCTTCCCGCATCCGCCGCTGCTTCCGGTCTATCCAGTGGCGCGGGCCCAGAGCCGGCTGATGATGTGGCGTGTGGGGCGCGACTGGTGTTCCCTGGTGGATCGGATTGAGGCGGGAAGTGCTAAGGATGCCGACCAGGCCCGGAAGGAGCTGAGGGAAAGTCTGGTGGCCTCGGCACCGCTGTTCCAGGAGATGCCGTTCTTCCTCAGTGAGGAGTTCACCATGGCGGACTGCTGCATCGGACCGCTGCTCTGGCGCCTGCCAGTGCTGGGGGTTGAACTGCCGGAAAAGGGCATCAAGCCGCTGGAACAGTACATGGATCGGCTTTTCGAGCGTCGGGGTTTCAAGGCCAGCCTGTCCGACGCGGAAGAGGACATGCGAACCTGATCCCCGGGATCAGGCAGACGGGGAGTGACTAATGAAATCGAGCCGACCCTATCTGATCCGGGCGCTCAATGAATGGGTTCTGGATAATGACACGACACCGCATCTGGTTGTTGATGCGGGTATGAACGGTGTCCAGGTTCCGGCAGATTACGTCTCCAACGGCCAGATCGTGCTCAATATCAGTCCGTCCGCGGTCAAGGAGCTGATGCTGGGTGATGACGCCGTTTCCTTCACGGCACGCTTCGGTGGTGTGCCGGTGAGTGTGTATGTACCCGTCTATGCGGTCATGGCCATCTATGCCCGGGAGAACGGGCAGGGTATGGTCTTTGGGCAGGAACCCGGTGATCCCGAGCCGCCGGACGGGCTTTCGGGCGACTCCGCAGATCAATCAGATGAAGGCGACAGTGCCGGGGAATCCGGTTCGAAGCGCCCGAATCTCAAGGTTGTGAAGTAGCCGGAAAGTCAGCCGTCGCTGAACAGGTGGGCCTCGATTTCAGCACAGAGCGTATTGAGGATCACTACCATCAGTTCGGCGGTGCAGGCTGTTCCCACATCCGGAAGCGTGATATCGATATCGTCTTCATGGAAGAGGGCGTGGATGTCGGCCTCCGAGCGAGCGGTTACCGCGATGACCCTGATGCCCCGATCGTGGGCGGCCTGTAGAGCCTGGATCAGGCTGGAACGGTTGCCGTCATCGGTCAGAAGAAGCAGTGAATCCCCTTCATGTCCGAGCGCCTGGATCTGCCGTGAAAACACTTCCTGGATCCGGTTGCTGAGACCGATTGCGGCCAGCGTTGTGGCATCCGCCCCCAGGTTCAGTACTGGCAGTGCCGGCCGCTCCGTCTCGTGATAGGCGAGCATGCAGCTGGCGAAATACTGGGCGAAGGCGTTGGCTTTGCCGCTGCCGCACACCAGGACCTGGCGTTCACTGAGCAGGGTTTCCACTATGGCCCCGGCGGCTTGACCCAGAACGGGCGCGACGATGCCGGCCGTCTCACCGAGGCATTCCATGTGGGTGGCAATGTGCTGGTTGAAACGCTGTTCCGTGTCATTCATGGCGTTGCATCAAAGGCATTGGTGATCCAATCGAACTCATAACGGTGGTCCCGGGTAATCGTGACCGCGAGCATGTCAAAACGGCAGAAACAGTCGTTCAGTCCGTTACGGTGCAGGTAGAAGCGGGCCGCCCTGATCAGCTTGCGCCGCTTGCGCTCATCCACGGAGGCGGCTCCGTCCACGAGTGCGTCTTCCTGGCGGGCACGGACCTCTATGAAAACAAGCGATTCCCCGTCATGCCCGATCAGGTCAATCTCACCGGCGCGGCAGTTGAAGTTGCGTTCCAGAATGCGTAGACGCCGGGACTCCAGATAGTCCGCCGCTGCTGTTTCCGCATCCCGTCCCTGGCTGCGTGTATCCATCCCTGTCTCTCCCGTTTTTTGCTACTGGTGTTCAGTGGCGCCGCCAGATCCTTTTTCCGTATCCGGAAGCGGTTCGGGTTCCCCCCTGCGAAACACCGCCCAATCGGGTGTGCGCTGGAAGCTGCCATTGCCGCTGTTGCGGATCATGCCGGTAACCCCCTGATATCGGTAGGCCTCGATTCCACGCAGAAGCTGGATCTGATGGCTCAGGCGGTAACTGTCGAAGCCAAGGGCGAACAGGCGGTCGTAGTTGTCCCCAAGGGCGGGAAACAGCGACTGCAGGATGTCGCGCTCGGGCGGAGCATCGCGCAGAACCCAGGGGATATCGGTGAACCGGATACCAGCCAGATCGCTGTCCCTTGCCGGGTCCGGGGAGCCACGATACAGCAGGGAACTGCCGTAAACCGGGAGGTCGCTTCCGTAATAGAAGGAAAACAGCGGGTTGAGCTGGCGCGCGTTCTCCGGAGATGCCAGCAGAACGATCGCATCCATGTCCTGACGGCGCCGTGGCTCGAAGCGCATGCTGGTCCCGGTCAGTCGCATCAGGGCATTGGCGCGTCGGCGGCTCTGGTTGATATTGAACCCCTCTGCCACGACCTGGTTAAGGTTGCTGTCCCCGGCGTACTGGATGGTCTCAAGCAGGGTGATGGCCTGCTCGTCGGCTGCCCGGCGCAGGGCCTTCTCCATCCGCTCGCCCCAGTCGCCTTCGGGCAGGAAAGCAAGCACGTTACTGTGGCCGTCCTGTTCCAGGCGGCGTGCGATTGCCCGCATCTCATCCTCGCTGCCGAGTCCGAACTGGAACAGGTTTTCCGGTGTGATCAGCGCCTCGCGATGATAGTTCAGCGCCAGCACGGGAACAGTCAACGCCGGCAGGGAGGTCAGTTCCTGAACACCTTCCTTGCTGAGCGGCCCCACCACAAGGTCCGGATCCGTCTCGAGCAGCTCCCCATAAATGCCGCTGAAAGTGCTGGCGTGGGTGTCATGGAGGGTAATGGCGGGCGTGGTACGCTCAGGGTCGGCAAGATCCTGATAATAGGCGGCGAGGAACCCTTCACGAACGGCTTCGCCCGCGCCGGCAAGAGGGCCGCTCAGAGGCAGTGCCAGCGCGACTGACTCCGGACGCAGTTCATCAAAATCGCGCAGTAGCGCCAGCTCTCCCGGGAAAGGGGTCGCGGCATCGTGGTCGGGCCATGCCCTCTTCCAGTTACGGATGGCCTCTGAGCGGGCTTCGACCTCATGCTGGTCATGGGCCGCCAGCGCCAGGGCGAGTTCCAGCCAGCCACGCGCCAGGTAATCCGAGCTGCGCTCGGCAACCGGCTCCAGCTCCGCCCGGGGAACCTCGCGCAGTGAACTCCAGATGCGCTCATTGAGCATATCCGGCTGGCGCGCGTCACTGCCGCCCCAGAGGATGAGGGTCTGGGTCGCGGGCAGGTGGCGCTCCGCCAGCTCATAGACGCCGGCAACCGAGTCAAAGACGCTGGCGCGCTGTTCCGCGGGCAGCCGCAGTGGCAGCTCCGGATCCAGCTGGTCAGCCAGCGCCTGGGCTGCGTCCGCGTCGCCGCGCTCAACGGCATCACGGCTGCTCAGCCACAGGTAACGGTCCCGGAGCTCGTCGTCGAGTTGATCCGGATCCATCGCATCCAGAAGTGAGCGTGCGGTCGCGTATTCCCCGTCAGCCTGCAGCATTTCGGCTGCCTTGAGCTGATATTGTCGGCGAAGGCTGGCATCATTGGTATCCGCTGCGCCACTGAGCAGGCCCTGGATGGTGGTGGGCTGCTGCTCGGGAGTGGAGACAGGCTCCACGGCACAGCCGGCAACGAACAGCAGCAGGAAAACAGTCAGGACCGGCAAACGGATTGTCATGGGCGTCTCGGCTGGTGTTGTTGCAGGTGATTCGGCTTCATTGGAATCCGGCGATTCTAACAGGTAATGGCAGTCTGAGCATGGCCGAGACTTTACAGAAAGGCACCCTCTATGTCGTGGCGACGCCCATTGGCAATCTCGCAGATATAAGTACGCGCGCAGCCTGGGTGCTGTCAGGGGTGGATCGGGTACTGGCCGAGGATACCCGCCAGACCCGGCGGCTTCTTGAGCATCTGGATCTGCACAAGACACTGACTCCGCTCCACGAACACAATGAGGATCGTCAGCTTGCCCAGGTACTGGAATGGCTGCGCGGTGGCGAAATGCTGGCGCTGGTCTCTGATGCCGGGACGCCGTTGATTTCTGATCCGGGCTTCGCCCTGGTCAGGGCGGCACGGGAGCAGGGGCTGCCACTGGTCACGATTCCTGGCGCCAGCGCTGTAACGGCGGCACTGGCGGTGGCGGGGCTGCCCACGGACCGGTTCGTGTTTGAAGGCTTTCTGCCCGCGAAAGCGGGGGCACGCAGGCGGGCGCTCGAGGCCCTGGGCCGGGAAACCCGAACCATGGTGTTCTATGAATCTCCTCGCCGGGTGGCGGGCGCACTTGCGGATATGGCCGCCGCTTTCGGCGATGCCCGTGTCGCGGTGGTAGCCCGCGAGCTCACCAAGGCTCACGAACAGTCGGTTCAGGGCACGCTGGCGGAACTTGCAGAGCAGGTCGCGGATGGCACGATTCCGTCAAAAGGTGAGTTCGTGCTTATGGTTGCGGGAGCTGAGGTGGCGACAACCGGCCTGGATGTGGAGGCGGATCATCTGCTCACGCAGCTGATGACGCGACTCAGTGTCAGTGATGCCGCCCGCATGGCTGCCCGGATCACGGGGCAGGGGCGCAGCGGACTCTATCAGCGGGCCCTGGCGCTGCAGGGCCGGGAATAAAGCCCTTGTAAAACGCCGCGGAAGCCGTTAATTTTCGAGATGAGTCCGCTATGCAGTCGCTGTTCCCGGCTCGTACGGGGATGGAGGAAAGTCCGGGCTCCACAGGGCGGAGTGCCAGGTAACGCCTGGGCGGCGCGAGCCGACGGAAAGTGCAGCAGAAAGGAAACCGCCTAAGCGGCCCACGGGTCGCCGGCAAGGTTGAAAAGGTGCGGTAAGAGCGCACCGCGTGGCTGGCAACAGTCCACGGCGACGGTAAACCCCACTCGGAGCAAGGCCAAATAGGAGTCCAGAGGTGTGGCCCGCACCGGACTCGGGTAGGCTGCTCGAGGTCTGCGGCGACGCAGATCCCAGAGGAATGACTGCACGCGACAGAACCCGGCTTACAGGTGGACTCGAACAGGCCCGTAGCTTCCCACAGGGAAGCGCGGGCCACCCTCTCTATTCCGATCCTTTTTTAAAGATCCTCTCTTATAACAAAAAAGTCTTGACCTTGACGTGAGTTCTTGGAGTTTTCTCCAGGTTTCTGAAAAGGCGGCATTTGTTGCCCGCGTGTTACCTTGCGTTCATCGCTTATTCCTCTAAATCACTGGCACAACGGCATTTTTCCCTGATCCAAGCGGCCTGGGTTTTCTTGCATTGCCCTGGGAGTCTTCTTATAGTGTCGCCAAGTGGTAAAAAGTGGCATCAAGTGGTGTCTTGTGGGTTTTGAGTGGTGGCATTGGGTCAGTTGGTGATCCGGGCCACCGAATCGGGGTAGCGAATCGACCATGACGAATTTTCTCGGCAGTCATGCGATCAATATGGACGCCAAGGGGCGCCTGGCGATCCCCGCTCGCGTGCGCGAGGACCTCGAGACCCTCTGTGGTGGCCGAATTGTGCTGACCGCCCACACCGAGGAACGCTGCCTGCTGGTCTACCCCGAGCCGCAGTGGGAAGAGATTCTGCCCAAGATCGAGGCGTTGCCGAGCTTCAACAAGGCGGTGCGCCGCACTCAGCGGCTGCTTATTGGTTATGCCACACCACTGGAGCTGGATGGTGCGGGCCGGATTCTGGTGCCGCAGCCACTGCGTGATTACGCCGGCCTGGAGAAGAAACTCTACCTGGTCGGCCAGGGCCGCAAGCTGGAACTCTGGAGCGAGGAACGCTGGATGGCCTGGCTTGAGGAGGATGACGGCGATGAGGAAATCCCGGAAGAGATGAAGTCCCTGTCGCTTTAGCGGGGGCTGGAGAAATGGCCATGGCTCATGAGTCCGTACTGCAGCAGGAAGCCGTTGATGCGTTGGTGACCACGCCGGCGGGCCGGTATGTGGATGCGACCTTCGGCCGGGGCGGCCACAGTCGGGCCATCCTGGAGCAGCTGGACGACAACGGCCGGCTCCTGGTTCTGGACCGCGATCCCGAGGCGGTCCGAGTGGCCAGGGAACTGGCGGATGAGGATCCCCGGGTCAGCGTGCAGCGCGGTGATTTCGGCAGCCTGGCCGGACTCCTGAATGAAGCCGGCTGGTCCTGGGTGGATGGGGTCCTTCTCGACCTGGGGGTCTCCTCCCCGCAGCTGGATGAGCCGGAGCGTGGCTTCAGTTTCCGTCACGATGGCCCGCTGGATATGCGCATGGATCCGGACGCGGGCCAGAGTGCTGCCGACTGGTTGGCGCATGAGGATGAGAAGGAGATTGCGCGGGTCCTGCGTGACTACGGTGAAGAGCGGTTCGCGAAGCGGATCGCCCGCCGCATTGTAGAGGCCCGGCAGGAACAGCCGGTTACCCGTACTACGCAGCTGGCCGAGCTGATCCGTGAAGCGGTGCCCTTCGAGGACCGTTACAAGCACCCGGCGACCCGCTCGTTCCAGGCGATTCGTATCCGGGTGAATGAGGAGCTGCCGCAGCTGGACGAAGCACTCCGTCAGGCGGTGGACCACCTCGCTCCAGGAGGGCGGCTTGTGGTGATCAGTTTCCATTCGCTGGAGGACCGCCGCGTGAAGCGTTTCATGCGAGACCTCAGCCGGGGGCCGAAACTGCCGCGTGGCGTGCCGGTGACGGCCGAGATGGAAGAGACCGGGTTCCGGACGATTGGCCGTGCCGTGCAGGCATCGGAGGCCGAGCGCAGCGTGAATGTGCGTGCACGCAGCGCAGTGATGCGTGTGCTCGAGCGCAGCAGCGCGGGGGAGGCCTGAGCATGGGTGCAACAGCTGTCAGATCAGAGACCGGAGGGAGGGCGCTGCGCTGGCGGGAAGTGCTGGACGCAGCGGCGCGTATTTCCGGTCGCATATTCCGGGGGCTCTGGGACGCCAGGGTGCTGGTGACGCTGCTGATGCTGCTGGTGCTGACGGTTTCGGCACTGGCGGTGGTGCATGCGTCCCACCTCAACCGGTCCCTGTACGGCACCCTCAATGACCTCCGGGATGAGCGGGATGCCTATCAGCGGCAGTGGACACAGCTGCTGCTGGAACAGAGTGCGCTCAGCGCGCACAGCCATGTGGAAGGGCGCGCGGCGCGGGAACTGGATATGAAGGTTCCCGCCCGCGATGACATTGTAGTCGTGACAACGCGGTAGATTCATGGCGGGAGAAAAACACCAACAGACCGCTCGCAGGCACGACCGCGTGGCCATGGCACCGTGGCGGCACCTGCTGGTGCTCGTTGCGGTACTGGGCTCCGCCGTCGCCGTCGCCGGTCGGCTGGTGGAGCTGCAGGTGCTGGATCATGAATTCCTGCGCAAGCAGGGCGAGGAGCGCACGGCCCGTGTTGAACCCATTGACGCCAACCGCGGCGTGATCCGCGACCGTCACGGCGAGCCCCTGGCCATCAGCACCCCGGTGAAGACCCTCTGGGCCAACCCGGGTGAGCTGTCCCCGGATCATCCCGCGATCCCGCGCCTTGCAGGGGTGGCTGAGCTGGACGTGACACAGCTGCGCGAGCGCCTTGCCAGTAACAGCGGGCGGGAATTCCTCTATCTGCGGCGCAAGGTTCAGCCCGCTCTGGCGCGGGAAGTCATGGAGCTGGGGGTTCCCGGCGTCTACAGCCGGCGTGAATACCGTCGCTATTACCCGGCCGGGGAAGTGGCTTCACACGTGGTCGGGTTCACCAATATTGATGAGCAGGGCCAGGAGGGGCTGGAACTTTCGTTCAACCACTGGCTCGCGGGTGAGAAGGGCAGCCAGCGCGTGCTTCGGGACAACCGCGGGCGCACCGTCCGGGATCTTGGCCCCATCAAGGAAGCCCACCCTGGCAACGATCTCAGTCTGAGCCTCGACCTCAGGCTCCAGTACCTCGCCTACCGTGAGCTCAAAGCGGCGGTCGAGGCTCATGGCGCGCGCGGCGGCACCGTTGTCATGCTGGATGCCGACAGTGGCGAGATCCTGGCAATGGCCAACCAGCCGGGACTCAACCCGAATGATCCGGAGCAGCGGGATCCGGCCCGTGTCCGCAATCGGGCAATCACCGACCTGTATGAACCGGGGTCGACCGTCAAACCCTTTACGGCCGCTGCAGCACTTGAGTCCGGCGAGTTCACCCCGGAAACCGTCATCAACACCAGCCCGGGGTACCGCCAGATGGGGTCCTACACCATCCGGGACCAGCGCGATTACGGCCGGCTGTCGCTTACCGACATCATCGTCCGTTCCTCCAACGTGGGCATCAGCCGCGTCGCTTCCGAGCTTCCCGGAGAGCGGCTGCAGAACCTGTTCTACGGCGTGGGCTTCGGGCAGTCCACCGGCATCGGCTTTCCCGGGGAGTCGGTGGGCATACTGCCGGCGAGCGTGAACCTGCGGCCGGTGGAGGTGGCAGCGCTTTCCTATGGCTATGGGCTGAGCGTGAACGCACTGCAGATGGCGCAGGCTTACATGACCCTGGCCAATGGCGGCGTCCGTTACCCCGTGACCCTGCTTAAAAACGATAAGGCACCGAAGGGCCAGCGGGTCATGTCGAAAGAGACCGCACGCCAGGTTCGGGGGATGCTCGCCAGTGTTGTGGAAGACGGTACCGGGACCCGCGCGGACCAGGGCATCTACCGCCTGGCGGGCAAGACCGGGACAGTTCACCTCGTCGGTGCCAGCGGCTATGAGTCCGACCAGTACAAGGCGCTGTTCGCCGGCATGGGTCCGGTTGATGATCCGCAGGTGGTCACCGTGGTCACTGTTGATGCGCCTTCGGGCACCGAATACTACGGCGGTGAAGTGGCCGCGCCCATCTTTGGGCGTATCATGGGTGATGCGTTGCGGCTGCTGAATGTGAGCCCCTCCGGGGGTGCTTCCATGGCCGACGAATCCAGCGGTGCTGAGGGAGGGCAGGGATGAGCCACGTCGCGCACAGTCTCAAGAACCTTCTCAGGGACCGGGTTTCCATTCCCTCGGTACTGGATGTCTGGGTCCATGGCCTCAGTGCTGATAGCCGGCGTGTTCGCCCGGGGGATGCCTTCATTGCGCTGGCCGGCTCCCGGGAAGACGCCTGGGCGCATGTGGATGAGGCCGTGGCGAAGGGAGCGGCGGCGGTCCTGCTGGAAGCCGGAGCCGGAGACCCCCCCAGGGAGTACCAGGGCGCCGTTCTGGTGCCGGTTGCCAACCTGCCGGCCAGCCTCGCGGGCCTGGCGGACTATTTCCACGGCCATCCATCCGCCCATCTCACCGTGATCGGAGTGACCGGTACCAACGGCAAAACCTCCGTTACCGGCTTTATCGCGGCCATTCTGGAGGCCGGCGGTATTCCCGCGGCCACCATGGGAACGCTCGGCTACACCTTCCGGGCATTCCGGGAAGAAGCCAGTCACACAACGCCGGATGTGGCCCGGGTCCATGATCTGCTTGCACGTTTCCTGGATCAGGGCGCGAAAGCGGTGGTCATGGAAGTCTCATCCCACGCCCTCGTTCAGGGCCGTGTTGACCGGGTGCGGTTTGATGCCGGTGTGTTCACTAATCTGTCGCCGGAACATCTGGACTACCACAGCGACATGGCCGCCTATGGCGCCGCCAAGGCGCGCCTGTTCAACGATCACGAACCGGAAATCGCCATCGTGAATGCGGATGATGCGTTCGGCCGGCAACTGACGGGTCAGCTGCCGGCCGAGACCCGTCTTTGGCGTTACGGACACACTGCGGAGCAGCTCGAATGCCGCATCCACGATGCCCGGCCCGAGTCTGATGGCATGGCCGCGACCCTGGATACCCGTCTGGGACGGCTGTCACTGAAGACCCGCCTCATGGGCCATTTCAATATTGAGAACCTGGCGGCTGCCAGCGCCACGGCACTGGCCCTGGGCGTCCCGCCCGGGGTGGTCGAGGCCGCTGCTGGCGAGGTGGAAGCGCCGCCGGGGCGTCTCGAGCCCCATACGGCGACCAGTGGCCTGAAACTGGTGATTGACTACGCCCATACGGCAGCGGCACTCGAACAGGCGCTTACAGCGCTCAGGCCCCATGCCAGTGGCGAGCTCTGGTGCGTCTTCGGCTGTGGTGGCAATCGCGATCAGGGCAAACGCCCGGCGATGGGCGAGGTCGCGGCGCGCTTGGCGGATCATGTGATTCTGACGGATGACAATCCACGGGACGAAGCCCCGGAGGCCATTGTCGAGGGCATTGTCTCCGGAATGGCGGATGCCGCTGGCGTGCGGGTCATCCATGACCGTGACGAGGCCATCACCACCGCCTTTCGTGAAGCGGACCCGGCGGATCTGGTGCTGATCGCGGGCAAAGGGCATGAAACCACCCAGGAGCGTGCCGGCGTCCGTATCGCCTTCAGCGATGCCGGGGTGGTACGCAGGCTGATCGGTGAGGGAGGGGAAGCAGCATGATGCGGGCATTCTCCCTGGCGGAAATCACCCCCCTGGTTGAGGGCACCCTGCGAGGTGAGGACCTGTTCTTCAGTCGTGTGGGCATTGATACCCGCACGCTGGCGAAGGGCGCTCTCTATGTGGCCCTGAGCGGTGAGCGCTTCGACGGTCACGACTTCGTGCGCGAGGCCGAAAAGGCGGGGGCCTGCGCCATCATCGCCGAGAAGGAGGTGGACACCAGCATGCCGGTGATCCAGGTGCGGGACAGCCGTTACGCACTGGGGCGCCTTGCCGGGCTCAACCGTTCCGAATTCGCGGGGAAACTGGTGGGGATTACCGGCAGCTCCGGCAAGACCACCACCCGTCAGATGATGCAGACGGTGCTCGCGGAAGCCGGCCCGGTGATGGCCACCGAGGGCAACCTGAACAATGAGATCGGTGCGCCGCTGACGCTGTTCCGGCTCGGGCCCGATGCGGATTACGCGGTTGTGGAGCTGGGGGCCAGCGGGCTCGGCGAGATCGCCTGGACCGGGTCCCTGGCCGCGCCGGATGTCGGCATCATCACCAATGCCAGCGAGGCGCACCTGGAAGGCTTTGGCAGCCTTGAGAACATCATCTCCGCCAAGGGCGAGATCATTGACTCCGTGCGTGCCGGGGGCACCGTCATCCTGAACCACGACGACGCCGCCTTTGACGAATGGCGCGCACGCGCCGGCATGCGCCGGGTGCTCAGTGTCTCCGCGGAGGGGCGCCAGGAGGCCAGCTTCCGGGCGGACGCCATCCTCGAGGATGGCGACGGCATTGCCTTCACCCTGCTCGGCGATGCCGTGAGCGCCACCGACATCCGGCTGCCCATCCCCGGCCGGCATAACGTGGCCAATGCCCTTCTGGTGGCGGCTGCGGCGCACAGTCTTGGGTTGGATATGGACCGGGTCGCCCGGGGGCTGGCGAAAACGCCGGCTGTCTCCGGGCGGCTGGAGCCCATCACGCTGCGGTCCGGCATCCGCATTCTTGACGACAGCTACAACGCCAATCCGGCTTCCATGGCGGCCGCACTGAGGACCCTGGCCGCCATGCCGGCACCGCGTATCGCGCTGCTGGGGGACATGGCGGAGCTGGGCTCGGAAGCCGCCAGCCAGCACCGGGCCCTGGGGGAACTGGCCCGACAGTTGGGTATCGAGCAATTGATGGTCACCGGAAGCCACGCCAGCGATTACGCCGGCGGTTTCGGTGACGGGACCCATACCGGCGACGCCCCGGAAGCACTGGCGGACCGGGTGTGGGACGAACTGGGGGAGACCGCCTCGATCCTGGTCAAGGGCTCGCGCAGCGCGGGCATGGACCGGGCGGTTACCCGTTTCAGAGAGAGGAACGACGACACATGCTAGTCTGGCTGACTGATTTTCTGGCGCAGTACATCAGCGGCTTTGCCGTGTTCCAGTACATTACGCTCCGGGGCATTATGGGCGTGCTGACGGCACTGCTGACGTCGCTGCTCATCGGCCCCGTCATGATCCGGCATCTGGCGCAGTACCAGATCGGCCAGGCGGTTCGGGATGACGGCCCTGAAACACACCTGAGCAAGGCCGGCACCCCCACCATGGGCGGTGCGCTCATCCTGGTGGCGGTGGCGCTGAGCACCTTCCTGTGGTCGGACCTGACCAATCGCTATGTCTGGATCACGCTGGGCGTGACGCTGGCATTCGGCGCCATCGGCTGGGTTGATGACTACCGCAAGGTGGTAGAGCGCAACCCCAAAGGGCTGCCGGCGCGCTGGAAGTACTTCTGGCAGTCGGTGACCGGGGTCCTGGCCGCCGTGGCTCTCTACGCCACTGCCACTCTGCCCCAGGAGGTCACCCTGATCATGCCGTTCTTCAAGGACTTCGGCCTGCTGATGGGGCCGATTGCCTTTGTGGTGCTGAGCTACCTGGTGATCGTTGGCAGCAGCAACGCCGTCAACCTCACTGACGGGCTGGACGGGCTGGCCATCATGCCGACGGTCATGGTCGGTGCCGCCCTGGGGATTTTTGCCTATGCCTCCGGCCACGCCAATTTCGCGGATTACCTGCAGATTCCGAACCTGCCCGGCACCGGCGAACTGCTTGTCTACTGTGGCGCCTTGGTTGGGGCCGGTCTGGGCTTTCTGTGGTTCAACACCTATCCCGCGCAGGTCTTCATGGGGGATGTGGGCTCCCTGGCGCTGGGCGCGGGCCTTGGGGTGCTGGCGGTCATCGTCCGCCAGGAGATCGTGCTGTTCATCATGGGCGGCATCTTTGTGGTGGAGACCCTCTCAGTCATTGTCCAGGTGGCGTCGTTCAAGCTCACCGGGCGACGGGTCTTCCGCATGGCGCCCCTGCATCATCATTTTGAATTGAAGGGATGGCCGGAGCCGCGCGTGATCGTGCGGTTCTGGGTCATCACGGTCATTCTCGTACTCGTGGGTCTCGCGACCCTCAAGCTGAGGTAGGGCAGACAGTCATGGCACTGATCGCATCGGATCGTCGCACACTGATCGTTGGGCTGGGAGCCACCGGCCTTTCGTGCGTGCGTCATTGCCATGCACTCGGCCGTCAGCTGGCCGTGGCGGACAGCCGTGCCCAGCCACCCGGGCTTGATGAAGTGCGGACACACTGGCCGGACGTGGAAGTGGCGGCCGGGGAATTCGACCCGGACTGGTTCCGCAGCTTCGACGAACTCATCGTCAGCCCCGGGGTCAGCCTTGATGAGCCGGCGATCGTGGCGGCTGCTGAGGCGGGCGTGCGGATTTCCGGCGACCTGGACCTGTTCCGCGAGGCGGTAGAGGCACCGGTGGTGGCCATCACCGGCTCCAACGGCAAGAGCACGGTGACCACGCTGCTCGGAGAAATGGCCGCGGAAGCCGGCGTGAACGCCGGGGTTGGCGGCAATCTGGGTACGCCGGCACTGGATCTTATCGCCCCGGATGTGCCGCTCTACATCCTGGAGGTTTCCAGCTTCCAGCTGGAACGTACCACGGACCTGAAAGCCGAGGTGGCCACCGTCCTGAATGTCAGCGATGACCACATGGACCGCTACCCGGACCGGATGAGCTACTTCCAGGCCAAGCACCGGATCTTCCAGGGCGCGCGCAATGCCGTGGTGAACCTGGACGACCCCCTGAGCCAGCCCCTGCTCAACGAGGGCATGGTGCCGCATTTCTTCGGCCTCTTCCGGGTGGATCTCGGGGTCTTCAGCACCCGCGAGGACGATACCGGTCTCTGGCTGACCCATGGCCTGGACAACCTGATGCACGCCAGCGAGCTGGCCGTGGCGGGCATGCACAACATCGCCAATGTGCTGGCAGCGCTGGCACTGGGCAATGCCATCGGGCTGCCAATGAAGCCCATGCTGGCGGCAGCCCGCCGGTTCCGGGGCCTGCCGCACCGCAGCCAGAGCCTGCGGGAACACAACGGGGTGCTCTGGGTGAACGATTCCAAGGCCACCAATGTGGGCGCCACCCGTGCGGCGATCGAAAGCATGGCTCCCGCCGATGGCCAGCTGGTGCTGATTGCCGGAGGCGATGCCAAGGGCGCGGATCTGTCCCCTCTGGTGGAGGCGGTGACCGACCGGGTCCGTCATCTGGTGCTCATGGGTCAGGACGCGCCGATCCTGGAAGAAGCTTTCGGTGATCGTGTGGCCAGTACGCGCGTCAGCACCATGGAGGAAGCGGTCAGGGTCGCGGCGGATAAGGCATGCGCCGGGGACCGGGTATTGCTTTCCCCGGCGTGCTCGAGCCTGGATCAGTACAGCAGCTATGAGGCCCGTGGCGATGCCTTCGCCCGGGCCGTGGAGGCGCTATGACGGCGGTTGTGGGACACATGCCCATCCGTGCACCACGGCGCGAACTCACGGCGCTGCTGTTGAGCGCGGGTGTGCTGCTGACACTGGGCATTGTCATGATCGGGTCGGCATCCATGGACGTGGCGGCACAGAACCATGGCAACCCGCTGCACTTCGTCCTGCGCCAGAGCCTCTATGTGGTTCTGGGCTGTCTGGCGGGGCTGGTTGCGGCCAATATTCCGCTGGTGTGGTGGCTGCGTGGTGCCTGGCTGTGGCTGGCCGGCGCCTTCCTGCTGCTGGTCCTTGTGCTCACCCCGCTGGGGGTCACGGTCAATGGCAGCACCCGGTGGATCTCACTGGGCGCCGCGAACCTTCAGGTATCCGAGGCGGCCAAGTGGCTGCTGGTGGTCTATCTGGCCGGCTATGTGGTCCGGCGCCACGCGGAAGTGGTGGATACCTGGCCCGGCGTGCTCAAACCACTGGCCATACTGGGGGCAGCCAGCGGGCTTCTCCTGGCTCAGCCGGACTTCGGTGCCGTGGTGGTCCTGATGGCGGCTGCCTTTGGCGTCATCTTCGTCAGCGGTGTCGGGCTGGGCCGCTTCCTGGTGGTGAGTCTGACCGGGCTGGCCCTGGGCGCCGCGGCTCTGTTCAGTCAGCCTTACCGGATCGAGCGCCTGGTGGCCTACCTCGATCCCTGGAAGGACCAGTTCAATTCCGGCTATCAGCTGACCCAGGCGCTGATCGCCTTCGGTCGCGGCGAATGGACCGGCGCCGGCCTGGGCAACTCGATCCAGAAACTGTTCTACCTGCCGGAAGCCCACACGGATTTCATCTTTGCCATCGCTGCCGAGGAGTTCGGTCTGCTGGGCGCGTTGGGCATCCTGGTGACATTCACGGTGCTCGTTCTCAGTGGCCTGCGTATCGCGCGCCGGGCCCGGGACGCCGGCATGACTTTCGGGGCCTGCCTGGCCTACGGCCTGACCCTGCTGATCGCGCTCCAAGCCTACATCAACATGGCTGTGAACACGGGGCTGCTGCCCACCAAGGGCCTGACGCTGCCGCTCGTCAGCTATGGCGGCTCCAGCCTGATTGTAAGCTGCGTCACCATTGGCGTGATCGCGCGGGTCCAGATGGAAGTGGAAGACCAGCGGGCGCAGGAGGGCGAGCCATCATGAGCCAGCGTTTCCTGATCATGGCGGGTGGCACCGGCGGCCACGTTTTCCCGGCGCTGGCCACTGCGGAGGCCCTCCGCGAGAAGGGCCATGAAGTCGCCTGGCTGGGATCCAGTGGCGGTATGGAAGCGGACCTGATCGGTGGCATGGATATTCCCCTTTACCTGATCGAGGTTTCGGGGCTGCGGGGCAAGGGCGGTCTTACCCGCCTGGCGGCACCCGTGAAGCTGGTGCGGGCCCTGTGGCAGGCGCTTGCGGTGGTCCGCCGCTTCCGCCCTGACTGCGTGCTGGGCATGGGCGGCTTCGCGGCCGGGCCGGGCGGTGTTGCGGCCTGGCTGTTGCGCCGGCCGCTGGTGATCCACGAACAGAATGCGATTGCCGGCATGACCAACCAGTGGCTTTCCCATATGGCCGAAATCACGCTGGAGGCGTTTCCCGGTGCCTATGGCGGGAAAACCGTAACCCGCTGCACGGGTAACCCGGTACGCCAGGACCTGACGGGTCTGGCGGAACCGGCTGAACGTGTCGGGCGCGGGCAGAAGCTGAAACTGCTGGTGCTCGGGGGCAGTCGCGGTGCCCGAGCCATCAATGAGGTGGTGCCGGAGGCACTGGCGTCGCTGGGGGCCGATCAAAAGCCGGAGATCCGCCATCAGTGTGGCCGGGATCATCTGGAAAGCACCCGGAAGGCCTATGCGGACGCGGGCGTTCAGGCGGACGTGGTGCCCTTTATCGGGGATATGGCCGAAGCCTACAGCTGGGCCGACCTGGTGGTGTGCCGGGCGGGCGCCCTGACGCTGGCGGAGCTCGCCTGTGTGGGCGTGGGGTCCGTGCTGGTGCCTTTCCCGCACGCGGTGGATGACCATCAGACGATCAACGCACGCCATCTCAGCGACGCAGGGGCGGCTCTTCTGATGCCCCAGTCCCAGCTGGATGCGGCGGGGCTGGCGCGTGAAATCCTGCGCCTCGGTGAAGACCGTGAGGCGCTGCGCACCATGGCGGAGCGGGCCCGTGAGCTGGCGGTCCCGGACGCCACCGAACGTGTTGTCAATTACTGTCTGGAGGCGGCTCATGGCCGAGCGTAACACCAGTCCCATGGTCCATGACGTGCCCGAGATGCGGCGTATCCGCGGGATCCACTTCGTGGGTATCGGCGGTTCCGGTATGAGTGGGATCGCCGAAGTACTCCACAACCAGGGCTATGAGGTCACCGGCTCCGACATCCGTGAAAGTGCCGTGACCCGGCACCTGGGTGGGCTGGGGATCCGCGTGGCCATCGGGCACCGTGGCGAGAACAGTGCCGACGCGGACGTGGTCGTGGTCTCCAGCGCCGTGGATGAATCCAACCCCGAGATTGTCACGGCCCGGGAAAACCGGGTTCCCGTGGTGCCGCGGGCGGAGATGCTGGCTGAGATCATGCGCTACCGCCACGGTATCGCGGTGGCCGGAACCCATGGCAAGACCACGACCACCAGCCTGATCGCCTCCATCCTGGGCGAGGGCGGCCTGGATCCGACCTTCGTGATTGGCGGCAAGCTCAACAGCGCCGGCACCAACGCCCAGCTGGGGCGCTCGCGCTACCTGGTAGCGGAGGCCGATGAAAGCGATGCCTCCTTCCTGCACCTGACGCCGGTGATCAGCGTGGTGACCAATATCGACGCGGATCACATGCACACCTATGGCGGGGACTTCGAGAAGCTTAAGCACACGTTCGTGGAGTTCCTGCACAGCCTGCCGTTCTACGGCGTGGCCATCATGTGCTGTGACGATCCCCGCGTGCGGGAGGTGGCGGAACGCATCTCGCGGGCCGTGATCACCTATGGCTTCAGCGAGGATGCCGACTACCGCGCCATGGACGTGAGCACGGATGGCTTCAGTACCGGGTTCCGGGCCCTGCGTCCCGACGGTTATGCGGACCTGCAGGTACGCCTGCGCATGCCGGGTCGCCATAACGTCCTCAATGCCATGGCGGCCATTGCCGTTGCCACGGACGAGGGGGTCGGGGATGAGGACATCCTGAGGGCGCTGGAGCATTTCTCCGGCGTGGGCCGTCGATTCCAGGTCTACGGCGATTACCCGGTCGCCGGGGGCGAGGTCACGCTGGTGGACGACTACGGTCATCATCCGCGTGAGGTGGAAGCGGTGATCCAGGGTGTGCGCGATGCCTGGCCGGAGCGCCGCCTGGTCATGATCTACCAGCCCCACCGGTTCAGCCGGACCAGTGATCTCTATGACGATTTCGTGCGGGTGCTGTCCACCGTGGACGTGCTGCTGATGCTGGATGTCTACGCGGCGGGCGAGCAGCCGATTCCCGGAGCGGACAGCCGCAGCCTGTGCCGGAGCATGCGCCAGCGGGGCCAGCTGGATCCGGTGTTCGTGGAGGATACGGACCGTATCGAGGACCTGCTGGGTAACCTGCTCCAGCCTGGCGACCTGCTTATTACCCAGGGAGCTGGCGACATCGGAGGCCTTTCGGCACGCCTTGCGGCCAACGGACTGACGGGCAGTGGAGGTGATCATGACGGTCACTGACGATTACCGCGTCAGCGCTGAACAGGCACAGGCCCTGGGCCGTGTCGCCGTCCTGATGGGGGGCGATTCGGCGGAGCGCAGCGTTTCCCTCAAGAGCGGTCAGGCCGTGACCGATGCACTGCAGGCGGCCGGGGTGGATGCCCATGCCGTGGATGTGCAGGGCAATGCCATTCTCAGACTGGCCGCGGAAGGCGGATTTGACCGGTGCTTCATCGCCCTTCACGGCCGTGGCGGGGAAGACGGAACACCCCAGGCCATCCTGGACCAGGCCGGCCTGCCCTATACCGGCAGCGGGGTTCTGGCCTCGGCGCTGGGCATGGATAAGCTGCGCACCAAGTACGCGTTCGCGGGTGCCGGGCTTCCCACGCCCGCCTTCCGGTTCATGCGTTCGGTTGCAGAGGCGGAGGCCATCCTGGGGGAGCTGCGAGCCCCGCTCGGCGTCAAGCCGGCGCGGGAAGGCTCGAGCATCGGTATCCGCAAGGTGGAAACCGTGGCCGAACTGACGGATGCCTACTTCCAGGCCTGCGAGCTTGACCCGCTGGTACTGGTGGAGGAGTGGATCACCGGCGGCGAGTACACGGTCAGCATCCTGGGGGATCAGGCCCTGCCGGTGATCGGGCTGGCCACTGACCACACCTTCTACGATTTCGAGGCCAAGTACCTCTCCGACGACACCCACTACATGCTGCCCAGTGGTCTCAACAGCGCCCACGAGCAGCGTATCCGCGAGCTGTCGCTCGAGGCCTTCCGGGTCATTGATGGCTGTGGATGGGGGCGGGTGGATGTGATGCAGGATGCCGCCGGTGATTTCTGGCTGCTGGAAGTGAACACCATTCCCGGCATGACCGACCACAGCCTGGTGCCCATGGCCGCCGAGGCGGCGGGGATCGGGTTCCGGGAACTCTGTGTCCGGATCCTGGAACAGTCACTGGAGGTGCGGGCATGAACGGGCTTATGTCGCCGCTGCGGATCCGGGATACGGGCGCCAAGACGGCGCGCCAGCGCGGCGCCAGCCCCATGGTGGAGGATCCCTCCGCGCTGCGCCTGGCCCTGCGCATGGCCGGCAGTGCCGTGGCGCGCGTGCCCTGGAGCCAGGTGTCGCTCGGGATGGCAGTGGCGATTACCGCCGCCATGCTGCCCTGGGCCATTGGCCAGGGGGTCCAGTTCCTGGATCAGGACTTCAGCCGGGTCCAGGTGCAGGGCGACCTGACGCGGGTGACAGAGCCGGCGCTGCAGAATCATCTGGAGCCCTTCATCGGGACCAGCTATTTCGCAACCGACCTCTCCCGGGTGAAGGCCCAGCTGGAGATGCTGCCCTGGGTTGAGAGCGCGGCCGTGGGGCGCGAGTGGCCCGGGACCCTGACCGTCAGCGTGCGCGAGCATGAACCCGTGGCCCTGTGGAACGGGCGGGCGCTGATCAGCGACGAGGGCGCGGTATTCCGGCCGGCGGCCCCGGCCGCCCTGGACCTGCCCCGGCTCAACGGCCCGCCGGGGCGTGCGGACGAGGTGCTGGAGCGGGCGCGGGCCTTCCGGGGCGAACTGGCCGCGCTGGGTCTGGGGCTTGTGAGCGTCAGCCTGGAGGCCAGGGGTGCCTGGACGCTGCTCCTGGATAACGGCATCAGCGTCTCACTGGGCCGCGACCGGGTCCGGGAGCGCTTTGAACGCTTCATGACGGTTTATGAATCCCGGCTGTCGCCAGTGGCGGCGGATATTACCGGGGTGGACGCGCGCTATGGCAACGGGGTTGCGGTGCGCTGGAGAGATTCTTGAATCACGGGACTCAGGTTATGTCATCGGCAGACACAGAGAACATGATCGTCGGGCTTGATATCGGCACCTCCAAGGTGGTGGCGCTGGTCGGCAAGCAGAATCCGGACGGTTCCATCGAGGTTGCCGGCATCGGCTCGCATCCGTCGCGCGGTCTCAAGCGCGGGGTGGTGGTCAACATCGAGACCACTGTCCAGGCCATCCAGCGCGCGGTCGAGGAAGCGGAGCTGATGGCCGGCTGCCGGATCCATTCCGTGTATGCCGGTATCGCCGGGAGCCACATCCGAAGCATGAACTCCCACGGCATTGTCGCCATCCGTGACCGGGAAGTGACCCAGGCCGATATCGACCGGGTCATTGATGCTGCCCAGGCGGTGGCGATCCCGGCGGACCAGAAGGTGCTGCACATCCTGCCCCAGGAGTTCGTGATCGATAACCAGGAGGGCATCAAGGAGCCCCTGGGCATGTCTGGCGTGCGGCTTGAGGCCAAGGTCCATCTGGTGACCTGCGCGGTGAATGCGGTCCAGAACATCGACAAGTGTGTGCGCCGCTGCGGCCTGGATGTGGACGACATCATCCTGGAGCAGCTGGCATCGAGCTATTCGGTACTGACCGACGACGAGCGCGAGCTGGGCGTGTGCATGGTGGATATCGGTGGCGGCACCACCGACATCGCCATCTTCACCGGCGGAGCCATACGTCACACGGCGGTGATTCCCATTGCCGGCGACCAGGTGACCAACGACATCGCCATGGCACTGCGCACGCCCACGCAGAATGCCGAAGAGATCAAGACCCGCTACGCCTGTGCCCTGACGCAGCTTGCCGGCGCCGAGGAAACCATCAAGGTGCCCGGTGTCGGTGACCGTGCGCCCCGGGATCTTTCCCGGGCGGCGCTGGCGGAGGTGGTTGAGCCCCGTTACGAGGAGCTCTTCACCCTGGTCCAGTCCGAGTTGCGGCGCAGCGGGTTCGAGGACCTGATTCCGGCGGGCATAGTGGTCACCGGCGGCTCTTCCATGATGGAAGGCGCGGTGGAGCTGGCGGAAGAGATCTTTCACGCACCCGTGCGCCTGGCGATACCGTCAGGCGTGACGGGCATGAGCGACGTGATCGGCACCCCGGTGTACGCCACCGGCGCGGGGCTGCTGATGTACGGCTTCCGGCAGGCGGAGAAGGGGCGCGGGGGCGGTCCCTCTCCGGCTGCGGGAGGTTCACTCCTGGCCCGAATCAAGCAGTGGTTCACCGGGAATTTCTGAATCGATTATCAATGAATCCAAATAAAGCGGCACGAGCTGCTGGATAGAAGGAAGGAGAAGGGGAATGTTTGAACTGGTAGACAACGTAGAGCAGAGCGCAGTGATCAAGGTCGTCGGTGTCGGCGGGGGTGGGGGCAACGCTGTCCGCCACATGCTGGCAAGCGAGATTGAGGGCGTTGAGTTCCTGTGCGCCAACACCGATGCCCAGGCACTCAAGGATCTGGACAGCAAGTCCCTGATCCAGCTGGGTGGCAACATCACCAAGGGCCTGGGTGCCGGGGCGAACCCGGAGATCGGGCGACAGTCCGCCATGGAGGACCGTGACCGCATCGCCGAAGCCCTGAAGGGCTCGGACATGGTCTTCATCACCGCCGGCATGGGTGGCGGCACTGGCACAGGGGCCGCGCCCATCGTGGCCGAAGTGGCCCGCGAGATGGGCATCCTGACGGTGGCTGTGGTCACCAAGCCGTTCGGCTTCGAGGGTGGCAAGCGCATGAAGGTGGCCGATGCCGGCCTCAAGGCGCTTGAGGACACGGTGGATTCGCTGATCACGATCCCCAACGAGAAGCTGCTGACGGTGATGGGCAAGAACACCAGCCTGCTGGATGCCTTCGCTTCGGCCAACGACGTGCTGCTGGGCGCCGTCCAGGGCATTGCCGATCTGATCACCCGCAACGGCATGATCAACGTCGACTTTGCGGACGTGAAAACGGTCATGTCCGAGATGGGCAACGCCATGATGGGTACCGCCCGTGCCACTGGCGACGAGCGTGCCCGCGAGGCGGCTGAGGGTGCCATCCGCAGTCCGCTGCTGGACGACATCAATCTGCAGGGCGCGCGCGGCATCCTGGTGAACATCACCGCGGGCATGGACCTGAACCTGGGCGAGTTCAGCGAGGTTGGCGACATTGTGCGCGAATTCGCTTCCGAATCCGCCACCGTTGTGGTCGGCACCGTGATCGATCCGGAAATGGAGAACGAGCTGAAGGTGACCGTGGTCGCCACCGGGCTCAATGCCGAGGGGGATGCGCCCCAGAAGGTGGTGGATAACACCCGTAGCATGGACGGCAAGACCGACTACAATCAGCTTGACCGCCCGGCGGTACTGCGCCGGCGTGCCGTGGCCAGCGAGGGGAATGCGGCCGTGGATCAGGACAGCCAGGGCGAGCAGGATACCAATGTCGACTACCTCGACATCCCGGCATTCCTGCGTCGGCAGGCGGACTGAAGGCCGCGGGGATTCCGGGGCATTGCGCGTCACTGCAGCCAATGTCTCGGTTTTCCACAGACTGTACAAATGGCGTCCAGACACGCCATCTGTTACAGTATGCGCAAAATTACGGCTTCAGTTTAAGCCGTTTCCATGACGGAACAATGACATCATGATCAGACAACGCACCCTGAAGAACACCATCAGAGCTACCGGCGTCGGACTCCATTCCGGCGAGAAGGTGTTTCTGACACTGAAGCCGGCGCCGGTGGATACGGGCATCGTATTCCGGCGCGTGGACCTGGATCCGGTCGTGGAGGTGGAAGCCCGGGCCGAACACGTCGGCGAGACCATGCTTTCCACCACCCTGGTGAAAGAGGGCGTCCGTGTTGCGACAGTGGAGCACCTGATGTCGGCCATGGCCGGCCTGGGGCTCGACAACTGCTATGTGGAGCTGAGCGCGGCGGAAGTGCCGATCATGGACGGCAGCGCGGGGCCCTTTGTGTTCCTGCTGCAGTCCGCGGGTATCGCCGAACAGGAAGCGCCCAAGAAGTTCACCCGCATCAAGCGTGAGATCACCGTCGAGGAAGAGGGCAAGTGGGCCACGTTCACGCCTTTTGACGGCTTCAAGGTGAGTTTCACCATCGAGTTCAATCACCCGGTGTTCGAGGGTCGCAACCAGAACGCCACGGTTGATTTCTCAAGCACTTCCTTCGTCAAGGAGGTGAGCCGGGCGCGGACCTTTGGCTTCATGCGCGATATCGAGGCATTGCGTTCCATGAACCTGGCCCTCGGTGGCAGCGTGGATAACGCCATTGTGGTGGACGACTACCGCATCCTGAACGAGGACGGCCTGCGCTACGACGATGAGTTCGTCCGTCACAAGATGCTCGACGCCATTGGCGACCTCTACCTGATGGGCAGCAGTCTGATCGGTGAGTTCCGCGGCTTCAAATCGGGACACGACCTGAACAACAAGCTCCTGCGCAAGCTCATTGCGGAAGAGGATGCCTGGGAAGTCGTGACCTTCGACGACGAAGCCAAAGCCCCTATCTCCTACTTCAAGCCGAGCCTGGCCGCTACGGGCTGAGCCGGCTACTGGCCCTTCCGGGCATGTGAGGACAGGCGTTTCAGTACCCCGCTGAGGCCGCTGTCCTCCGTTTCCTCCGCAATTTCCTGAAGAAGCTCGGCGTTCTCCGCCGTCATTTCCGGTCGTTCCCTTGCCGTTCGCGGGCGTGGGTCATGCCAGGGCTGAACCCTTGCGCGGACACGCCAGACCTGACTGAAGCGTTCATCCTGTCGCAGGTTCTGGACGATGGCGCGCTGCTGGAAGCGCACCTGGCTGGCGCGGGTGCTGTCGGGTACCAGAAGTGTCAGTTCGCCGTTGGCATAGCCGCCGAAACGGCAGCACCCGCTCAGGTTACCGGGGAGTGCTTCCAGGATGACGGTTTCCACGCGCCGGTGCTGTTCAGCCTGCCTGAGAAGCCGGCTGAGCGGGCCTTCGGAGCCACTGTCGAGGGGGTGGGCGGGACGGTTTTCCCGGGGCATCAGCGCTACCTGCAGATGGGCGAATACCTTAAAATTGTAACGGAACCTTTCCGCGACCTGCTCCACGGTTAAGATTCCGTTAGACTCTTACCTGGAGTATGCTCGGCATCCATCCTACGATCAACAACCGGTCGGGGGGTGCTGCAGGGTTTCAGAACACAGAGTCGCAAGACGGAGAGTTCGGGTGAACCTATGAACATACTTTTTGTGGGCCGCCATCACGGCAGAGCCCGGGTCTTTTCTCCGGGTCGAAGCGCGCTGTTTGCAGCGGGTGCCACCCTGGCACTGATGATGGCCGGCGCCGGCTGGGGTGGTTACCAGCTGGCGGTCCAGTCCGGGGCCACTGGCACCGTTGCGGAGAGTCACATGGTCGACCGCTGGAAGGAGCGGCTGGACCAGACCCAATCGGAGCTGGACCGTATCGAGTCCAGTGCCGAGAACGAGATCTCGGCGCTGACGCGGCGCGTGGGTGAGCTGCAGGCCCGCGCCCTGCGGGTGGACGCCCTGGGCCAGAACCTGATGGCGTCCGCGGATCTCTCCGGTGAGGAGTTCGACTTTGAGTCCCGCCCGGCGATGGGTGGCCCGGAACCCGAGATGTCGGGTGAAAGCCAGACCACGACCGCCCTTGAGCACCAGATCAGCGCCCTTGAAAGCCGGCTGAGCTCGCGCGAGAAGCAGCTGACGCTTCTGGACCGGCTGATTGCCAACCGTGAGCTCAAGAGCCAGCGTGAAGTGGATGGCAGGCCAGTGAACTGGGGCTGGACCTCATCGCCCTATGGCTACCGAACCGATCCCTTTAACGGCCGCCGCGCCTGGCACACCGGCGTGGATATTGCCGGTCGTGAAGGCGGCGATGTCATCTCCGTCGGGGCCGGCGTTGTGACGGAGGCCCGCGAGAAGGGCGGCTATGGCTACATCGTCGAGATCGACCATGGGGATGGTTATCAGACCCGTTACGCCCATGCCAAGAAACTGCTGGTCGAGAAGGGTGACATCGTTGAGAAGGGCCAGAAGATCGCCGCCATGGGATCAACAGGCCGTTCCACCGGCCCGCATGTGCATTTCGAGGTGGTCAAGGACGGCACCCGGAAGAACCCCACCGACTTCATGTGACTCTCCGGCCGGGCGAACCCCGGCCACTGCTTTTCCCTCTCAGTTAAATGGCGTTAGAATGCAATGCCTTATTGTGTTCGACAGCGCCGACTCCATCTGTTCCGCCCTGTCCCATTCGCGGCGCCCGTCCAGGCAGGGCTTTTAGGGAAATGAATCAGGATTATGTTCTCACAGCTGGCCACCCGTCTTTTCGGAAGCAAGAATGCCCGTGAAATCAAGCGCATGCAGAAGCTGGTTGATCAGATCAACCAGTTTGGAGAGAGCCTTGGGTCGCTCTCGGATGAGGCGCTCCAAGCCAAGACCGGAGAACTCCGCGAGAAGCTCGGCAATGGCGCCGAACTGGAGGACCTGCTGCCGGAAGCCTTCGCGGTGGTGCGCGAGGCCAGTGACCGGGTGCTCGGTCTGCGTCATTTCGATGTCCAGCTGATCGGGGGCATCACCCTGCACGAGGGGCGCATTGCCGAGATGCGCACCGGTGAGGGTAAGACGCTGGTGGCGACCCTGCCGATCTACCTCAACGCGCTGACCGGCAACGGTGTTCACCTGGTTACCGTGAACGATTACCTGGCCCGGCGTGACGCGGCCTGGATGGGCCAGCTGTACAGCTTTCTGGGGCTGAGTGTGGGCGTGATCAACTCCGGTCAGCCCTCGGAGGACAAACGCACGGCCTATGCCTGCGATGTCATCTACGGCACCAACAACGAGTTCGGCTTCGACTACCTGCGCGACAACATGGCGTTCAGCCTGGAGGACAAGGTCCAGCGCGGGCTCCACTTCGCCATTGTGGACGAGGTCGACTCCATCCTGATCGACGAGGCGCGCACACCGCTGATCATATCCGGCGCGGCGGAAAGCGATACGGACATTTACCGGCGGGTGAACGAACTCATTCCCCATCTGGAGAAGTCCTCCGAGGATGCGGAGGAGGAGCCGGATGGTGATTTCACCATCGATGAGAAGTCCCGTTCCGTGGAGCTGACGGAAAAGGGCCACGAGAAGGTTGAGGCCCTGCTGCGCGAGGCCGGCCTTCTGGATGAGGAATCCAGCCTCTATTCGGCGGCCAACCTGAGCCTGCTGCACCACATTCACTCGGGACTGCGGGCCCATCACCTGTTCCACCGCAACGTGGATTACATCATCAATGAAGGCCAGGTGGTCATCGTCGATGAGCACACCGGTCGTACCATGCCCGGCCGGCGCTGGAGCGAGGGCCTGCACCAGGCGGTGGAGGCCAAGGAGGGCGTCGAGATCAAGGCCGAGAGCCAGACCCTGGCCTCGACCACCTTCCAGAACTTCTTCCGTCTCTACGACAAGCTGGCCGGCATGACCGGTACGGCGGATACCGAAGCATTCGAGTTCCGCCAGATCTACGGTCTGGATGTGGTCTGCATTCCCACCAACAAGCCGGTCAACCGCACGGACTACAACGACCTGATCTACTTGACCAAGGAAGAGAAGTATCAGGCGATCATCGACGAGATCCGGGATGAGGTCTCCGCCGGGCGCCCGGTGCTCGTGGGTACGGCCTCCATCGATACCTCCGAGGTGATGTCGAAGCTCCTCAACGAGGCGGGCATTCCCCACAACGTGCTCAACGCCAAGCAGCACGAGAAGGAGGCCCATGTCATCGCCCGGGCGGGTAAGCCCGGCACCGTCACCATCGCCACCAACATGGCGGGTCGTGGTACCGACATTGTACTGGGCGGCAACCTGGATGCGGAGCTGGCCGATCTCGGCGAGAATACCTCCGAGGCCGATGTCGAGGCTCTGAAGCAGGACTGGCAGCGCCGCCATGACGCGGTGGTTGAGGCCGGCGGCCTGCACATCATCGGTACCGAACGCCATGAATCCCGCCGCATCGACAACCAGCTGCGTGGCCGTGCCGGCCGCCAGGGTGATCCGGGCTCCTCCCGGTTCTTCCTCTCCCTGGAGGACGACCTGATGCGTATCTTCGCGCCGGATCGGGTCAAGAACCTGATGCAGGCGCTGGGCATGCAGAAGGGTGAGGCCATCGAGCACCGCATGGTCACCAACTCCATCGAGAAGGCCCAGCGCAAGGTCGAGGGGCGCAACTTCGATGTGCGCAAGCAGCTGCTGGAATACGATGACGTGGCCAACGACCAGCGCCGTGTGGTCTATGAGCAGCGCAATGAGGTGATGGAATCCGAGGACATTTCGGCTCTCATCCAGCAGGTTCGCGAGGATGTGGTGGACTCGGTCATCAGCCAGCACATCCCGCCCCAGAGCATGCCGGAGCAGTGGGACATTCCCGGCCTGGAGCAGCAGCTCGAGAGCGAGCTGGGCCTGCAGCTGCCGGTGCGCGACTGGCTCGAGGAAGAGGGCATGTACGAGGAGAAACTGCGCCAGCGGATCCTCGAGGAGCACATCCGCGTCTATCAGGAGAAGGAGGAGGTGGTCGGCGCCGAGACCATGCGCCGGTTCGAGAAGCAGGTGTTCCTGCAGACGCTGGATACCCTCTGGAAGGAGCACCTGGCGAACATGGACCACCTGCGCCGGGGCATCCACCTGCGTGGCTATGCCCAGCGCAATCCCAAGCAGGAGTATAAGCGCGAGGCGTTCAATCTCTTCCAGAACATGCTGGAGTCCATCAAGTTTGACGTTGTGCGCGTGATCTCGCGCGTGCGCGTCCAGCGCCAGGAAGAGCTGGATGAGATGGAGCGCCGGCGGCGTGAAGAGCTGCAGCAGGAGCTGGCACGCGCCCAGGCACGCCATGACGAGGCCAGTGGCCAGGCCGCCGAGCGCGCGGATGATGGCGAAGCGGGTGAAGGCCGGGGTGACAGTGATGAGGACAGCGCCGGCGTCGGCCAGCAGCCGTTCGTTCGGGACAACCGCAAGATCGGTCGTAACGAGCCCTGCTACTGCGGTTCCGGCAAGAAATACAAGCACTGTCACGGCAAGGCGGAATAAGCATTATGGCGGTCAATCCCGCACCTCTTCCCGAATTCCACGCGGTACCGGGCGTGCGTCTGGGTACCGCGGATGCGGCCATCAAGAAGCCGGGCAGTGATGACCTGGTACTGGTGGAGCTGGCCGAAGGCAGTGCTGCTGGTGCCGTCTTCACCCGCAATGCCTTCCGTGCCGCGCCGGTGCTTGTGGCGGAGCAGGCGCTGGCGGCGGGGCGGCCGCGCTATCTGCTGATCAATACCGGCAATGCCAATGCCGGCAACGGCGAGCAGGGCCTGTCGGATGCCCGCGCCTGCTGTCGCGCAGTGGCGGAAGCCGCGGGTGTCGGTGCGGAGCAGGTCCTGCCATTCTCCACCGGCGTGATCGGCGAGCCACTGCCGCTGGCACGTATGCTGGAGGCCATCCCGGGCGCGGTCGCGGATCTGGACGCCAACGGCTGGGCCAGGGCCGCCCCCGCCATCATGACCACGGACACCCTGCCCAAGGGCGTTACCCGCCGGGTGATGATTGACGGCGAGGCGGTGCACATTTCCGGCATCAGCAAGGGCGCCGGCATGATCCGCCCCAACATGGCCACCATGCTCGCCTTCATCACCACGGATGCCGCCATTCCGGCGGACGTGCTCAAGCCGCTGGTGCGCGAGCTGGCGGACACCAGCTTCAACCGCATCACCATTGACGGTGATACCTCCACCAACGACGCCTGCCTGCTGGCGGCCACCGGGCAGAGCGCCGCCGGGGTCCTGGATTCACAGGGCCGGGTCGTGCCGGAACTGCGCGAGGCGCTGGCGTCCGTGTTCCTGGAGCTCTCCCAGGCCATTGTCCGGGATGCGGAAGGCGCGACCCGCTTCGTCACCGTCGAGGTTGGCGGGGCCGCCGACGCCGATGAGGCCTGCCGTGTGGCTTTCGCCGTGGCCGAGTCGCCGCTGGTCAAAACGGCGCTCTACGCAGCCGACCCCAACTGGGGCCGGATACTTGCGGCCGTGGGGCGTGCAGGCATCGAGAACCTCGCTATCGACGGTGTTTCGATCCATCTCGATGATGTCTGCATCGTGCGTCATGGCGGGCGGGCCCCGGAGTACACCGAGGAGGCCGGCCAGGCCGTGATGGACCAGCAGGAGCTGACCATCCGCATTGACCTGGGGCGTGGCAGCGCACTGGAACGGGTCTGGACCTGCGATTTCTCCCATGAGTACGTCACCATCAACGCCGAATACCGCACCTGAGCCCGTGAAAACGGTGCATGTGGCCGTTGCGGCGGTCTCTCGCCAACAGGCCGGGCGCGAGCAGGTACTGGTGGCCCGCCGGCACGCCCAGCAGCATCAGGGCGGCCTGCTGGAGTTCCCGGGTGGCAAGGTTGAGCCCGGCGAGTCCGCTGCGGCCGCGCTTGTCCGTGAACTCCATGAGGAGGTCGGCCTCCGGGTGCCGGAGAGCGGCCTGGGCTTTGAATTGAGCCTGACCCACGACTACGGCGACCGCCGTGTCCAGCTGGATCTCTACCGCGCCACGGGCTTCTCGGGAGAACCCCAGGGTCGGGAAGACCAGCCCCTGATGTGGCTCGATGTGGCCACCCTGGATCCCGGTGACTTTCCGGCCGCCAACCGCCGCATGATCCAGGTGCTGGCGCTGCCGGCACGCACGCTGGTGACCGGTGCCGGCGCGACGGCGGATGAACTCGCAGACCGGCTTCAGGGCTGGGCGGGCAGCCAGTGCCTGCTGCGCTGCCCGGAGCTCGATGATGCGGCGTATCAGGGGCTGGCTTCCGCCTGTGTACCCGTGGCCCGAAACGCGGGCTGTGCGCCGCTGCTTCACGGCGCCCCGGAACGTCTCGCGGCGGTTCCCGATGCCGACGGTCTGCACCTGCCCTGGCGGGCGGCACGTGCTCTCATGGAGCGCCCTGTCAGCAGGGCCTACCGCCTTGGGGTGTCCTGTCATGACCGCGCCAGCCTGGAGCACGCACAGAGGCTGGGCGCGGACTATGCCTTTCTCTCGCCGGTCAGGCCCACGGCCAGCCACCCGGATCGCCCGCCACTGGGCTGGGACGGTTTCGAGGCGCTGGTGATGGATCTGGATCTTCCGGTCTATGCACTGGGCGGGGTTGGTGGGGATGATGTGGCGCAGAGCCGCCGGCATGGCGGCTGTGGCATTGCCGGTATCGGCTTCTGGTGGCATTGAAGGAGGAATGATGAGCGGTCTCAGTCATGTGGACGAAACCGGGGCGGCCAATATGGTCGACGTCGGCGACAAGGCGGTGACCCAGCGCGAGGCAAGGGCCTGTGGCACCATCCGGATGCAGCCGGAAACCCTGGACATGATCCTGGCGGGCGAACACCCCAAGGGGGATGTGCTGGCCACCGCCCGGATCGCCGGCATCATGGCCGCCAAGCGCACCCACGAGCTGATCCCCCTGTGCCATTCGCTGAACCTGAGCTCGGTCAAGGTATGGCTTACGCCCCGGGAGAACCGAGATGGCATCGACATTGAAAGCCGGTGCCGCCTCAACGCCGCGACAGGCGTGGAAATGGAGGCACTCACGGCCGTATCGGTGGCGGCGCTGACCCTCTATGACATGTGCAAGGCGGTGGACCGTGGCATGGTCATGGACGGTATCCGGCTCCTGGAAAAACAGGGCGGTCAGTCTGGCCACTGGCAGGCACCGGAGCAGGGCGGGGGCTGACCCCGTTCAGCGGCGCTGCGCCTTCTGTTAAACTGCCGCCTCTTTTCATCCTGTGAGGATCGCCCGTGGTCGTCCGATTCATCGAGAGCTGTCGCCTCCCCACGCCTTTCGGTGTGTTCGATATGCATGGGTTCGAGGAGATCGACACCGGCCAGGAGCATGTGGTGCTCAGTCTGGGCGAGGTCTCGGACGGCAGGCCCGTGCTCGGGCGCACCCACTCCGAATGCCTGACCGGTGATGCCCTCTACAGCATGCGCTGCGACTGTGGCTACCAGCTTGAGGAGGCCCTGCGCAGCATCGCCATCGAGGGGCGTGGCGTACTGCTCTACCTGCGCCAGGAAGGCCGGGGCATCGGGCTTCTGAACAAGATCCGGGCTTACCGGCTGCAGGACGAAGGCGCGGATACGGTGGAGGCGAACGAGCAGCTCGGCTTCGCCGCGGACCTGCGGGATTACAGCATGTGCCTGGACATGCTCGAGCACCTGGGCATCAAACAGCTGCGGTTGATGACGAATAACCCGGTCAAGGTGGACGCACTCAGGGATCTGGGCGTGGACGTGGTTGAGCGGGTGCCGCTGGAAGTGGGGCGTAACCCCCACAACGAATCCTATCTGGACACCAAGCGCTCACGCATGGGGCATTTTTTCCACACCCACCAGGACGATGACCCGCCGCCTTCCGGGGGCTGAATGCTCAGGTCTGGGCGACGGCGAGGCTGCTGTCGCTGCCCCGGGAAAGGCGCTGGCTGATGGCGTTGTGGATGCTCTCCGCATCCAGCCCGGCATCCGCCAGCTGCTCGGCGGGCTTGCCGTGGTCGATGAAGCGGTCGGGCAGGCCCAGCTGCAGAAGATCCACGCCAACGCCGGCGGCATGCAGGTGTTCGGAAACGCCGCTGCCGGCACCACCGGCCACCATGTTCTCCTCGATGGTCACCAGCAGGTCGTGACTGGCGGCCAGCTTCTCCACCAGCGCTGTGTCCAGTGGCTTCACGAAGCGCATGTCCGCCACCGTGGCATCCAGTGATTCCGCCACTTCAAGCGCGGGGGTGACCATGGCCCCGAAGGCCAGTATGGCCACACGGGTCCCCTCACGGCGCACAACGCCACGCCCCAGTGGCAGTGCTTCCATATGCTCGTCCACGGCCGCGCCGGGGCCCGTGCCCCGGGGGTAGCGCACGGCGGCCGGTCCTTCATGGCACCAGCCGGTGTAGAGCATGTGCCGGGTCTCGTTCTCGTCCGACGGCGCCATGACCACCATGTTCGGCACACAGCGCAGGTAGGTCAGGTCGAAGGCGCCGGCGTGGGTGGGACCGTCCTCGCCCACCTGACCGGCACGGTCCAGGGCGAAGAGCACGTCCAGGTTCTGCAGGGCGACGTCATGGATCAGCTGATCATAGGCCCGCTGCAGGAAGGTGGAGTAGATGGCCACCACCGGCTTGGCGCCATCACAGGCCATGCCGGCCGCCAGGGTCACCGCGTGCTGTTCAGCAATGGCCACATCGAAGTAGCGCTCCGGGAAGCGCTCGGAGAAGGCTACCAGGTCCGAGCCCTCGCGCATGGCCGGCGTAATGCCCATGACCCGGTTATCCTGTTCGGCCATGTCGCAGAGCCACTGGCCGAAGATGTTCGAATACTTGGGTTTCTTGGGGGCGTCCGCCGGCTGCACGGGTGGCGCCGGCTCGATCTTGTTGATGGCGTGATAGCCCACCGGATCGGATTCGGCCGGGCCGAAGCCCTTGCCCTTGGTGGTGACCACGTGCAGGAACTGGGGGCCATCGAGCTGGCTGATGGTCTCAAGGGTTTCCAGCAGCAGCGGCAGGTCGTGGCCGTCGATGGGGCCGATGTAGTTGAAGCCCATCTCCTCGAACAGGGTGCCCGGGGCCAGCATGCCCTTGAAGTGTTCCTCGGTGCGGCGTACCAGAGCCTTGAGGCCGGGGGTGTTGGCCAGCGCGCGCTTGCTGCTGTCGCGCACCTGGTTGTAGGTCCGGCTTGCCAGAAGGCGCCCGAAGTAATTGGAAAGCCCGCCCACGTTGTGGGAGATGGACATCTCGTTGTCGTTCAGCACCACCAGCAGGTTGGCGCGCACATCCGCGGCATGGGTCAGGGCCTCGAAGGCCATGCCTGCGGTCATGGCGCCGTCGCCCATGACCGCGATGCCCTTGCGGTTACGGCCCTGCTGGCGGGCGGCCAGCGCCATGCCCAGGGCCGCGCTGATGGAGGTGCTTGAGTGGCCCACCCCGAAATGGTCGTAGGGGCTTTCCTCCCGGTTGGGGAAGGCGGCCAGGCCGTCTTTCTTGCGGATGGTGCGCAGCTGTTCGCGGCGCCCTGTGAGGATCTTGTGGGGGTAGGCCTGATGGCCGACGTCCCAGACCAGGCGGTCCTCGGGGGTTTCAAAGATGTAGTGCAGGGCCAGTGTCAGCTCCACCACGCCCAGTCCGGCCCCGAAGTGCCCGCCGGACTGGCCCACGGACCACAGCAGGAAGGCGCGCAGTTCGCGCGCCAGCGGCACCAGCTGATCACGGCTGAGCGTGCGCAGCTGCTCCGGCGTATTGATCCGGTCCAGCAGGGGCGTCTCCGGGCGCTGCGTGGGTATGCTGTTGAAAACGGTCTTGTCCTGCATCCGGGCCTTGCTGCCTTGGCGGTTCCTGACGGTCATCCCGCATTATAGTGAAATCGGCGCGGAAGATCAGTCCCGCGTTTCCCGGCACAATAAGCCCACCGCCGAGGCAGTGACAACAGCGTGACGTCAGTGGTTACGCTCGATGATGAAAGCGGCCAGTGCGGCGAGCAGGGAGGCGTTGCCGGGAATCCGCTCCAGGTGCCCCAGGGCATCACGGTGGAGTTCATCCAGCCGCGCGCGGGCGCCATCCAGGCCCAGCAGGGCGGTGTAGGTGGCCTTGTCCGCGGCCCTGTCCGACCCCTGGGGCTTGCCGGTCACGGCGGAGCTGCCTTCCACATCCAGGATGTCATCCTGCACCTGGAAGGCGAGCCCGATGCTGCGCCCGAAGGCGCGCAGGGAGGTGATGAGCCGTTCATCGCCGCCGGCGCAGTGGGCGCCGAGCACCAGCGAGGCCTCGATGAGCGCGCCGGTCTTGCGTCGATGCAGCGCCTCAAGGGCATCCATGGAGGGATGGGCACCGGTGGCGTCCAGGTCCAGTGCCTGCCCTCCCGCCATGCCCCTGTGGCCGGAGGCGGCGGACAGTTCCCGGACCATGGCCACAACCGTTTCTGCCGGCCGGTCAGTGCCGGAAAGCGTCTCGAAGGCCAGTGTCTGCAGGGCATCCCCGGTGAGGATGGCGGTGGCCTCATCGAACGCCACGTGGCAGGTGGGCTGGCCACGGCGGAGGTCGTCGTCGTCCATTGCCGGCAGGTCATCGTGCACCAGGGAGTAGGCATGGATGAGTTCAACGGCCACTGCCGCGGGCAGGGCCTGCGCATCACTGCTTTCCCCGGTGCAGCGGCACGCGGCCAGCACCAGTGCGGGGCGCAGGCGTTTGCCGCCACCGAGTACCGCATGGCGCATGGCCTGGTGAAGGCGGCGGGGCTCGGTGTCCGGGTCCGGAAGGGCGCGCGCCAGGGCGTCTTCCAGGCGCTGACGGGTGTCGTTGAGGAAAGCGTCGACTGTCATGCCTCGGAGCTGTCCTCCGGGAAGGGGCGTGTCTCAAGTTCGCCCTGACTGTTCTCGATCACCTGTTCCACGCGCTGTTCCGCATCACGCAGGGACTGCTGGCATGAGCGGGTAAGCTGGACCCCGCGCTCGAACGCCTTCAGGGATTCCTCCAGCGGCATGTCGCCCTGTTCGAGCTTGCGCACCAGGGATTCCAGCTCCTGGATGCTCGCCTCGAAGCTGGCGGCGTTGGCGCTGTCACTGTTGCTGTTGTCGCTGTCACTTTCGCTCATGCATCCACTCCCGTCGCTGCCGGTGCCACCACCGGGTGAACGGCCGGATTGTAGCATGCCCTCTGTTCCCGTCACCCGGCCTGCGGCCACTTCCATCCTCTGGTACCATGCCGGGCTTTACCGGACAACGGAACGGAATCGGATGGGCATCCTCGAAGCACTGGCTTTCTATCTGGGACTGGGCGCCGTCGCCGGCACGCTGGCGGGCCTGTTCGGGATCGGTGGCGGGCTCATCATCGTGCCCGCGCTGGTGTTCGCCTTTGGCTGGCAGGGTGTCAGCGCCAGTGTTACCGCCCACCTGGCGGTTGGTACGTCGCTGGCCACGGTCGTGTTCACCTCCCTGAGCTCCATCCGGACCCATCATGGCAAGGGGGCCGTCCGCTGGGACCTGTTCCGGCCCATGGCCGCGGGTATACTGCTGGGGGCGGCGCTGGGCGCGGTCACGGCCGGGCTCCTCAGCGGGGAAATGCTTCAGGGCATCATCGGTGTCTTTGTGCTGCTGGTCGCCGTTAAGATGGTGACCGGCTGGTCTCCCATGGCCTCCGACCGCCAGCCGGCGAAAGCGGAACTCGGGGGCGTGGGCGGCGGCATCGGCTGGCTTTCCGCGATTGTCGGCATCGGTGGTGGCACACTGACGGTGCCGTACCTGACGTGGGTCGGGGTGCGTATGCAGCATGCGGTAGGCACATCGGCGGCCTGTGGCCTTCCCATTGCGGTTTCCGGCGCGCTGACGAACATGGCCGTGGGCTGGGGGCGTGAAGGGCTTCCGGCGTACAGCGTCGGGTTTGTGTTCCTGCCGGCGCTGCTGGGTATTGTATTGATGAGCGTTCCCTTCGCCCGCGTTGGGGCGCTGTTGGCACACCGGCTGGATGAGCGCTTGCTCAAGCGCCTGTTCGCGCTGCTGCTGGTGGTGATTGGTGTGCGGTTTCTGATTTCAGGTTGAAGGTCTCATGCTGGTACATCCGCAATTCGATCCGGTCGCTGTTTCCCTGGGGCCTCTGGAAATCCACTGGTACGGGCTGACCTATCTGGTCGCCTTTGTCGGGGGCTGGGCCCTGGCGCGGCTGCGCACCAGCCGCCCGGATTCGCCGGTCAACGCCGAACAGCTGGGGGACCTGCTGTTCTATATGGCGCTGGGTGTAATCCTGGGCGGGCGCTTCGGCTACGTGCTTTTCTACCACTTTGAACGCTTCCTGGCCGAACCGCTCTGGCTCATCCAGATCTGGGAAGGGGGTATGTCCTTCCACGGGGGGCTCATCGGTGTACTGGCCGCCATGCTGATGTTCGCCCGGCGCATCGGCACCGGTTTCTTCAACATCGCGGATTTCATTGCGCCGGTGATCCCGGTGGGCCTGGGCCTGGGGCGGCTGGGCAACTTCATCAATGGTGAACTCTGGGGTCGCCCCACATCGGCGGAGCTGCCCTGGGCCATGGTGTTTCCGCAGGCCGGTGATTCGCTGCCCCGCCATCCCTCGCAGCTGTACCAGTTCGCGCTCGAAGGGGTACTGCTGTTTGTGGTGCTCTGGTGGTTCTCTGCCCGGCCCCGGCCGCGCATGGCGGTGTCCGGGCTCTTCCTGGCCGGTTACGGGGTTCTGCGTTCCGTGGCCGAGTTCTACCGCGAGCCCGACGCTCACCTTGGTTTTGTGCTGCTGGACTGGATGACCATGGGGCAGATCCTGTCCGCGCCCATGATCGTGGCCGGTGCCATACTGCTGTTTCTGGCCTATCGACAGGGGAGGCCCGCCTGAATGGAATCCTATCTGGCGCTGATGCGCGATGTGATTGATAACGGCGTTGACCGGGGCGACCGCACCGGTGTCGGGACCCGCTCGGTGTTCGGGCGCCAGCTGCGCTTTGACCTGGGCGCGGGCTTTCCCCTGCTGACCACCAAGAAGGTCCATGTGCGCAGCATCATCCACGAGCTCCTGTGGTTCCTGCGTGGCTCCACGGACAACCGTGAGCTGCAGCAGCACAGGGTCTCCATCTGGAACGAGTGGGCCACGGAGGATGGCGACCTGGGGCCGATCTACGGCAAGCAGTGGCGCAGCTGGCAGTGCCCGGACGGCAGCACCGTGGACCAGATCAGCGATGTGCTCGAGGGCATCCGCAACCGGCCACAGTCACGGCGTCTGGTGGTCACCGCCTGGAATCCGGCGGAACTGCCGGATGAATCCATGGGCCCCCAGGAGAATGTGCGTGCGGGCCGCATGGCGCTGGCGCCCTGCCACTGCCTGTTCCAGTTCTTTGTGGCGGATGGGCGCCTTTCCTGCCAGCTCTACCAGCGCAGCGCGGACCTGTTCCTGGGGGTGCCGTTCAACATCGCCTCCTACAGCCTGCTCACCTGCATGATGGCCCAGCAGGCGGGGCTGGAGCCGGGCGACTTCGTGCACACCTTCGGGGACGTGCACCTTTACCGGAATCATCTGACGGACGACATTGTCCACGAGCAACTGCGCCGCACGCCGGGGCGGCTGCCGGAACTGGAGCTGCAGCGCCGCCCGCCGAGTCTTTTTGAATACAGGGAAGAGGATTTCCGCATTACGGGTTATGATCCGTATCCGGTGATCCGTGCGCCCATCGCCATCTGAGGTTCCTGAATGCGTATTGCACTGATGGTCGCCATGGCCCGGAACCGGGTGATCGGCCGTAATAACCGTCTCCCCTGGTATCTGCCGGAGGAGCTCCAATACTTCAAGCAGGCCACCATGGGCAAGCCCATCATCATGGGGCGCCGCACCCATGAATCCATCGGCCGCCCGCTGCCGGGGCGCAGCAACATCGTGGTGACCCGGGATACCGCCTGGTCGGCGGAGGGCGTCTGTGTGGTGCACTCCCTGGAGGCGGCTCTCGAGCAGGCGGAGCAGCAGGGGCTGATCGATGGCGTCGAAGAGGCGGTGATCATTGGTGGCGCACAGATCTACGCGGAGGCGCTGCCGGTGGCCGATCGGCTCTATCTCACCGAAGTCCACGCGGAAGTGGACGGGGATACCTTCTTCCCGGAAGTGGATCTCAGCCGCTGGGAGGAGGTGTCACGGGTGGATCATGCCGGTGGCGAGGAAGCCAACCGCTACCCTTACAGCATTGTTGTCTATGACCGGGGAGAGGTCTGAATGAGTGATTTCGACAGCCTGATGCATGCCGCCCGGGAAGGGCGGGCCGATCTGACCCCGGACTGGGGCCAGGGGCGCGCGACTTTTGGCGGGCTTCTGGCGGCCATGACCCATGAGGCCATGCGGGGGCAGCTGGTGGACCAGCGGCCACTGCGCTCGCTGGCGGTTTCCTTCGTGGGGCCGGCGGCGCCGGACCAGCCTGTTGATGTGAGTGCGGAGATACTGCGCCAGGGCAAGGCGGTGACCCAGGTGGAGAGCCGCATCCATCAGGGTGGTAATACCGTGATGGTGGCCATGGGCAGTTTCGGTTCCGGGCGGGAGTCCGTGGTCTCGGTTGAGCAGGAGCCCGCGCCGGCAGCACCGGATCCCGGGTCGGCGCAGCCGATGCCGCAGATTGAGGGCGTAACCCCGGATTTCATGCGCCATTACGACCTCCGGTTCTGTCTTGGCGGGTTTCCGTTCAGTGGCTCAAGCGACCGCACCATGGGGGGCTGGATGCGCTTCAGCGAGGCGCCGGCGTCCATCACCCATTCGCATCTGGTGGCCCTGGTGGATACCTGGCCGCCGGCCGTGCTGCCGCACCTGAGCCAGCCGGCCCCCGCCAGCACGCTGAGCTGGACGATGGAGCTGGTGCATCCGCTGCCCACGATCGACCCGTCCGAGTGGCTGTTGTACCGGGCAACCATTGACCTGGCCCGGGATGGCTACGGCCTGACACGGGCCGGGATCTGGACGGCCGGTGGCGAGCTGGTGGCCCGCAGCCAGCAGACGGTCACGGTTTTCGCCTGAAATGAAGGATCAGCGCCAGGCCATGATCCTGGGGGTAACCACGGTCCTGCTGTGGTCGACGGCGGCGACGGCCTTCAAGATTTCGCTGGAGCATCTGTCGCGCACCGGTCTCATGTTCTGGGGGGTGACCTTTTCCATACTGGTTCTGGTCGCCTGGCAGGCCTGGCAGGGGCGCCTGGGTGAGACCCTGCGCCCGGGGCGCAGGGGTCTTCTGCTGTCCCTCGGGTTCGGGCTCATCAACCCGATCCTCTACTACATCCTGCTGTTCGGCGCCTATGACCTGCTGCCGGCGCAGGAGGCCATGGCCATCAATTACACCTGGGCGCTGACAATGGCCTATCTTGCGGTGCCGTTTCTGGGGCACAAGCTGAGGGCGGTGGACGTGCTGGCCGGACTGATCTGCTACAGCGGCGTCTTCATCATCGCCACGCGCGGGGACCCGCTGGCGTTTGATCTCTCGAACGGGGCTGGCGTGGTGCTGGCCCTGCTGAGCACGCTGGTGTGGGCGTTCTACTGGATCTTCAACACCCGTGATACCCGGGAGCCGGTTGCCGGCCTGCTGCTGAATTTCCTGGTGGCCTGGCCGTTCATCCTGGCGCTGGCCCTCTGGGACGGCTGGCAGTGGCCCGCCTGGCAGGGGCTGGCTGGGGCCGCCTGGGTGGGCGCCTTCGAGATGGGGATTGCCTTTGTGCTCTGGCTGCTGGCCATGAAGAAGGCGACCAATACCTCGCGCCTGAGCAACCTGATCTTCCTGTCGCCACCGCTGTCGCTGGGCTTCATTGCGCTCATCGTGGGCGAGCCGATCCTGGGGTCAACGGTGGTGGGCCTGGCACTGGTCATCACAGGGCTCTACCTGCAGCAGCACGTGCACTCGCGCAGTCAGTGATCCTCGACCGGACGGCGGTTGGAGCGCGGATCCTCCCAGTCCAGTTCGCGCGGGTCATACCAGCCGAGCGCCTCGCGCACGCGCTGGCGTGAACGTTCCGAGAGTGTGTCCCAGATGGCTTCGAAGCGTTCCGTGGCCTCGCTGCGGACCGGGCCGCTGCGGCTCTGAAGGCGCTGGATGATGGCGGGAAGGCCCAGTGCGTCGCCCAGCTGGCCGGGCACGATGCGCTCCTCCCCCAGAACCTTGCGCTTGTGGGTGCGGCTGGCGAGCACATGCTGGAGCGCCTTGGCGGCGCTCAGGGCGCTTTCCTCGGAGAAACGGTTGTCAGTCACGGCGGTATGACCCGGATTCAGAGCCGATCCGGAAACTATAACGCGCCTGTAATCCAGATGTCTGCCCCCGGGGAGATGACGAGCGACCCCGTGATTGGTACTGTATCAACCTTCTTGAATCTAGGGAGTACAGAAAGTGGACAACAACAGCATCAAGGGCGCCTATAAGCGTTACGCACCGGTGTACGACTGGGTTTTCGGGCTTGTGTTCCGGAACGGCCGGCATGTGGCCATGGGATCTCTTGAGTTTGAGTCCGGTGATAGGGTTCTGGAGCTGGGCGTGGGTACGGGCCTTTCGCTGCCGGAATACCCCGATGATGTGGATATCCACGTCACTGGCATCGATATTTCGCAGGACATGCTCGATAAGGCCGAGAAGCGCATCCAGAAGCACGGGCTGACCAACTGTGAGCTGTACAACATGGACGCCGAAGCGCTGGACTTCCCGGACAACAGCTTCGACAAG
>JBNJDI010000006.1:0-50335 GCA_051744725.1 Pseudomonadota bacterium | reverse complement strand
CCCGAGACTGGTTTCCAGATATTCCCTGGCCTTGCCCCATAGCCGGTTGCGCAGGCTGATGCGCCCCAGCGCCAGCAGCAGTTCCGGGTTGTTGGGGCGCTCCTTGAGCCAGCCTTCGGCCGTGAGCAGCTGCTCATCCTCCCTGGGGCCCTGGATGCGGCCGTACAGGTTGATCAGCAGATCGCTCCAGTCGTGGCGCAGGACCTTGCGCAGCAGGTTCTCGGCGCGGGATTCCGCCCCCAGGCGGGCGAGGTGGTCGGCGTAGTGGTGCACCACGGACTCGTCCCTGCGTCGGGGCGGGGGCAGCTGGTCCCAGACCCGGTCCAGGTGATCCAGGTTGCGCTGTTCCGGGGGTTGGCGTTCCAGCCGCTCGGCGGCCTGGTCGAGCACATTGAGCCAGACCTCCTGTTCCAGCACGGTCAGGCTGCCCTCATCCAGCGCGGCCTGGTGGCGCAGTTCCGGCAGCAGTTCACTGAGTGCCTGCCAGTCCTCGAGGTTGCGGTAGACATTGGCGAGCTGGCGCATCACGTGCGGATGGTTGGGGGATTTGCGGCGCAGCCGCAGCAGTGTCGCCAGGGCCTGTTCGTTGCGCCCGGCATTGAGCTGCAGCCGGGCCTGGGTCAGGCCCACCGCCAGATCCGACCCGGAGGTGCTTTCCCAGGCGAGGCGCAGGAAGCGATCGGCTTCCTCCTGATCCCCCTGCTGGTGGGCAGCTTCCGCGGCTGACAGGTAGTTGATGAGCGGCGTTTCCGCGTTCCCGGCGCCCTGTTCGAGCAGTTTGCGCGCCCGGCCCCAGTTGCCCTCAGCCAGCTCCAGCAGCCCCCGTGTGGTCTGGCGGCGGGCACGACGACGCCCGCTGTTGCGCCACCACTGGCCCATGGCGCCGGGGCTCAGACGCAGCCCCCGCAGGAAATCCAGCAGCCAGTGCAGGACCAGGGCGGCCAGCACCACCAGTGACAGGCCTACCCAGAAGTTGGTTTCGATCAGCCAGGTACCGATGCTGACGCGGATGTAGCCGGGGTCCTCCGCCATGCCCAGGCTGAGAAGCGTGCCTGCCAGCAGGGCGACGAACAGAACAATGAGCAGGCTCCTCATTCGCTGGTCTCCCCATCACCGTCGTCCGCCTGGGCCGGACCGGACTCCTCCGCGCGGGCCCGGAGCCGGGCCTTGAGCAGTTCCAGGGACTCACCAATGTCCGGCACTTCGGCCTGGATGCGTTCATCCCGGAGATCACTGATGAGCCCATCCAGTGCGGAGGCCGTCTGGTTGCTGCTGTCGTACCAGCGCTCGAGCCAGTCCCCGGCACGCCCGAGCGAGCGCCGGTAGACGGCGTCGTCCCCGCGCAGCAGGGCGGCCGCCGCCTGTTCGAACATCAGCTGGAGATGGAGCTGGGCCTGGGTCTCCTGCTCCGGGGTGAGCAGGGCCTGGGTGGGTTCGTCCACCCGGCGGATACGGACCATGCGGTCGAGAACGCCCAGAAGCTGCTGCCACAGGTTCGCATCCGCCTCCTTACTGCCGCTGGTGTCGGGCAGTGTGTCGGCCCGATCCAGGGACTGGGCGCTGCCCAGCTCCGGGATCATCCCCATGGCAGCCTCGAGCTGCAGGTGGATTCCGGTCCGGTCCACCGGCTTCATCGTGCGCAGTGCCAGGATCTCCTCGGCAAGGGCCTCGCGGATGGGGTGGACGCCCGCGGCGTCGGTGCCCGCCAGCAGTTCATCGGTGCTTTGCAGAAGGCGCAGTGCCCCCTGGTGATCCTTTTCCAGTTCCAGGCGCTGGTTCGCAAGGCGCAGCAGGTATTCCGCCTCGGCCAGCAGCCAGTCGGTCCGGGTACGCTGGCCCAGTCCGAGCAGGGAGCGGGCGTTGTGGGCGATCTGGCGGGATTGGGTGTCCAGCGCATCGGCCTGTTCGTCGAGTTTCCCCTCAAGCCGGTTGAGCCGCTGCGCACGGGCCTCGCTGCCGGATTGCTGGGTCTCGCGCAGGTCGGAGGCCATGCTGTTGAGGGTGTCGAGGCGGTTGCCGAGCTGCTGCTGGGTGCGGTGCTGCTCCCACAGCATGACGCCGGCGCCGAGCAGGCCTGCGGCCAGGAGGATGATGACCAGCCACAGCGGCCATAGCCGTGCGCGGCCGGGCTGGGGGCTGGGCGTGGTGATTGCCGGGAGCTGTTTGCTGTTGTCGTTCACGAGTGTCCGTTACTCCGCGTTTGAGGGGGACGCCCCGCAGGCGTCGATCAGCCCGTCCGGGGTCATGGCAGGAGCCACCCGGACGTCGCGAAAGCCGGCGTCCCGGGCCTGCTGGGCCACCCGTTCCACCGGTACCACGAGGCAGCGTTCCCGCAGCTTCGAGTCTGCATTCTGACCCACCTCGAGCAGGCGCTTCAATGTTTCCGCGGAAAGCGCGAGCACGGTATCCGGGTCAAAGGCGGTCAGGCTGTCGTGGAGCGTCGCCTCGGGCCATTCGATGGGGATGCGTTCGTACAGTGGCAGCACTTCAACTCGGGCGCCGCGATCCGTGAGGGTGGTGCGTAACAGTTCCCGGCCCTGGTCGCCGCGGGCGATCAGGATTTTTTCGCCGGCCACGGCCTCCGGCTGGAAAGCGGGGCATTCAAGCAGCGCCTCGGAATTATGGCCGCTGGGCGGTGCCTGCCCAGGCAGGCCGGCATCGCGGAACACCCGGGCGGTGCCTTCGCCGGGCCCCCACCACTCAAGGCCCACGGGCCATTGCGGCCACCAGTCATCCGCCTGCTCCAGCAGGAGACGCGCGGCATTGGGGCTGACCGCGATGATCTTACCGAAGTTGTCCAGCTCCTGGATCAGGCTGCGTTCACGGCCATCCAGCGTGTGGGGCTGGATGGCGATCAGTGGCAGGGCACGGCTGCAGGCACCGGCCTGCTCGAGCGCCTGGCGCGTTTCCTCCGCCTTGGGTTCGGGGCGCGACACCAGGATCCGGCGCCCGGCCAGTGGCGCGTTATTCAGGCTCGTAACCATAGACCTCCGCCAGTATGGCGCCGGCGCCTTCCTCCAGCAGCTGTTCGGCCAGCTGGCGGCCCAGCGCCTCGCCCCCGCTGCGGTGGGCGCGACCTTCCACCTGGTGGACACGGCTGCCATCCGGTGAGGCCACCAGGCCGCGCAGGTGGAGCTCATCCCCTTCCAGTTCGGCATAGGCGCCGATGGGCACCTGGCAGCCGCCTTCCAGGCGTGTGTTCAGGGCGCGCTCCGCCAGGACCCGGTCCCGGGAATCGGCATGGATCAGCGGTTCCAGCATGGCGATGAGTTCGGCGTCGTCCGTGCGGCATTCAATACCCAGCGCGCCCTGGCCGACCGCCGGCAGGCTGATTTCCGGCGGGATCTCGTAACGGATGCGCTCGTCGAAGCCCAGCCGGCGCAGGCCGGAGGTGGCCAGCACGATGGCGTCGTACTGGCCGTCATCGAGCTTGGCCAGGCGCGTGTTGACGTTGCCGCGCAGGGTCTCGATCCGGCAGTCGGGGCGGCGTGCGGCGAGCTGGGCCTGACGGCGCAGGCTGGAGGTGCCGATGACGGCGCCCTCGGGCAGGGCGTCCACGTCCGCATGGTGGTTGCTGACGAAGGCATCCGTGGGCGCGCCGCGTTCGCAGATGGCCATCAGGCCCAGGCCTTCGGGGAATACCATGGGGACGTCCTTCATGGAGTGCACGGCGATGTCCGCGCGCCCGTCCAGCATGGCTTCCTCGAGTTCCTTTACGAACAGGGCCTTGCCGCCGATCTTGGCCAGCGGCACGTCGAGAATCTTGTCGCCACGGGTCTTGATGCCCACCAGCTCGACGCTCAGCCCTGGATGGGCCTGTTCCAGCCGGCTCTTGATGTGTTCGGCCTGCCACAGGGCAAGCTGGCTCCGGCGGGTGGCGATGCGCAGGGTGTCTCGGGCCATGGAGTGGCGCTTCCTCAGTGGGTGGATGGTGTCAGCGGTTCCCTAGGGTAGCGTTTCAGGGGGCCGTTGTCGCCCTTGCCGCCTCAACCCTGGAGGTGCTCGCGCACGCTGGTGGCGTGGCGGCGGCTGACACGCAGGCGGGTGCCCGCCGGGTCCGAAAGCTGGGCCTGGTGGCCGGACTGGGTGCGGGTGAGCGCCTCCAGGTAGCGGCGGTTGACCAGGGTGTGGCGGTGGATGCGCAGCAGGTGCTCGGCGTGGGCCTGCTCGAGTTCGCGCAGGCTGTAGTCGCACAGGGTTTCGCCGCGATCATGGACCAGGGTGACGTACTTGTTGTCGGCACTGGCGTAGTAGAGCCGGTCCAGCTCGACGCGCTCCACGCCGGCCTGGTTGCGGACCACGATGGCGGGGTTTTCCTCGGGCGCAAGCTGACGGCTCTGCACGCGGTTGACGCGGGCGGCCCCGGCCAGCGCATTGGCGAGGGCCTCCCGGCGGACGGGTTTGACCAGGTAGTCCGTGGCTTCCACCCGGAAGGCGCTGAGGGCGTAGTCGTCATAGGCGGTACAGAAGATCACCGCCGGTGGTGTGGTCTGGGCGGTCAGCTCCCGGGCTGCGTCCATGCCGTCCATGCCCGGCATCCGCACGTCCATCAGCACGATGTCGGGCCGGTGTTCCGCCGCCTTTGCCAGGGCCTCGGTGCCGTTGCCGGCCTCGGCGCAGACCCGGCAGCCGTCCATGGCTTCCAGCAGCCGCCGCAGGCGGTCCCGGGCGGGTTTCTCGTCGTCCACGATCAGGATGCGGTGTTCCGTCATGCCTCGCCCTCCCTGTTGCCTGGCAGTCTCAGCGTCACCGTGAACCGGTCGCTGCTCTGGCTGGCCTTGAGTGCCGCGGTGTCTCCGTAGACCGCCTGCAGCCGGGCACGGATGTTTTCCAGTGCCATGCGCTGGCCCTGGTGGCGGCCTGCCTGGTCGCTGGTCAGGGGGTTGTGGATCAGTATGTAGAGCCAGCGCCGGGTCCGTTCGGATTCCACCCGGATGGTGCCGCCCCCGGTCAGCGGCTGGATGCCATGGTAGACCGCGTTCTCCAGCAGGGGCTGCAGGATCAGCGGCGGCACCGGCAGGTTGCTGGCGCTGTCATCCAGGTGCCAGTCCACATCCAGGCGCGGGCCCAGGCGCAGTTTCTCAATGGTGAGGTAGCGTTCGCACAGGCGCAGCTCCTCGTGCAGCGGGATGAGGCGGGTGCCAGCGGTGTTCAGGCTGACCCGGAAGAGGTCGCAGAGATCCAGCACCACCTCCTCGGCGCGCTCCGGATCGGAGGCGATGAGGCTGGCGATGGTGTTCATGCTGTTGAACAGGAAGTGGGGCTGGATGCGCGCCTGGAGTGCGGCGATGCGGGCCTCAACCTCCGCTTCCTCCTGGCAGCGGCGCTGGTACTGCAGGTGGAAGTAGCGCAGCGCCATGAGGGTGATCAGTGCGGCCATGAGCAGGTTGCGCAGCAGCGTGAAAGGAGCGTCCAGCGGTGAGAAAGCGGGGTTGAGAAGCCACTGGCCGAACAGTGTGAAGGCGGCGGTGTCCACCAGTACCAGCACGGTGATGGCGACGGAGGCCAGGGGCACGCCCTGGGCTTCGAGTTGGCGCCTGAGCGCGCAGATGAGACCGGCGGCGGTCAGGGTGACCCACTGGGCCAGCAGCGAGGCCAGGCCCAGGTAGTGCCAGTCCAGCAGGCCGCTGGAGGGGCGGGCCAGGGCGAACAGCAGTACCACCAGCTCGGTGGTGAGCACCAGCAGGAAGACGGCATGGACCCGGCAGAGATCCGGGATGAAGCCGCCGTCGTTTTGTGGCTCCTGGCTCGGGGTCATGGTGAATAGGGCGCCGGGTTGGAAGGCTGTTATAATGCGCGGCCTGCGGGTGCATTTGATTCCATGACAACAGGATAGACCATGAGCGACGAGCGGAAAGCGGCGGCCAAACTCTGGGGCGGGCGGTTCAGCGAACCCACGGATGCCTTTGTGGAACGGTTCACGGCCTCGGTGGGTTTTGACCAGCGGCTCTACCACCATGACATCCGCGGCTCCATCGCCCATGCGCGTATGCTCGCGAAGGTCGGCGTGCTCACCGCTGAGGAGGAGCACCAGATCATCGAGGGGCTGGAGGCGGTGCACGCGGACATCGAGGCCGGGCGCTTTGAGTGGTCGGTGAGCCTCGAGGATGTGCACATGAACATCGAGGCGGCGCTGACCGAGCGTATTGGTGTTACCGGCAAGAAGCTCCATACGGGGCGCTCGCGCAATGACCAGATCGCCACCGATATCCGCCTCTATCTGCGTGACGAGATCGATGCCATTGCGGTTGAACTGGGCCGGCTGCAGTCCGGGCTGATTGAGCTGGCCGAGCGTGAGGCGGACACCATCATGCCCGGCTTCACCCATCTCCAGAGCGCCCAGCCGGTGACCTTCGGCCACCACATGCTGGCCTGGAACGAGATGCTGCAGCGCGACCATGAGCGCCTTCTGGACTGCCGCAAGCGGGTCAACCGCCTGCCGCTGGGCGCCGCCGCCCTGGCCGGTACCAGTTACCCCATTGATCGCCACTACACCGCCGAACTGCTGGGCTTCGACGGCCCCACCGCCAACTCGCTGGACTCGGTCAGTGACCGGGATTTCGCCATTGAGTTCAGCAGCTTCGCCGCGCTGCTCCTGACCCATCTTTCGCGCTTCAGCGAGGAGCTGGTGCTGTGGACCTCCGCGCAGTTCAGCTTCGTGGATCTGCCGGACCGGTTCTGCACCGGTTCCTCCATCATGCCCCAGAAGAAGAACCCGGACGTACCCGAGCTGGTGCGCGGCAAGACCGGCCGGGTGAACGGTCATCTCATGTCCCTGCTGACCCTGATGAAGGGCCAGCCGCTGGCCTACAACAAGGACAACCAGGAGGACAAGGAGCCGCTGTTCGACACCGTGGATACCGTCAAGGGTTGCCTTCGCGCCTATGCGGACATGATGCCGGCGCTTGCCGTGCGCCGGGACAATACCCGGGCAGCGGCCCGGCGCGGCTTCGCCACCGCCACCGACCTGGCGGATTACCTGGTGCGCCAGGGGCTGGCGTTCCGGGACGCCCACGAGGTGGTGGGCCAGGCCGTGGCCTATGCGGACCGGGATGGCCGGGATCTGGAGGACCTGGAGCTGGCCGAGCTCCAGCAGTTCAGCGCGACGATCAGCGAGGACGTCTACGAGGTTCTGACCCTGGATGGTTCCGTCAGCGCCCGTGCCCATGTGGGCGGAACGGCGCCAGCGCGGGTGCGCGAGGCGGCCCGGGAGGCGGCGCAGCGGCTGGACGGTCTGAACCAGGGAGGCGCTGCGGGTTAACTGCGCGCCCTGAAGAACCCGCCCCGGCTGCCGGGCCTGGGCGGGGGTGCGAGCTGATCCAGGAGTTCCGGACTGGTCAGGCGGTAGCCCTGACCGAAGTGCAGCCCCAGCTCCCGTACCTTGCGCAGGGTGGCGTCGTCCTCGATGAAGGGGGCGACGGTCACCGCATCGCACAGCAGGGCCATGCGGTGTATGGCTTCCACCATGATCACCTGCAGCGGATTGTCCGCCAGGTCATGCACCAGGCTCTCATCCAGCTTGACGATGCTGACCCCAAGATCACCGATCAGGTTATGGGTCCTGCCGCTGACGCCGGCGGCGTCAAGCGCGATGCGGCAGCCCACCGCCCGCAGCACTTGGGCACTGCGCCGTGCCCTGTCCGGGTACCGGCATGCATGGGCCTCGCGGATCTCAAAGCAGAAACTGGTGGCCTCGAAGGAGCTGGCCTCGATCTGGCGCGCCACCTCGTCCGCAAAGCCGTCATCAAGGAGGCTGCTGGCGGACAGGTTGAAGCTGATCATCTTGAGTCGCGGCTGCATCAGGGGGTTCTCCTCCAGCCAGGCCAGGGCACGGGTGATGACCCGCCGGTCCAGTGCGTACCCCAGATCAAAGCGTTCCGCCAGTGGCATGAAGGAGGCCGGGCGCCAGAGCTCCTCGGCGCGCCGGCCCTGGTCGTCCGGTTCCCGGTAGAGGCGGGCCAGCACCTCCACATGATCGCCCCAGGTGGCGCTGGCGATGGGGCGCAGTGCCTGGAAGTGCAGCTCGATGGCATCGGTGGTGATGGCGTACATCAGCTGCGCCAGGTCCTCGCGGGTGGCGGTTTCGTTGCCGCTTTCGGTGTCGGTGCGGTAGAGGTTGAGGCTGGAGGGGCCGGTGGCTTTGGCTGTCTCGCAAAGATCCGCAGCCAGGGTCAGGCACTGCTCCGGTGACTCGTCGGGCACCTGGTGCAGGGGCAGGAGGCCGGCACTGACGGTGGTCCGGATGGTGTCGCCCCGCCATTCAAACTCGAAGGTGCTGATGGCATCGCGCAGGCTGTGGCAGACCTTGACGGCTTCCTTGGTGCCGCAGTTGTCCAGGATGATCGCGAACTGGTCGCTGGCCACCCGGGCAATGGCATCGCGCTGGCGAAGACGGCCCGACATCATGCTGCTGAGTTCCCGCAGGTAGCGGTCGCAGCCGCCCGAGCCGAAGTGGGCGTTGAGGGTGCTGAAGCCGTCCAGATCCAGGTGTACCAGGGCGTGGGGTGTGCCGGCCTCGCGCTGCAGGTTCTGGGCCCGGTGCAGGCGCTGGAGAATCTCGCGGCGGTTGAGCAGCCCGGTCAGTGGATCGTGACGGTTGAGGTAATGCACGTGATCCTCGCCGTTGAGCTGCGCCACACGCTTGTCGCGACCCACATGGGCCGCGCCCAGCAGTTCCCCGGCCGGCGAGAAGATCCGGTTGAACTGGATCTCGTAGACGGTCTGGTGCGCCTCGGATTGGGCCAGCGGCATCTCGATGCAGAAGCCTTCCTGGCTCATGGCGCGTTCCCAGAGGCGGGCGTAAAGCCGCCGTTCCTCCGGGTAGTCCGCGAGCAGATCCGTGAGCTGGTCGCCCACATTGGGAATGATCCCGAAGGCCGCCTGGAAGGCATCGGTGTAGGCCTGGTTGACCGCGACGATTTCCAGCTCCGGGTTCATGATCACGATCAGGTCGTCGGAGGCGGCCAGCACGCTTTCGGTGCGGTATTTCCAGACCTGGGCGGAATGCGCATCCGCCCGGCGGGTGGTGATGTCCACGGCGCTGCCGGCGATCAGGCGGCGCTTGCCGGAATCGTCCAGGCTGCGCCCGGCAAGCCGCAGCCATCGGTGATTCTGGTTGGCGGTGAGTACTGGCACTTCCATGGAAAACGGCTCACCCTGGCGCAGGCACTGGAGGATGGCCCGGCGCACCTGGCTCTGGTGCTCCTGGAAGTAGAACAGCACATGCTCCGGGTCGAGCTGATTGCCCGGCGGCAGGTCCAGCAGGTGATACAGGCCTTCCGACCAGTGCAGGCGGTTGAAGTCCGGATCCATCTCCCAGATGCCGATACCGCCACTCTGTTCGGCCAGGCGGAATACGCGGGTGTCCAGGGGCGTGGCCTGGCGCGGGCGGATGCGCATGGCCTCCTCGGTGCTGGCCGTGGCATCGCTGGTTGAGCGGCGCAGGCTGATCGAGAAGAAATAGCCGGAGGCGTGGCGGACGGTGATCAGCGCGCTCTGGCCCTGTTCCAGGGCCTCGTTGAGCGGCGGCATGAGGGGGTTGTCCTCGCGGCTGGCCACCAGCTCATACATGGGCAGGCCCTGCATCTCCAGGATGCCGTAGCCGAACAGGGCCTCGGCGGCATCATCCGCCGCCTGGATGATGCCGTCATCGTCCACCTGCAGGCTGGCCGGCTCGGCATTGGCGTTGCTGCCCGTTTCGGTGCGAACCCGCTTGATCAGATATTCCCTCATAGCGCCTGAGACTAGCAGAAAGGATGGCGGTCGGGTGACATCCGTGTGTGAGATCCTTCAGCTGTGGCGTTATAATACCGCGTTTCTTTGGGGAGGTGGCTTATGCGCGGATCGATCCTGGTGCTGCTGGCGCTTGTGCTGGTTCTGGCCGGCTGCGGGCAGAAGGGGCCGCTCTACCGGGAGGGCGACCCGCAAGCGCCGGACAGTGCCCGGGCCCCGGCCGTGCACACCACCCCCAGTCATCTTTGCTGATCAGGGCAGACGCCGACCATGGATTTTTTCAACCGACACGACGGCGAGCTCTACGCTGAGTCCGTACCGGTAAGCCGGATCGCTGCGGCTCACGGCACGCCCTGCTACATCTACTCGAGGGCCACTCTGGAGCGCCATTTCCACGCCTATGATCGGGCTCTGGAGGGCATGGCGCACCGCATCTGCTACGCGGTGAAGGCCAACAGCAACCTGGCCGTGCTCAATGTGCTTGCCCGGCTCGGGGCGGGTTTTGACATTGTTTCCGGTGGTGAACTCGAACGCGTGATCCGGGCCGGCGGCGACCCCGGTGCGACCGTTTTCTCGGGCGTCGGCAAGCAGCGCTGGGAGATTGAGCGCGCCCTGGAGGCCGGGGTGCGCTGCTTCAACGTGGAGTCCGATTTCGAACTGGCCATGATCAGCGAGGTGGCCTCGGAGCGTGGTGAGACCGCGCCGGTGTCCGTGCGGGTGAACCCGGATGTGGATGCGCAGACACACCCCTACATCTCCACCGGTCTGAAGGAGAACAAGTTCGGCGTTGATATCGAGCAGGCCCGGGTGCTCTACCGCCGGGCGGCAGAGATGCCCGGCCTTGAGGTGGTGGGCGCGGACTGCCATATCGGCTCGCAGCTGCAGAGCCTGGAGCCGCTGATGGACGCGCTGGAGCGGATGCTGGCGCTGATCGATGACCTCGCCGAGGACGGTATTGCCGTCCGCCATCTGGATATGGGCGGTGGGCTTGGTGTGCCCTATGGCGATGAGCAGCCGCCCAGCCCCGGCGCCTACGGGCAAGCCCTGAAGAAGCGGCTGGCCGGCCGGGATCTGGAGCTGCTCCTGGAGCCCGGGCGTTCCATCGCGGCCAACGCCGGAATCATGGTGACCCGGGTGGAAGGCATCAAGGGTGGTGATGAGCACCGGTTTGCCATCGTGGATGGCGCCATGAACGATCTGATCCGGCCCTCGCTGTATTCCGCCTGGCAGCGGATCGAGGCGGTGGCGGATCAAAACGGCATCCAGCCGGCGGTCTACGACGTGGTGGGGCCGGTCTGCGAGACAGGGGATTTTCTGGGCAAGCAGCGCGAGCTGGCCATTGAGGCGGGTGATCTGCTTGCCGTGCGCTCGGCTGGCGCCTACGGTTTTGTCATGAGTTCAAACTACAATACCCGTAACCGGCCCCCGGAAATCCTGGTTGATGGGGCGGATGTGCACCTGGTACGCCGGCGGGAGACACTGGAGGAGCAGCTGGCACCGGAAATTCCGCTGCCGGAGCTGGGCTCATGAGCGCTGACGGGCGCCGGGCGCGTGGCGGCTGGCTGCGCTTTACCAAGATGCACGGGCTTGGCAACGACTTCATGGTGGTGGATGCCATCACCCAGCCGGTGCAGCTTGAGGCCAGCCAGATCCGGCAAATGGCGGACCGCCACCAGGGCGTGGGCTTTGACCAGCTGCTGATGGTGGAACCCCCGGAGCGTCCGGACGTGGACTTCCGCTATCGCATCTTCAACGCGGATGGCTCCGAGGTGGAGCAGTGCGGCAACGGCGCCCGGTGTTTCGCGCGTTTCGTGCGCGACCAGCAGCTTACCCGCCAGCACCGGATACGGGTGCAGACAGCCACCGGCATCATGACCCTGGAGGTCACCAGGAAGGGGCAGGTCCGGGTGGACATGGGCGTGCCGGAACTGGCTCCGGCGGCCATTCCGTTCGCCGCGGACGAACCGGCGGTGACCTATCCGATCACGGTGGACGGCGAGGAGCTGAGCATTTCCACGGTTTCCATGGGCAACCCCCATGGCGTGCTGGTGGTGGAGGATGTGGACACAGCGCCTGTGGATCGCCTTGGCCCGCTGATCGAGGCCCATCCACGCTTTCCGGCGCGGGCCAACGCTGGTTTCATGCAGGTGGTGGCGCCAGACCGGATACGGCTGCGGGTGTTCGAGCGTGGTGTGGGCGAAACCCGCGCCTGCGGCAGTGGTGCCTGTGCCGCGGTTGTGGCCGGGCGGCTGCGGGGGCTGCTGTCCGAGCGCGTCACGGTGGAGCTGCTCGGCGGCCAACTGACCATTTCGTGGCCGGGTGATGGGGCAGCTGTTACGATGGAAGGGCCCGCCACGCGGGTCTTCGAGGGGCGGATCAAGCCACCCGGTGACGGACGCCGCTCCCGCCAGGGTGGTGGCCGTTCGCAGAACAACAGGAAAAAGAAGGGTAATGCATGACAGACCCGACAGCGGAACCGGCAACCACCAGGGTTTCCGAAGCCGATGTGGCTGAGTACCTGGAGGCCAACCCGGACTTCTTCGAGCGCCATGAGCATCTCCTGCAGAAGCTGACACTTCCCCATGACAGTGGTCAGGCGATCTCGCTGGTGGAGCGCCAGGTGCACCTGTTCCGCGAGCAGCGGGATGCCCTGCGTGAGGAGCTGTCCGGCTTGATCGGCATTGCCCGTCAGAACGATCAGCTGTTTGCGCGCAGTAAGCGCCTGCTCATGGCGCTTCTGGACGCCCGGTCCGTGGAGGAAGTGGCAGCGGTTCTGGATGAGACCATCCGCGGCGAATTCCAGCTCCAGAGCGCGACCCTGACGGTGCTGACCGATGGCGAGCCGCCTTCCCAGTGTGGGGCCGTGCGTTACCTGAAGCGGAACGAAGCCCGGGAGGTGTTCGGTGACGTGATGGATGAAAGCCAGCCGCTCTTCGGCCGGCTGCGTGACAGCCACCGTGAGGCTCTGTTTGCCGCGCCCGAGCGGGTGGGGTCAGCCGCGGTGATCCCGGTGCGCCGGGATGAGTGCGTTGGCCTGATCGCCATTGCCAGTGAGGACGAAGGGTATTTCCACAGCAGTATGGGGTCGCTGTTCATGACCTACATCAGCGATACCCTTGGCCGGCTGCTGCCGCCGCTGCTGGCGCCGGAAGGCCGGGTTGCCATGCCCGATGCGGAAGCCGGCCACTGAACCATCACTCCGGGAGCTCCAGCATGGCATCCACTGATGCGTACGCGGAACGGGGCGAAGCTGCTGGGGGGCTGCCGGAGCCGGTACAGCGCTTCCTGCGCTACATGGCCTCCGAGAAACGCAGCGCCCAGCGGACCTGCGAACACTACGGCCGGGATCTGCGCCGACTCTGCCAGTGGTGTGACAACCAGGCGCGCGACCCTGTTGCGCTGAGTCAGGCGGAGCTCCGCCGCTACGTAGCCGGCCTGGCCCGTGAGGGGCGTTCCGGCCGCACCATTGCACGCCACCTTTCCGCCATCCGGCGGTTCTACGGATTCCTCATCCGCGAAGGACTGGTGGCCGACAACCCCGCCCTCGACATCCGTCCGCCGCGCAACCAGCGTCCCCTGCCGGGCGTGATGGACGTGGACCAGCTGCACCATCTGCTTGAGCGGTCTGCCGAGGATCCGCTGGAAGTACGTGACCTGGCCATGATCGAGCTGATGTACTCCTCAGGGCTGCGGCTGGCGGAACTGGTAGCACTGGATGAATCCGATCTGGACCGCCGTGATGCCAGCGTGCGGGTTACGGGCAAGGGCGGCAAGAGCCGCATCGTGCCCGTTGGCCGCGCAGCTCTGGCAGCCCTGGACCGCTGGCTGGAACAGCGCCCGGCGCTGGCCCCGGCCACTGAGCCCGCGGTATTCGTCAGCCGCAGAGGCCAGCGCATCCATCGCCGCACGGTACAGGCCCGGCTGCGGCGCTGGGGGCAGCACTGCCACGCGGACCAGAGCCTGCATCCGCATCTGATGCGCCACTCCTTTGCCAGCCACATGCTGGAATCCAGTGGTGACCTGCGGGCGGTACAGGAACTGCTGGGGCATTCGGATATCGCCACTACACAGATCTACACTCACCTGGACTTCCAGCATCTGGCCCAGGTGTACGACAGTGCGCATCCGCGTGCGCGGCGGCGCAGGACCGGTGACCGCGGAGCCAAGACGGAGCAGGGGCAGCATGAGTGACCAGAACTGGCGGCAGAAGTACCTTGCCACACTGGAACAGCATGAGCAGGACGAACAGCAGTGGCAACAGCAGCAGAACAGTCTCCAGCGATTGCTGGTGCGCGTCTCTCTGGTTGCCGAGGGCCAGGACAGAGGCCTGGACCGGGTGCTTGGCGAGCTGCGTGAACTGGCCCGTGAGGACACTCCGGATACCGGTGCCCTTCTGCGTCTCCAGAATGAGCTGGAGACGCACGTTTCCGGCTTCGATGAGGAGCGTCAGGCGGTTGTCCGCCGACTCCAGGAGGCGCTGCAGCGTCTGGTCGATCCGTTGCGTTCCCGCGCGGGTCGGGATGACCGCCGGCAGCTCAGGAGCCTGGAGCGCACACCGGCCGAGACGGTCGGACGCTTCAACGCATTGCCCGGCATACTGGAGCAGCTGGCGGAACTCCAGCAGCGGGTTCTTGCCGAGTCCGGGGAGACACAGAAGCGGGGTTCTTTCTGGCAGCGGGTTTTTGGCGGTGGCACTGACGTCAGCAAAGAGGCGGCCGCAGCGTCTTCTCCGGACAGTGAGTCCGAGGAGCCGGAAACCGGTGAGCTGGCCTCCGGGCTCGACCTGGACAGCGGTGAGCCCAGAGCGGACGATGAGCAGTTCCGTAATCTCAGTGTCCGGCTTCTGCAGCTGCTGCGCCATATCCAGCAGCATATTGCGCTGCCGGACTCGGCCCAGGAACGGATTGAGCTGCTTCTGGAGAGAGTCCGCGAGAGTGAGAACTGGGGCCAGATCCAGGCGGTTCTGGATGAGGTGGTGCACCTGGTTGTGGCGGCCGTGGGCCGGGGGCAGCGCGAGTTCGAACAGTTCCTGGCAGGGCTGGACCAGCGGCTGGTCCGGTTACGCACCCAGTTTGAGACCGGGGCCCTGGACTTCGGACACTGGCAGGAAGTATCCGAGGAATTCGATCAGCGTATTGACCAGGAGCTGGATGAGATGGGCAGCAGCGCGTTGGGGGCGACTGAGCTCAGCGGGCTGCAGCAGGCGGTTCGTGATCACGTCGATCGTCTCAATGCCACGCTGACGGAGTACCGTGAGGCTGAGACGAATCGGGAGAAGGCCCTGCGGGAACAGGTTCAGGATCTTCAGGGGAAAGTGACCGCCATGGAGGCCGAATCCCGGGAAGCGCAGAAAGAACTGCGAAAAGAGCGGGAACGGGCTGCCACCGATATGCTGACCCAGCTGCCCAACCGCGAGGCTCTCGAGGAGCGGCTCGACCAGGAATACCGGCGCTGGAATCGCTATCGCGAGCCCACGAGTCTGGCCATCATCGACATTGACTGGTTCAAGGACATCAATGACACCTACGGCCACCTGGCCGGAGACAAGGTCCTTCAGCTTCTGGCCAGATCGCTGCGGGAGAATCTGCGGGAGACGGACTACATCGCGCGTTACGGGGGCGAGGAGTTCATCGTGCTGCTGCCGGCAACGCCGCTGGAGACCGCGGTCAGCGTTCTGGGCAAACTGCGTCAGCGGATCCAGTCGCTGCCGTTCCATTTCCGCCATGAACGGGTCGAGGTGACCTTTTCCGGAGGTGTCACTGGTTTTATGGAGGTTGATGGGCCGCACGAGCTGCTGGATATTGCGGACCGCGCCCTGTATCGCGCCAAGGAGCAGGGCCGTAACCGGGTTCTGCCCGCTGCCGAGCAGGATAAACGCTCAGGAGGGGAGCGCTGATGCGGTTACTGGTGGTGCTGACCGTTGTGCTGGCCCTCGGCATTCCGGTGCCAGCACAGGCCATCCCCTTCCCTGCCACCGATAATCTGCCCGAACTCAGCGTGGATCAGAAGCTCTGGCTGAAGGACAAGGAGCGCATCCGACTGGGCATCCCCTCAGGCCGCCCGCCGCTGGCTTACCGCAATGAGTTCGGCCGGGTTCTGGGCACCGAATCCGGCTATGCCCGGCTTCTGGAGCGCAAGCTGGGGACCCGTGTGGAAATGGTCGGCGGCAATCCGCTGCTGCTTGAGCGTATGCTGGCCCAGGGCCAGATCGATGCGATCAGTATGCGCTTCGCCAACCGCTCAGTCGGCGAGTACCGCTTTACCCGACCCTACATGCAGGTGCGCTACGGCATCTATGCACGCCGTGACAATGCCAGCATCAGACGGCTTGGCAGCCTTGAGGAAAGGCGCGTGGTTTTTCTGGACGGCGACCGCTACCCGTTCCAGCTCCTGGACCGTATCCCCTCATTCACGCCGTTGGCGGCACTGACACTGGATGAGGCCATGGATATGCTGCGCAGCGAGGAGGCGGATGCGCTGCTCGCGCCCGTGCCGGTGGGGGATCGGTATCTGGAGAACAACGATCTGCGCGCCATCCAGCGGGTTCAGGTCATGGAGGAACGCCCCCTGCCCATGTCCTACGCCGTACCTTTCGAGGAGGGGCAGCTGAGGGGCATTCTGGATGCTGCCATTGATTCGATGACCACGCTGGAGCACCGCAATATACAGGGGGCCTGGATAGGCCATGAGGAGATCTTTGGGGACTCCGAGGAAGACGTGGTGCTCACTGCGGATGAGCGTCAGTGGCTGGCGGATCACCCGGAACTGAAGGTGGCCATGCGTACCGGCTGGCCACCGGTTGAATTCGGGGATGACAGCAAGCTGGAAGGCGTGATTCCTGATCTTCTATCGCTGCTTGAAGAGGAACTCGATTACGAGTTTGAGCGGGTGCCGGTTCCGCCTGGAGAGGATGTGGATTCGATGCTCGGCGACGGGCGGGTGGATGTGGTGCCTGCGCTTCCACGAACACCGGACCGCCAGGATGAGCACCTGTTCACGAGCAGCTATCTCAGCCTGCCGGTGGCCATCGTGGTGCGGGATGACCACAGGTTCGTGGGTGATCTCTCCGAGCTTGATGACGGTGACCGGGTGGGGGTGGTCCAGGGGATGGCCGCCGGGGAGTATCTCAATCGCCACCACTCGGCTCTGGATATCACGGAAGTCGCCTCCATTGAGCAGGGGCTGAGCCGGGTGGCCAGCAACGAGCTGGATGTGATGATCACCCATATCCCCGGTGTGAGCTACAACATCTCCCGGCTCGGGCTGGATAATCTCCGGATTACCAGTATCGCGCCCTTCCAGTACGATCTCCGGCTGGCCGTGCAGGCGGAACACCCGGAACTGGTGGGGATTCTGGGCAAGGCCCTGAGCCGCATTGACCGCTCGGCCCTGGACGAGGTCTACAATCGCTGGATCAAGCTCGACGTGGAACAGCAGGCGGACTACACCGTGGTCCGGCGTGTGGGGATCATTGCCCTGCTGGTGCTGGCGGCTTTCTTCTACTGGAACCGTAAGCTCTCCCGGGAAGTGAGTGAGCGGGTGCGGTCCGAACAGGCCCTGAAGCGCAGCGAGGAGGAACTGCTGGACGCCAAGCAGCGGGCTGAGGACCTGGCGGACCAGGCCGAGGAGGCGAACCGCGCCAAGAGCGAGTTCCTGGCCAACATGTCCCATGAGATCCGCACCCCCATGAATGCGGTCATCGGCTATACCGAACTGCTTGAGCGCACCATTACGGACGAGCGTCAGCGTGGCTATCTGGAGTCCATCAAGGCCGGCAGCCGCAGCCTGCTGACGCTGATCAACGACATTCTGGACCTGTCGCGCGTGGAGGCGGGCAAGATGCGGCTCGAGTACGGGCCGCTGGATCTCAGCCGGCTGCTGGAGGATGTCCGCCATATCTTCACGATCCGGGCGCGCGAGAAAGGGCTGGAACTGGTCTTTGAAATGGACGAGAACATGCCGCCGGTGATGGTCCTGGATGAGACCCGGCTGCGCCAGGTGCTGTTCAACCTGGTGGGTAATGCCATCAAGTTCACCGATCATGGTGAGGTCCGGGTGCGTGTGGCCTGGAAGGATAGCGAGGCCCCTGAGCTGTGCATCGAGGTGGTCGACACCGGCATCGGCATTCCCGAGGAGCAGCAGGAGCGGATCTTCGAGGCCTTTGAGCAGCAGGTGGGGCAGAGCAGCCGGCGTTATGGCGGCACTGGCCTGGGGCTGGCGATCAGCCGCAAGCTGGTGGAGATGATGAACGGTGAGCTCAGTGTGCGCAGCCAGCCGGGGGAAGGCACCACCTTCTGTGTGCACCTGCGTGATGTGGAAACCGCGCTGGCCGCACCGGATGTGAATGACGAGACGGTGGCAGTGCGTTACCGCTTCAGTTGCAGCCGGGTTCTGATCGTCGATGACAACCCCGTGAACCGTCAGCTGGTGCGGGATGTGCTTGAGCCCGAAGGGCTTGCGGTCGAAGAGGCCGAGAACGGGGTTCAGGCCCTGGAAAAGGCCCGTGCTTCCCGTCCGGATCTGGTGCTGATGGACATCCGTATGCCGGAGATGGACGGGTTTGCAGCCCTGCGAGCCTTTGGTGATGACCGGCGGCTCAGCGACATTCCAATAGTGGCGCTGACGGCCTCGGTGATGACCAGCGAGGCGGCGCGTATCCGCGAGGCAGGGTTTGATGGCTATCTGCACAAACCCGTGAGCCGCGAGATCCTGCTCGGCGAATTGGCGCACTACCTCACCCATGAGCGCATTGATCTGGATCAGACGGATGGGGATGCTGAGCGGGCGGATCTTACATCCTGGCGCTCACTCGGTGAGGAACAGCAGAAGCGGGTGATGCGGGCGCTGCGTTATTCCCTGATCCCCCAGGCCACGTCTCTGGTCGACAGTGGCGACCCGGAGGCGCTTCAGGCGTTTGCCGGAGAGCTGCAGGCACAGGCGCGGGGTCAGGGTGTTGAGGAACTGGTGACCTTTGCCGACCAGCTGGCGGAGGCGGTTGCCGGCTTTGAGCTGGACCGGGTGCAGCAGCTGCTGGAACAGTTCGCGGCGGAAGACTTCCTGCCGGAGCCGGAGTAGGGCTGGTTAGAGGCAGTCGTATTGGGAGTGGCGGTCGAAGGCAACAGACACCATGTGCACACCCCGCCTGGAGAGATCCTTCACCAGATCGCGGTCAGTGAGTATTTGGGTGCAGATGTGGTGGATGCGCTCCTGGCGCTGCTCGCGCCGGCTGAGGTTGTCCCCCTCAAAGTCCAGCAGCAGATAGGTTTTGGGGTGTCCATCCTCCGGGACTGTGGCCTGCTCGTAGCCTTCATAGCTGGCATGCAGCTGCTTCAGCGTCGCGGCCAGGCGCTCCTCAAAATCGTCGCTGGTGCCAGCCAGCGTAGCGGGGCTGGATAGCAGCGTGGCTGCCAGAAACGTAAACCAGTATCCTGTGGAAACCCGGAGCATCATCGCATTCAACGTAACAGAACGTAACGCCTGCATTATCGCCGGGTATTCCGGATAATGCAGCCGGTTTGACAGTTTTTTGATATTCCGGTGCTCGCTCTGTTACAGGGCTCACAGGCGCCATGTGCGCTATGCTGTGAAACAGCACAGGCAAACGACGGGCAAACGCTATGTATCAACTGGTGTTTCGCGGGGAATGGGAGGCAGGCCTCGACGAACAGTCGGCGCGGGAACGGGCCAGGGGGCTGTTCAAGGCCAATGACGCCCAGCTCGAGAAGATGTTCTCCGGTGAGCGCGTGGTGATCAGGAACCGGCTTGATGAGGCCACGGCGCACAAGTACCAGGCCGCGATGAAGAAGAACGGGCTGGTGGCGCATATCGAGCCAATGCAGCAGGACGGCGCAGCGGAGCAGCCGGAAGCCGGTTCGGAAGCCGGTTCGGATGCCGGTTCGGATGCCGGTCGCGACTCTGCGCCCGCGGGCGGTGGTGTGCCCGTGGAGCCGGGCGACCGCCTGTCGGTGGCGGGTGAGAAGGTGGATTCCATCCTGGCCGGCTCCGATCTCAGCCTGGGTGCTCCCGGGGAGCGGCTGGGGGACACCCGGGAGGAACCAGAGCCCGTGTTCGAGCACCTGGATGAATGGTCGGTGGCCCCGCCCGGCGAGGATCTCGGAGTCGCAGAGGAGAAGCCGGCGCCGCCGACGCCTGATGTTTCGCATCTGTCACTGGCTGACGAGCCACAGACAGGTAACGGATGATAGACTGTGGCGCTCGAGTTCATGCCATCAGGGGTGCGACAGAAAGCCAATGACTGACACGATCCGGATACCGGTTTCCTTTGGTGAAGTACTGGATAAGATCACCATCCTCGAGATCAAGTCCGAACGCATCGGGGACACGGAAAAGCTGCAACACGTGCACGCGGAACTGGACGCTTTGAGCCAGCACTGGCAGGAGGCTGTTGCCGAACCAGCCCTTGTTGATGGCGAACGCCGGGAGCTTAAGGCCGTCAATGAGAAGCTCTGGGAGATTGAGGACGCCATCCGGGAAGAGGAGGCTGCGGGGCGTTTTGAGCAGCGCTTCATTGAGCTGGCCCGCTCGGTCTATTTCACCAACGACGAACGTGCCGCCATCAAGAAGCGGGTCAACCTCGCTCTGGGCTCGCGTTTCGTGGAAGAGAAGTCCTACCGCGATTACAGCCGCTGACCGCGGCTCAGGCGCTCTGGCGGCGCCGGGCCATCCAGCGGTCGAGCATGGCACTGGCGTCGGCAACCGTGATCAGTTCCATGGCGCCGTTGAATTCCGCCTTCGCGCCCCAGCGTGCGTTCTCGACCCGCTTGCCGGTAAAGCGCTCCAGTGCCTCCGGGTAGCGGTTAACGCACCACTCAAGTGAGTGATAGGGGCCTGAGCGGTAGGGGTTGGAGCCGGCAAAAAGCCCCAGAACGTCGGTCCCCATGGCATTGGCAATATGCGCCGGCCCGGTATCCGGCGCAATGACAAGGTCCGCCCTGGCCATCAGGGCCGCGAGCTGTTTGAGGGTATCCTGCCCACAGAGGTTGAGGGCCTGCGCCTGCATTGCCTGCTCGATCGCCTGACAGTACTGCTGGTCCTTCTCTGAAGGGCCGCCGACCAGGATGATGCGTGCTCCGTACTCGTGCGCCGCGTAGTCCGCCAGCGCTGCGTATCGTTCTGACGGCCAGTTCCGGAGCTCATGACTGGCGACAGGGCTTATCACCAGGTTCAGGCGGGCGGGGTCCAGTACACGGTCCGCGAAGGCGTTGTCCGTTTCGGAAACCGGGATGTGCCATTCCGGCTGGGCCGGTTCCAGGCCCAGCGCGGTAGGGAAGCTGGCCAGACAATCCAGAACGTGCTGGCCGCTCCTTCTGGGGATCCGCTGGTTGATGAACAGGCCGTGCAGGTCCTTGCTGCGCTCCCGATCGTAGCCAACCCGGGTGCGCGCGGGAACAAGCAGGGCTGCAAGGTTGGCGCGCAGTGCCACCTGCATGTGGAACAGCACGTCGAAGCGCCGGCCCCGCAGTTTGCGCCAGAGCTCGAGGTAGCCGCGCAGGCCGGCGCTCTTGTCGAACACAATGAACTCCACCCCGGGTAGGCCTTCAAGCAGGCGTGCTTCCAGCTTGCCGATCACCCAGGTGATGCGTACACCGGGCAGCTGCTTCTGCAGGCTGTGAATGACAGGCAGTACATGGGTAACATCGCCGATCGCGGAGAGGCGGAGGATGCAGATGGAGTTGACGGATGTGCCGGATGAATCATTCAGCATGGAATAAGTCGGACTGGCCCAGGTTGGAGTCGTCTGATTGTTGCTTGCTAGAATGCCGCAGGCAGCGGGCGCACCATCACCCATCTGCACCGACAGGGGGTTATGGTAACGCAGTATGCCTGTGACGTCCCGTTCCCCCCTGTAAATCGAGCCGAGCGAACCCGATCAGAGCGACCCCGATGAACCACTCTTCAGACCTTTTCGGCGATGATGGTGCCCGTTTCCGGGTGAGCGCCGCCTGGTCGCATTCATTCGACCCTGAGTGGTTCCGCCCCGCGGCCTGGGGAAGTGCCGCAAGGGTGGTGGACGCGGGCGGCCGTGGTGGTGCCTGGTTCGTGACGGCGCCGGGTGGTGAACTGGTGCTGCGCTTCTACCAGCGCGGTGGGCTTATGGCCCATCTCTCCAGGGATGCCTATGTCCGCACCGGGGTTGCCCGGAGCCGGGCCTTTGCGGAATTCGATCTGCTGCAGCGCATGCTCGAACAGGGGCTTCCCGTGCCGGCGCCGGTGGCCGCTGCGTTCTGGCCGCTGGTGGGGGTGTTCTACCGGGCTGCGATCCTGGTGGAGCGCCTGGAGGCCGCCCAGCCATTGCCGAGCGTGCTCGGGACACTGGCAGCGGAACACTGGGCAGCGGTGGGTCGCACCGTTCGCCGGTTCCACGATGAGGGCATCGATCATGCGGATCTCAATGGCTTCAATATTCTCTGGGTCAATGACGCGGTCTACGTGATTGATTTCGACAAGGGTCGACAGCGGGCCCGGGGCATTACCGGGGCGCGCTGGCAGCGTCGCAACCTGGAGCGTCTTCACCGGTCATTGCTGAAACTGGACTGGACCGATTCCCCACAGGGTCTGGATGCAGCCTGGGAGCACTTTCTCTCGGGCTACAGTGAAGGAGCGGGTCACCCATGAAGCTGACGACCCGTTATGAACGGAACCTGCACAAGCTGGGCTATTACCTCACCGCGCTGTTCGACCTGGTGGTACCCCGTTCCTACTGGCTCTGGCACGGGCAGCGCCTGATGGAGGAATACGCGGCACTGGGGCCTGAAGCGAAGGCGGAAGTGGATGCGCGGGTGGCCTGGTACAACCGGCTGGAAGCACCCTTCAATCCGGGTCCCGAGGCAATCCGGCCACAGCAGTTTTCACGTCGGGGCCAGCGCTCCGCCTACTACCTGGACTTCAAGCGCCTGCTCCGATGCCTTCCGGATGACCGGCCCTTCCGCTATGAGTTCGGGGACGTGACCTGGATACCGGAATACCCGAGTTTCGTGAAAAGCCGCCCTGTTGCGCCCGCCGGAGAGAACGCCAACTCCGTGCTGCTCAAGCTCAACCAGGTTCGCCATTACTTCATGGTGCCGGATCATCAGGAGTTCCGGGATAAAGAGCCCGTCGCCATCTGGCGGGGCAAGGGCAGCCAGCCCCAGCGGAAGGCCTTTCTCGAGCGCTATCATGACAGCCCGCTCTGTGATGTCGGCTGCAACCATGAGGAGTCGATTGGCAAGCCCTGGCATACGGGCTTCATGCCTGCCTCGCAGCAGCTGAACTACCGCTACATCGTGAGCATTGAAGGGAACGATGTGGCCACCAATCTGAAATGGATTCTCGCCTCCAATTCCCTGTGCCTGATGCGGCGCCCCCGATACGAGACCTGGTTCATGGAGGGGGCGCTGGAACCCGATGTGCACTACGCCTGTCTGGCGGATGACCATTCGGACCTGGAAGAACAGATCCGCTACTACAATGCCCACCCGGAGGCCGCCGAGGCCATCATCCGCAATGCGCAGGCCCATGTGGCCCGTTTCATGGACACGCGCCGCGAATGGCTGATCTCGCTGCTGGTCATGAGGCGCTATTTCGAGAAGGTTGAGGCCTGATGGCGCGTTATCTGTTCTTCGTGAACCAGCCCTATTCCTATTCCATTCTGCGGCCCCTGCAGGAGGCCATTCGCGACCGCGGGGACGAGGTGGCCTGGTTCGTGGCCGGGTGCAGCACTGCCCCCCTGCGCGAGGACGAGCTGAGACTGGAGACGGTGCGGGAGGTCATGGCGTACGGCGCGGTAGCCACCTTTGTACCGGGCGACTGGGTGCCCTGGTTCTTTCCCGGCATCAAGGTGGAGGTGTTTCACGGACTGGCCCGCAATAAACGCGGCCACGAGAGCGAGGCGGAGAGCGATCACTACCGGATCCGAGGCTGGTTTGACCTCTACTGCACCCATGCCGAGGGGGATACGGAACGCTTTCAGGAGCTGGCCCGGGAGAAGGGCTTCTTCTCCGTGGCCCACACCGGCTGGCCCAAGCTGGACCCGCTGCTGAAAGAGGCGGCCAGCTCCGGCCGCCCGGCGGAGAGCGGCGACAGACCCACTGTATTCTTCGCCTCCACCTTCAGCCGCAGCGTGACCGCAGCACCAGAGCTGTATGACGAGATTGCCCGCATGGCGGATTCCGGCCGCTGGCACTGCCTGGTCACGCTGCACCCCAAAATGGATCCGGAGTGGGTGGCCCGCTACCGCGCCCTGGCAGGCCCCAACCTGACCTTCATCGAAAGCAATGAGGATCTCATTCCGTACCTCCCGCAAGCGGATGTCATGCTCTGCGACACATCATCCATCATGTTCGAGTTCATGTTCCTCGACCGGCCGGTAGTTACCCTCAATACCCGTATGCCCGGGCCCTGGCTGATTGATGTGGCGGAGCCATCCGGGGTTGAGCCCGCTTTGGAAAAGGCGCTGCAGCGACCGGCGGCACTGCTTTCAGCGATGCGGGCGTACTGCCGCGAACTGCACAGCTATACGGATGGGCGCTCGAGTGAGCGGGTGCTTGAGGCGGTTGATCGGTTCCTTGAGGAGGAGAAGGATCGGCTGAAAGCGAAACCGTTGAATCTGTGGCGTAAGCTGAAAATCTGGTTCAGGCTGCGACGGGAGCTGGCAGGTACTCATGTGGCGCAGGATTAAGAGTATTAACAATGCTTTCCATGCGGTGCACTGCTCCGGGCTTGCGCTGTCTCCTGTCTGGATAGCGTGCTAACATCCCCGGACTGTTTCGTTCGGACCTTGAACAGGCGTCTCGAATTCCTATGCAGCCCGGAAAGATCAATCCGCTGATGGCCTATCTTGCTCTTTGGTTCTACCGTTTGGCGGCCAAGGGGTGGGTTCCGGCACGCTGGTTCGAGCCGGATCTGCCACCGCCCGAGCAGCGGCGGGCGTACAAGGGCAAGCTTGAGCTCGAGGTGGTCAGCCATTGCTGGCACTATGCCCACTTTCTGGCCTATCAGCTCAGTTCTCTGGTGCACTTCCCGCCCAACCACCTGCACGTCACCGTGACGGTCTGCTATTGCCCGGAAGATGAGGATACAAGCCGCCTTCTGGCCTATTTCGGGCAGATGGAGGTTCCCAATGTAACCTGGAACTGGGTCGCGCACCGCAAGGAGGAGCTTTTCCGGCGGGGGATTGGCAGGAACCATGCAGCACTTAATACCCGGGCAGACTGGGTATGGTTTACGGACTGTGATTTGATGTTTCGTGAAGGATGTCTGGACTCGCTTTCCGAAGCCCTGCAGGGGCGCCGGGATGCGCTCGTGTTCCCCTCCGAGGAGCGGTGTACCGAGCTGTTGCGGGAAGATAACCCCATGCTGCAACAGGGTGCCGGTGAGCCTTCTCTTGTTGATGTGGATGACAGTGCCTTTACCGCCCGGTTTCCCTCCAGGGCGACTGGCCCACTTCAGATCGCCCACGGTGACGTCTGCCGCGCTGTAGGGTACTGCCGGTCATTACGCCTCTATCAGGCTCCTTCCGACCACTGGTGTAAGGCTCATGAGGATCGGGCCTTCCGCTGGTTGCTGCGAACCCAGGGGCTTCCTGTCCGGGTTTCAGGTGTCTACCGTATTCGCCATGTCCACAAGGGACGGTATTCAGGGAGCGAGGCACAAACCCGCCTACGGACCTGGATCCGGCTGTTCCAGTCTTGGTACCGGGAAAAGACCGGTCAGCGAGAGTAACCCTTGAACCGTCCGGAAGACGCTTGTGGTTTGGGTTCTCGACCGTTTTCAAAACCTCCTGTTGCGGGGAAACACTTCAGTTCTAAACATGATAAGCCGCCGAAGCAATGAATTTATAACCATCCTCCTCTGATACTTGGTGGTTTTGGTTTGCCAGTTAGCTGGAATTGGATATAAGGAAGCTTTTTGAGTTATGAAAGCCTTTAGTTATTTGTACTGTTTGGTCAACCCGTTAGGGTTGGATAATATTATCTTTCTCTCCAAGCAAAGGAAGACAGTATTTGCTGTTTGGGCAATCGGGTGGCGCCTCAGGCTGCTTCATCATTTAAGTATTGAGGATGTCGCTGAGTTAGATCGTTCAGAGAACCCATTCGAGACAGATGTTTTCAAAGTGATGCTCGGTTTGCCTGATAAGATTGTTGACTCTTTGATGTGTCTGGGATTTATAAAAGTTGCTGGATTAGTCCGGTTGGCGAAGCGTTATGGCGTTGAGGTCTCTAGGAACATAAGGGAAGATAGTCCCCTATTGAATAATGACATTTACCCTGATCCAGCGCTTGTAGAGGTTATCACGGGTAAAAGCGTGGCTTTGGTGGGACCCTCAAAAGGCGAGAATAATCAAGACGAAATAGAGAACTATGATTTTGTTGTGCGCATCGGCTATTCTGGGATAGACAGCCTTCCAGAGGGCAGTGGTGATAGGTGTGATATTTCCTTCTATGAACCTCATAAAATCGTTGGCCTTATTCGTCAGGATAAGGTTGATGTTCTGGATGATGTTGGGTACCTGTTTCTATTTAACACATCCCAGCTTCAGGACGAAGGACTCTCTATTGATGAGTTTTTTCATAATAGAGATGGCTGGCGTGATATTGCGTCGCCCTCGTTTTACGCGACTAACCCCAATGCCTTGGTTAAGGTTTTATATCACTGCATAATAGCTGGCGCCTCGGATATTAAAGTTTTTAATGCGGACCTCTTTTTAAGTGCAAGCTATCCAGCTGGATATATAGCCAATAAAAAGACTGTTAGTCACGGTCAGGGTTGGTCCTATGAAGGGAAAAGAATGTGCCGATCTTTCGCACTTCATCACGATCCTGGAGAACAACACCTCTTTTACAGGTTCTTTTACCGTGAAAAATGTTTCAGAGCGGATGCTCGGCTCGATCAGATAATAAATAAATCGACTCCTCGTTACCTTGAAGAGTTGGATACTCAATATGGAAAGCCGGTGCGAGAAGAGCTAGGGATGAGCGTCAAAGGCTCTCCAACGTGACCTTACTTCCAACCATCAACCTGCCAGGTAGGGGCATGGCCAAATGTTGCTAGATTGTTCCGTGAGGGACGGAGGTTATTACAATAGCTGGGACTTTTCCCGCTCTCTGGTGGATGACTACCTCGAGGCTATGACCAATGCGGGGGTCAATGTTGTTGAATTAGGCTTCCGGTCGCTGAAAAATGAGGGGTTTCTTGGCCCCTATGCTTACACCACTGATGCCCACCTTGAGTCTCTTGCTGTTCCGGATTCATTGACTGTTGGGGTGATGGTCAATGCTGGAGAGTTGGTTGGTGACCAAGATCAGCAAGCAGCTCTAGGGCGGTTATTTCCGCTTCGTGCCTCTGAGTCTCGCGTGTCACTTGTGCGGGTAGCATGCCATGTTCACGAGTTCACTCGCGCATTACAGGCAGCAGACTGGCTGGATGAGCAAGGGTATCGGGTGGGATTTAACCTGATGCAGGTAGCGGATCGTTCCGAAGAGGAGCTTACACAGCTTGCCGAGGCTGCATCAGACCACCCTGTTGAGGTGCTCTATTTTGCCGACTCCATGGGCAGTATGACTCCAAACCAGACCGTGCGGATCATGGATATCCTGCGTCGGGGCTGGTCCGGCCCTCTGGGTGTGCATGCTCACGACAACATGGGTCTCGCGCTGCAGAATACGTTAGCTGGACTGGATCATGGCGCGGAGTGGGTGGATTCTACCGTCACCGGAATGGGTCGAGGTCCTGGTAATACCCGGACCGAGGAGCTGGCGTTCGAGCTCTCCCGGCGTCGTGGAGAGCGCTGCAATCTAATCCCGCTGATGAGAACAATAAGGCGACACTTCCACCCCCTCAAGGAATACTATGGGTGGGGCACCAACCTTTATTACTATCTGGCCGGCTACTACGGAATCCATCCTTCCTATATTCAAGCCATGCTGGGCGATTCCCGGTACAACGAAGAAGATATTTTCTCGGTAATCGAACATCTGCGGCAGGAAGGGGGTAAAAAATTCAACCTCAGCACCCTCGATGCGGCGCGCCATTTCTACCAAGGCAAGCCAGCGGGAAGCTGGCGGCCTGCCGACTGGCTTGAAGGGCGCGAGATTGTGCTGCTGGGCAGTGGTGAAGGCGTTGGTTCTCACAGGGAAGCGATTGAGTCCTATATTCGTCGAGAGTCGCCATTGGTGATGGCGTTGAATACCCAGTCGTCGATCTGCGCTGATCTGATTGACGTTCGCGTGGCCTGTCATCCAATACGTTTGCTGGCTGACTGCGAGAGCCATCGCAAGCTACCCCAGCCATTGATTACGCCTTATTCTATGCTCCCGGAGGACGTGCAAGAGGAACTGGCGGGTAAGAAGGTTCTGGATTTTGGTATTGCCGTTGAAGAAGGCTCTTTCGAGCCGAATGAGACTTACTGCACCCTGCCGACTTCACTAGTGGTGGCCTACGCTCTGGCTATCGCAACCAGTGGTCGGGCGCGCCGGGTACTGATGGCCGGCTTTGACGGTTACGGTGCGGATGATCCTCGGACCCGGGAGATGCAGGAGCTGATTGAGCTGTACCGTACTCATCAGGATGCAATTCAGACCATTTCGGTGACGCCGACCCGTTACTCATTGCCGACCCAATCCATTTATGCACTCTGAGGGTTTATGAGATCTGTTGTCATTATTCCTGCCCGCTATAAATCAAGTCGTTACCCCGGGAAACCCTTGGTGAAGTTGTTGGGCAAGTCCATGATTCTCTGGGTAGCGGAGCTGTCCGCAAAAGCTTTGGGTTCCGGTAATGTCTACGTGGCGACTGATGATGAGCGCATTTCCGAAACTGTGGAGCGGGCTGGATTTCAGGCAATAATGACCGGGGAAGCGCGTAATGGTACGGAGCGTCTTGCCCACGCGGCTCGCCAAGTTGAGGCAGATATTTACATCAATGTCCAAGGCGATGAGCCACTGGTGGATCCGCATGATATTGAGCGTGTTCGGGACGCGAAGCAGGCGAGGCCTGATTGTGTGGTTAATGGGTTTAGTTGGATCTCTGAGCAAGAGGAGCCAGCGAACGTCAATATCCCAAAGGTAATTGCCAACGAGCAAAACGAGATGGTTTATATGTCGCGTTTGCCTCTTCCGGGCTATAAGGAAGTGGGAAACGCGCCTCAGAGGTATCGTAAGCAGGTATGCATTTATGCGTTCTCTAGAAGCGAACTTGATGCCTATGCTTCTTTTGGTCGAAAGAGCGCGCTTGAGCATTGTGAAGATATTGAGATTCTGCGTTTTCTGGAACTTGGTACACGGGTCTTAATGATCGAGACTCGGCCGGGTAGTCTCGCGGTCGATTCGCCGGAAGACGTACCTGGAGTCGAAGTGGCACTCGAAAAGGCAGGACATCATGCAGGTTGAGCAGTACCGGACTCTCGTTTTTGACTGCGATGGTGTGGTACTTAATTCCAACCCGGTCAAAACCCAAGCGTTTTACGATGCAGCATTGCCTTATGGTGAGCAGGCAGCCCAGGCGTTGGTGGAGTACCATAAGAGGCACGGTGGAATTTCGCGCTATCAGAAATTTGAATATTTCCTCGATCAAATCGTCTCTTCGGCCGTGGATGGACCATCACTTGACGAACTCCTCTCAACTTTTGCGCAGCGCACCCGAGCGCTGTTGCTAGAGTGCGAGATCGTGGAGGGGTTGTGTGAGCTCAGATCTGAAACCGCAGACGCTCGGTGGCTTCTTGTCTCTGGTGGAGACCAGATTGAGCTGAGGGAGGTTTTCAATACGCGAGGGATCGCGAAGTTGTTTGATGGTGGTATCTACGGAAGCCCAGACAGTAAGCACCACATATTAGAACGCGAAATTCAGAATCAGAATATAGTCCGGCCTGCCGTCTACATAGGTGATAGCCGCTACGATTACGAGGCTTCTCAAATCGCTCAGATGGATTTTATTTTTTCGTCGCAGTGGACTGAATTTAAGGATTATTCCAGTTATTTTGGTAATTCTTCCGTGTACATCGTTTCTTCTGTTTCTGAATTGAAGGAAAAGGGGGACGCTTGATTTCAATATCGTCCAGAGCTAAAGGACCAACTCAGGAGCTGTAAGTTAATGTGCTCACATTGGAATCCCGATCAAGATGAGTCTCGAATGATTATCTGTATTTTCTCTTTCAATCGCGGACGGTTTCTCAAGAATTGCGTGCGCTCCATTGAGAAGTGTATTCCACATGTCAGTATCATTGTCTTTGATGACGATAGCGATGATCCTGAAACCTTGAAGGTTCTAGAGGATATTGGGCGCTATCACCAAGTGTTGAAGCCCGGTAATGTATCTAGTCACAAGCTGGGAGGGCTTTACGGGAACATGCAGTCGGCACTTGAATATTGCGGTGGTTACTCACTGGCGTGTTTTCTGCAAGATGATATGCAGGTCGTACGAGAGGTCTCTTATTCTGAAATTGAGCAGATTGATGCCCTGTTCGCCGATGAGTCCTTGGCATTTATACAACCCTGTTTTCTTAAGGGATCTGATAGGGAGCGGGATACTGCCTTAATGAAGTACGATAAATTCCAGGAGTTATATTTTCGGGGGGAATCGTCACAGAGCGCAGGATGTTATTTCTCTGCAGTCTCCATTATTAAGCCAAGTCGATTGAAGTCTGTTGGTTGGAAGTTTGCGCGAAATGAGCCTGAAAATGATAAACAGGCAGCAAGTAAGTTTGGGCGAATGGGCCACTTTTTCGCGCCGTTTGCCATGTGGCTGCCTGAGGTGCCGGCGTATAGGGGGAAGCAAAAGACATTAGCTTTAAAGATCGCTGAGAATCGCAGGGCATGCGACCTCTATCCGTTTCAGATTATGACTCCCGATGCTGTTCAGGAGATGTACCACAGATCAGTCGAGGTTTTGCCTGTGGCTGAGGATTTTCTGACATGTGAAGAATATAGTCTCCCTAAGCCTTGGTGCTATTATCCAATGCAAGGCAGTCGTTGGCTTAAAAAACTGAATAGTCTGGAGCTTTTAATTCGAAAGTTTTGGGCTAAGATTTTTTAATACCATGGTCTGTCCAGGCCACTTTGTGGTCCTCGTTATATCTTCGTAATTCCTTGTTTTTAGAAACTAAATTTGCATCGACATAGCCTCTTGTATGGTCGAGGTGTACAACGATAGCATTATATCGAACATGTCTTGGCTTGATTCCAGCGTTATTCAGCCTTACGCCGAGTTCTCTGTCTTCTCCGCCCCAGGCCATGCGTTCATCAAACCCATTTACGGTCAGTAAATCATCTCGCCATGCTGAGCTATTAGAGCCCTTAAAATTGCACTTTGTCGGTGTCAAATAATTGAGTATGCGGGCTTTTAGTGGAGTCGCTGTGAGTTTTGTATTTTTGTGGCTTGAAGGGAGATCGTGTTTTTTGAGCCAGTACAGGTCAAAGCAGTTCTGAGAAAGGATGTCCTCTTTTGTAATGGTTTTGCTTGTTGTAAGTGGCAGCTTGTGGTAGCCGCCAGATAAAAAATAACCAGGCTTGGCTTCGCCCGCGTGGGTTTGTAAGAAATCTTTTCTTGGGATGCAGTCCCCGTCAGTGAATACGATATATTCAGAACTTGTTCTTTTTATGGTCTTGTTGAGGATTGTGCACTTTCTGAAGCCTTGGTCTTCGTGCCAAACGTGATGAATTTCTAATCCCGTTTTGGTTCTCATGTCATTGATTAAATTCGCGGTTTCTGGACCGGAGCCGTCATCCGCAATCAAAATTTCAAAATCCGGATGGGTTTGAATGCTGTAGCCCCAAAGAACCTTTTCAAGCCATAGCGGGGAGTTGTAAGTGCTGATGACTACCGAAAGTTTCATATTTTTCCTGTTTGGGTCTTGTAAGCTCTTATAATTTTTAGCGTGGTAACTCGGAGGAATAACCAAAGAAATTGAAATCTTCAGAATATAATTCTTTAACTTTTAGTCGTGTTTCTTTGTCATAGTAGGAGTCTATTTTTTTGCTGGCTCCAGTGGAATTGCTTAGGGCGGATAAAACTCCATCGCTCTCAGAATACAGCCCTAATTGTTGAAGTACATAGGACAGATCTTTGTTTAGGTTTTCTGTTTTACCAAAAAAATCAAAACGCTCAAACGGCAATAGAAGTAAAGAATGTTGAGGTGCCCAGTGCGCATTACTATATAGTCCGCCGCGTTCGAGATATTCGAGGAATTCAAGAAATGAAACGTCCCGGTTATTTCGATTGGCGCGGCGCTCGACCTTATCCAGGAACGCGGATAAAACTCTCGTGTAAGGGTTGCGGACGAACGCAAAGCTGAATAATGAGGAAATGTTAGCGACTTGGTGCTGTCGGAGCTCAGAAGGAGTGGTAAAGAGTTTTTTAGCCTCCCTATCTGGAATGGTATAACCAAGCTTATGATAAGCGAGGTTTGTGACCACAGAGGAGTTCGCTGCTTTAGGTATCCGGTTACAGAAAACCCCCATTTCAAAGTCCACCAGTCCCCGTGCGTCGGCGCTATTGATGGAGATGCCATCAGAATACGGGTACCGGCGGTAGAAGGGGGTCCATGGAATAGTGACTCGATTTTTAAGGAGCTTATTCATTCGTGCCGTCTTGTGTTCCAGAGTCATTGTCAGCCGGTATTCCCCGGCCCAGGGTCCAGAGCCCCGTATAGGTGTTAAAGCTGGTCTGAGCGTAGGTCACCGCCATCAGATACCCCACCGCTCCGTCCAGGAATCCAAGGCGTAGTATATAGACCTGAATGAAGGTTGTAATGGCCCGCAGGGTTGGGTAGAGCAGCGTGCGGGTCCGTTTGCCCTTCTCCGCTTTCTGCTGGGCGCTCAGCCAGGAATACTGGGCGCTCTTGGCCAGCGCATGGCCGTAATCCCGGTGGGTGTAGTGGGTCAGGCGGCCCCGCAGGGTGCGGATGCGGGCGCCGTCCGGCAGGAGTATGGCCTCGTGCACCTGGGCATCGGAAAAAGCGGCCCCCTCCCGGCGGAACAGTCGAAGGGGCGCGCGGGCGCTTCGGCCAAAGTCCAGTCTTTTGCCGTAGATGGTGACGGCCCAGCGGAGCTTGAAGGCATCCGCTTTGGGCTCGCCGGCAAGCCTGTGGTTGATCTCCCGTGCGAGGTAGGGCGTTATGCGTTCATCGGCATCGATGGACAGTACCCAGTCTCCCGTCGCTTGTTCCAGAGCCCGTTGTTTCTGCGGTCCGAAGCCGGGCCAGTCCGTGATCGTGATTCTGTCCGTGTATTGCCTGGCGATGGCGACAGTGTCGTCGGTGCTGCCGCTGTCCATCACAATGATTTCATCTACTAAGCCCTGCAGGGACTCGAGGCAGGCGCCGATATTATCGGCTTCATTGTAGGTGATCACTGTGGCGCTGAGTCGCTGTGTCCGCGTACCGGTCAGGCTCTCGTCCAGGGCCCGGAACAGGAGATGGGTCAGTGTGGCAACGGTAAGCAGGTAAAAGGTGATATAGATGCCACGCTCAAGCGTGGCCTCGGTCAGTCCGAATACCAGGTAGGCGAGCGGCACCAGGGCTCCCGCTTTGGCCAGTGAGGCGACCCGGGCGCTTTCATGGCGTGTATAGCGCAGGAACTGGGCGAATGGAATGGCAAGCAGCAGCAGCCAGGATAGTGCCCCAAGGAGCCCGCGGGTAGCCAGGATCTGGAGCAGGTCGTTGTGGGCATGGTCGAGGCAGCAGCGGGCGAGCCCTCGCGGAAGCTCGCCCGCCTCGATGCCGGACTGGAGGGCCTGAGCATAGCCCCGCACCCCCACTCCTGTAAGCGGGCTGCTGGTGAAAAGGCCCAGAGCATGCTGCCAGACATCAAAACGGTACTCGATGCCGCGACCGTAGCTGCCGTTCAACAGGGACAGAACGCCCTGTCCGAGTCGTGATTCAAGGCCCACAAAAAGCCCGAGAACCAGAAGGCCCACAACAGTTGAAAGAACACGCTGACGAGGTCCCGCGAAAAGAATCAGGAACAGAATCAGCACTGGCAGGACAAGAACATTGTTCCGGGTACCTGAAAGGTAGGCGGCAGCCAGTCCCAGTGTACCCGCCATTAGAGCCATGAGGCAGGGCGTATAGCGGTTGTTGGTGAAAAGCGGACCCGCCATGCCCAGAAGCATGATGCCGCTGAGCAGCGCCAGGTTGCCGAAGGGAATGGCGTTGGTGGCACCGTCCGCCCGGCGAACGGTCTCCCCCCAAAGCAGAGGCTCCAGTGCGACCAGCCCGGCCAGGGAGGCGCAGGCCGCGAGGCCCAGGAAGGCAGGCTTTTCGCGCACGCCGGAGTATACGAGTGCGACAAGAAGTGGCCAGAAAAGCAGTAGGCGCCCGTGTTTGCCCAGGTTCTTGAAGTCTTCGTATCCGAAACCGTTCAGGGCCCAGGTGGCAAGGCTGGCGAGTGCAAAGAACGCCATGGCAAAGCCGATCAGTTTGACTTCCCGGTCAGCGGGAGGGAGAGCGCGGGTGCCGCGTAGCCTGGCCATGATGATGAACCCGAGGCCGGCAAGCGTTAGGCCGTAAGTGGCGCTTGACAGGAGGCTGTCGACGATCAGGGAGCCCGCGATTGCGATGGCAAAGAGACTGGTAATCGCGAATGCGGCCAGAGCTTGAAGGGAAAAGGGCAATGTGGACTCCGGTCAGGCGTCAGGCCCCAGTGGGCTCAATTCACGCACTCTCGGCTCTCCGCACTCAGGATGATCCGATATTTCGAGAAGCACCTTGAATTCGTCCCCTGGAGCCCAGTCGCGATCAGTTACCTCGGTATGAAATCGGATCTCCCCAGGGAAGAAATCCATTGCCGCGGTATTTTCCTCGAAACTCACCAGTTCCGCAACGCCACGCACCGCCGTCCATTCACAGTCAACGTCAGCTTCGGCCTCGGCAGGAGGCTCGTTCTCAGGCTGAACCAGACTGCAACCGGCCAGCGGCAGTATCAGAATCGCAAGGAGCAGAACCTGGTGTCGCCTCATGATCCGGCCGTTCCCTGAGCGCCCGTTCCGTTCGTGTTTTCCGGCAGGCACGCGATGACCTGCTCACACTGCTTCATCGCGTAATCATGGACATTCTGAACCAGCCCTTCCTCATCACGGGCGCGCAGCAGGTCGAGCGATTCCCGCATGTGATTCAGGTTGTCCTCCAGCACCCGGTTGCCCTGGCGCAGGGCCACGAAGGCGCAGCGCTTGGCGGAGGGCCAGAGGTCATTGATGGCGGCGGTGATGAAGTAGTTGTTGGCGTAGGCCAGCGAGGCCTGGGTGTATTCGATGCCGGTATCGAGGAACTCCATGAGCTGACCGTTGCGGAAGGATTCGCACATGCTTTGGTAGAGCGATTCCAGCCGCTCCATATCGCCGGTTTCCCACTGGCGGACGAGCTTGCGCCCCGTGTAGCCCAGGAAGACGCTCATCGCTTCGTACAGGCTGCGCACGAAGTTCTCGTCCAGCGTCGTCACAAAAGCCCCCTTGCGCGGCACGTTACGCACAAGGTGGCGTTTCTCCAGCATCAGCAGCGCCTCCCTAACGGCGCCATGGCTCACGTCCAGCTCTTTGGCCATGTTGCTTTCGTGGATGCGATCGCCCGATTGGAGCTGTTCGAAGGCGATCATGTTCTCAAGATGGCGGGCAACCTGTTCACTCAGGGTTTCACGGGGTTTGAACGACTGCATTGCCGGAACTCGGATTCATTTTATGGGATGATCGTATCATGCCATCGTTGCACAAATCAGCGGTTCTGCAAGCGCTGCCTGCCCCTTGATTTTCATCAAACCGATCCCATGGTCTACACGTAGACCCCGGACATGGGCGTTTTGTATCGGCTCGATTATGGGCACCGAGGGGTCGGGATCTGTGTTAACGTCCATGACTGAGGCTCTAACCGAATACTGAAGGCCGTTAAGGAGGAAACACTATGGCTTTTGAACTCCCCAATCTTCCCTATTCCTACAACGCACTGGCGGAAAAGGGGATGTGCCAGGAAACGCTTGAGCTCCACCACGGCAAGCACCACAACACCTATGTCACGACCCTGAACAGTCTGGTCGAGCAGGACAGCAACCTGCAGGGCAAGTCGCTGGAAGAAATCGTCAAGCTCGCCTACGGCCGTGATGACCTGCAGAAGGTGTTCAACCAGGCCGGTCAGCACTGGAACCACAACTTCTTCTGGGAGAACATGTCCCCGAACGGCGGCGGTATTCCGGGCAAACTGGAACAGAAGCTCGTTGAGGACTTCGGTTCCGTGGATGACTTCAAGGAGCAGTTCAAGACCACGGCCGTGGGTCAGTTCGGTTCCGGCTGGGGCTGGCTGGTTCTGGGCAATGACGGCAAGCTGAAGGTCACCAAGACACCGAACGCCGCCAACCCCCTGGCCACCGGTGAAGGCAAGGTTCTGCTGGCACTGGACGTCTGGGAACACAGTTACTATCTGGACTTCCGCAACCGCCGTCCGGACTATGTCATGAACTTCCTGAACAACCTGGCCAACTACGAGTACGCCGAAGAGCAGCTCAACAAGGCGTAAACCGGCCCTGCCCGCCCTCTTGTAAGGGCGCGCATCAACCCCCGCCCGGTGCGTCCGGCCGGGGGTTTTCTGTGTGTGTCAGTGAAGGCTGCCCACCAATCCCCGGATGCGCTCCTGGATCCATTCAGGGTGCGTCACCGGCGCCCAGTGATTGGCCGCCAGCCGCTCGCAGGTCACCTGCTGGCAGTACCGGGTCATGGCCTCGCAGACCTGTGGTGTGGCGAAGGCGTCGTCCTCCAGGATCAGTATCCGGCAGGGCGTTCTGATGCTGCCGGGGCGCGGCGTTGGCGGCGGACTGAGCGCGTTCTGGCGGTAGAGCTGGAACGTGTGGCGCGTGAGACGGGCAATCCCATCGCGTGAGCGCGCCAGGTGAGGGTGATCGGCCGGGACGCCACCCATGGTCAGAGCCGCGCGGTAAACCGGCGTGCCGACGCTGCTGAACACAGCGCGGCCCAGGCCGGGAACATTCAGCGCCAGCATGTACCAGGAGTGCAGCACCTGGTTCAGTGCCGGTTTCCGGGCGCCGCTGCCCTTGAGAATCCCGTTCCGGACCCATTCGGCCGCCGCTCCAAGATGCGGACCGGAAAGGCTGGTCCAGGAATCGGCGCGGCGGCCATAGACCGGGTCGGCAACGAAGCTCCAGCCGATGATCGAGCCCCAGTCGTGGCCCACCAGGTGGGCCGATCCCTCCCGGCCCCGGGTTGCCGTGATCACGGCATCGATGTCCTCCACAAGACAGGGGATCCGGAAGCCCTCGGCACGCGCCGGCGCCGTGCTCTGTCCCGCTCCCCGCATATCGAAACCGATCACATGGTAATCGTCGCTCAATGCCCGCATGTGCGGCAGCCACAGGTCGTGGCAGTCGGGGAAGCCGTGCAGGAATAGGATGGCGGGCTGGGCCGGGTCGCCGTCCTCGACGATATGCAGTTCCGTCTGGGGGCGTCTGAGTATCCGAGTTCGCATGGGTCTGACCTGTCGCGGTGATCCGGGTTATGCTTGTTGGTCACCCATCATCCGGGAGGCAGACGCCGTGTCATTGGCTGGATTTTACGAACGACACGTCTTTTCGCCCGTGCTGAAGCTGGCCGAGCGCACGCTGGCGGATGTCCGCAGGGAGCTGCTCAGCCAGGCGTCGGGGGAAGTGCTGGAGATCGGCATTGGCTCCGGCCTCAGCCTGAGCCATTACGGGCCGGACGTGGAACGGGTTGTGGGCCTGGAGCCCTCGGAGGTCCTGCTGGGCGAATGCCGGGAGCGCGTGGCGTCGCGCCATGAGGGGCCACCGGTGGCGCTGATGCAGGCAGGCGCCGAGGCCATGCCCTTTGAGGATGACCGCTTCGACACCGTGGTGGCGTTCCTGGTGTTCTGCACCATCCCGGAGGCGGACCGGGCCGCGCTTGAGATGGCACGGGTGCTGAAACCGGGCGGTCGGTTGCTGTTCTTCGAGCATGTGGCCGCCCGCGAGCCGGGCCTGGCCCGCTGGCAGCAGCGTCTCAACCCCTTATGGAAGCCGCTTGCCTGTGGCTGCAACATCAACCGGGATACCCGTCGGGTGTTCGAGCGGGCCGGTTTTGACATGAGTGGCGCGGAGGTCCGGCGTCATCCGGATATCCCCCTGCCACTGGTGCAGCCGGTGATTGAAGGGAACACCGGACTGCGGACGCCTGTCAGTGGCCGGAGCGCCCGAAGCGGCGAGGGTCAAAGGCGCTGACATCAATGGGCGTGGGCTCGGCATGCATCATCAGCCCCAGCAGTTCCGCGCTGCCCGCCGAAAGCGTCCACCCAAAGGTTCCATGGCCTGTATTGAGCCAGAGGTTCCGGAGGGGGCCGGCGCCGAGGGCCGGCGGACCATCAGGCAGCATGGGCCGGAAGCCGGTCCAGGGTTCCGCGTGATTGAAGTCCGCGGCGCCCGGGAAGCGTTCGCTGATGGCCTCCTGCAGCACCTGCAGGCGTGATTCCGGTATCCGGCGGTTGAAGCCGGTCAGCTCCGCGAAGCCGGTGACCCGCATCCGGTCCCCGAGGCGGGTGATGGCAACCTTGTTGTCCAGGTCCACGACCGTGGAGCGCGGGGCTCTGTCAGGATTGTCCAGGGGCGCCGTCAGGGAGTAGCCCTTGACCGGATAGACCGGGAGCTTCAGGCCCAGTGGCCGGACGAGCTCCCGCGAGGCGCAGCCGGCACAGACAACGGTGGCATCAGCCGCTTCAAGCCAGCTCCTGTCGCCGTCGGAAACATGCGCGCCTTCCAGGGCATCACCGTTATGTTCCCACTGTGTCACGCTCGTGCCGAAGAAGAACCGGACGCCCGCTTCCCGGCACTGCGCCATAAGCAGCTGTGACAGGCGATGGCAGTCGCCGGTGCCGTCACCATTGATCAGCAGGGATGGCTGCAGGTCCCCGGTTGCCGCCAGTGCGGGTTCCTGGCGGCTGACCGCGCCGGCGTCCAGCCATTCATGTTCGATATGCTGCTCCGCCAGGGCTTTGGCCTTGCTCTGGAGGCCGGCGTATTCGACCGGATCGCGGCTGATTTCCAGCAGCCCCTCATGGTGGCCGTCGAAGCCTTCCGGCAGTTCACGGTCGATGGCGTGGAAGGCGTTGCGGCTGACCTGGCCGAGCTGGAGCATGGCCCGGTTGCTGGTGTCATAGCGGCCTTTCTCCCAGGCATAGCGCAGCGTCTGAAACAGAAAACCGATGGTTCTCGGGGCCGGCGGCATGTGCATCTTCAGCGGACCCTGCCGGCGCACCAGGCCTTTCAGCCCCACGCCGATCAGATCCGGTGCCGCCCAGGGAGAGACGTGACCGTAGGAGCGCTGGCCCGCGTTGGCATAGCTCGTCTCCATGCCCGGGCCCTCGTGTGCCTCCACTACCGTCACTGAATACCCCCTGTGGGCCAGCATGCGGGCGGTGGTTAAACCGACAATGCCGGCGCCGATAACCAGTGCTCTCATGAGGAAGACTCCCGCAGCTGCCAGTCGTTGCGGGTGATGGGGGTAGCCCCGTTGTCACCCACGACAACCGTGTTGCTCATGCCGATGCCGAATTCACCCGGTGCCCGCAGGCACAGGGGCAGGTGGAAGACCATGCCCGGCTCAAAGGGCGACTCCTCGCCCTCGGCAATGAAACCGGTCCCCTCGACCCAGCTTGGTGGGAACTGGGCCCCCACGGTATAGCCGAAGACACCGGAGAAGAAGACTTCGTCCGCCACCTCCGCCAGGACCCGGTTGGCGGCTGTTGCGGCGTCCGTAAAGCGCTGCCCCGGGCGCATCTCCGAGACCAGCGTGTCATGAAGACGGTGGCAGACGTCGTTGAGCCGCTTCATCCGGTCCGATGCCCGCCCGGCAACCGCCGTGCGCATCTGCGGTGCGGTGTAACGGTGGCGGACAGCGCCGAATTCGAGGAAGACGGATTCGTCCTGCTTGATAACCCGGCTCTGGTGATTGAGGTGGATCACGCTGCTGCGCGGCCCGCTGACCACAATGGGCTGCAGGCTCATGAACTCGCTGCCGGCCGCCAGCATGGCGCGCGCGCCCTCCGCCGCGATGGTGTTCTCGTTCACGCCCGGCTCAATCACGGCCATGGCGGCATCCAGACCGGCCATGGTCATGCGCGCGCTCTCGTGCAGGCGCTCCAGTTCCGCTGCTGTCTTGACGCGCCGAACGCGGTCCAGGACGGTACTGGATTCATGGAAGGCCGTATCGGGCATCTGGGCCCGCAGGGCATCCAGAACGCCGGGGCGCAGGCCGTTGCCCCACTGGTTGATGCCGATGGCCCGGCAGTCCCGGAGCTGGTCCACCAGCGGCCCGATCACGGATTGGACGGACTCCCACCGGTACCCATCCACCTCGTCCACCAGGGCCGTCGCTGCAGCGGGGCCGGTTTCGATGGAGGGCACCTGGAGGAAGCAGTGCTCCGGGCGGAAGACCAGGGCTGCATGCACTGAGACCTCAAAGGTCCGGTAACCGGTCAGGTAGTTGATCTCGCCGGGATTGGTCACCAGCAGGGCGTCAAGGCCGGCCTCGCGCATGGCGCTGGCGACGCGCTCGCGGCGCGCCCGGTACTCCCCGGGGTTGAAGCTCTGTTCAGTGCCTGCGGCCGTGCTGCGCAGTGCCTCAAGGTATGCGGTGTGATCCATGGCTGGCCTCTGGTAGTGTCTGACCTTGATGCCAGTGAAGCAGATTTGCCCCAATCCTGTCGTCCAGAATGGAGTCCGTATGAGTACTGATACAGGAAGTCCGCAGCTCAAACCCTGTCCGCGCAAGCCCAACTGTGTTTCCAGCCAGGGCAGGGGGAAGCAGTACATCCAGCCCCTGCCGGGCGATGAGGGCACCTGGGAGCGGCTGCCGGGCGTGCTTGAGGCCCTGGGCGGTGTCCGGATCGTGGAGCAGACGGCGGAGACCATCCGCGCCGAAGCCCGTACCCGTGTGCTGCGGTTCGTGGACGACCTGGATTTTGTCCGTGACCGGGAGCAGGGCGTGATCCAGGTGCGTTCGGCCTCACGGCTTGGCTATTCGGATCTCGGTGTGAACCGGCGCCGGCTGGAAACCGTGCGCAGTGAGCTGATGAAGGGGTAGCCACCATGGCGCGCACCTACCAGGACCTTCTGCCCGTCGCCGATCGGCTGGCGCGTCTGTTCTACCGCGAAGAAGCCGAGGGTGCGGGCATGGATCAACTTGCCGGCATTCTCCAGGCCCATCCCCGGCTGATGATCATCATGAACCATGGCCCCGTGCTCGGTCCGGCACCCGGACTGGCAGCACTGGTGCGGACCATGGTGCGTCACGGTGGCGGTGACAGGGTACCGTTCGGGGTGACCTGGAGGGGATTCTACCGGGTGCCTGGTGTTGCTCTCCTGGCGGAGCGCCTGGTGCAGACGTCGGCGGATTCCGGGGTGGAGGATGTTGTTGCCAGGCTTTGTGATGGCACCTTCAATGACTGCGGGATCATGCCGGAGGGCGAATACAGCAATGTCGGCAACGGCATCGATATCCAGCCCTTCCGCAGTCAGCGTTTCATTGAGGCCGCGGTGCGGGCGGAAGTGCCTGTACTGCTGCTGGCCCACAGCGGCACCGAAAAGCTCGGCCGCCCCGTACCCATCCCGGCTGCAGCGCGTTTCCTGGTGGCGCGTCTGCCCGAGCACCTGCGCCGGGCTGTGAACCAGAGCGGTGTGGTGAGCCTGCCCTGGTTGCTGGGCGGGCGCATTCCGAGGCTGGGGCTTGCCTGTGAACTGTACCAGCCGGATCTGTCACCCGGGGATCTGGAGGAGCCGGGATCGGCGCAGCAGGTGACGATGAATGCGCGCCACGTCCGGGCGCGCCTGCAGCGACTGGTGAATCATCTGGTGCTGGAGTTCGGCGAGGATTAATCCGCCATCGTCGAGGCGCGTTCTTCCCGGTGCCGTGCCCGATAGTGACCGGGGCTTTCCCCCGTCCAGCGCTTGAAGGCCCGGCTGAACGCGCTCAGTTCCGAGAACCCGAGCAGAAACGCCACTTCCGTCAGCCCGTATTCGCCTTCGGCCACATACTGCAGCGCCCGTTCCCGCCGCACCGTCTCCGCCAGGTTCTGGAAGCTCTCGCCTTCTTTTTTCAGCTTGCGGTACAGCGTCTGGCGGCTCATGTGCATGGCTGAGGCCACCCGGTCCACATCCGGGGTGCGCGGAAGCTGTTTCTGCACGATCCGCCGGACCCGCTCCGAGACCGTCTTGCGCGGGCGCAGCTGGCGCAGCAGCCGATTGACGTGCGTGGTCAGGGCCGAGTGCACGTAGGGGTTGCGGTGGGGCAGCGGCGAATCCAGATAGCGGGCCGGAAAGCACAGGCTGGTCTCACCGGCGCCGAAGGTGACCGGGCACTGGAAGATCCGCTCGTAGTGGGCGCGGTAGCCGGGGTCCTCGTGCGCCAGGCTCAGCTGCTCAATGGCGAGCCTCGGATGGATGAAGTGGCGTGCACGGGTGACGGCGGCGGACAGGGTGCGGTCCATATCCGGAATACAGTACAGCGCCGGATCCGGTACATGCCATGCGACCCGTATCCGGTCACCCTCCCGGGTCTGGTACAGATGCACCGCCTCGTTCACAAGACGGTGCAGCCGCATGTATTCCTCCAGTGCGTGTTCAATGGTGCCGCTGTTGAACACGATATGGCTCATCAGCCCCATACGGTCCGGGTCCACGATCTCACCCAGGCGCAGTCCCAGGGCCGGGTCCCCGGTCAGAAGAAGCGCCTCCTGCCACAGCTGGTTATGGCTGTGTACAGCCACACGGCAGTCCGGATCCTCGAGTTCGTCGGAGGAGATCCCAAGAATGCCATCAATATGGTCCTGGGTGGCAAATCCCCGGCTGGTCAGGTAGTGGGTGAGAGCAAGGGTGCCGGAGGCGCTCACCGTGGGACTGTCTTGCATCGACTGTTACCACCTGTCAAAAGGTTGAGCGGGTGCGTCAAGCCGGGTCAGGCATTGCGACCTAGAATCATACCTGAAATCCTGACAAACCCAAGGAGCCGCGTCATGGATATGGATATGGATATGGATACCAACCTCGAAATCTGCGTTCCCCACACCGAAGAAGAGAAAGCCAATCTCAAGGCTCTGTCTGATTACCTGAGCGAGATCCCAGCGTTCAACTGAGGGTCCCGCCTTCCCCCTGAGCTGAATAGGTTCTGATGAGGTCCTCACCGCTGCGGTGACGGGCCTTCATTTTCTGTATGCGTTCCAGAATCCCCTCCATGCGCCCCAGGCGTGCCTGGGTTTCCAGGGCCCGCATGGTCGCATTGGCCCGGAAGTCGAATTTCAGGCCATAACGGTGCTGTTCCCCCTCAGCGCGCACATTTGAGACCACCGCAACCAGCCGGTTCTGATGGAGCTCGCTCCTGTCCAGGCGCAGGGTCAGGTCAACCAGCACCTTCTGCCCCATTCGCAGCTTCCGGGACGTGATGATGGCAACACCCTCGCGGGTGAAATCGGCGGCTTCCACTGGCTCGCCCCGCCTGAAGCGGCTGCGCCCCGGTTTCAGCCGGACTTCCAGTTCCGCTGCAGGAAAACGCTGCAGGTGGCGGCGATCATCTTGAAGGGGTGCTGCTGTGGCCATGAAGTCGGGTTCCGTTTAGGCTTACACTGCTTGATGTCACGAGTCTAAGCCCGTCGCACGCTCTTCGCCAGTGACGGGTGCGCAGTCTGGAACGGAGAAACGGTTTTGACAGACACGGTGGAACTCAATGCGGGCGTCAAGGGGGATGGCCCGCCCCTGATCCTCATGCATGGTCTCTTCGGCGCCGGTGATACGCTCGGGGGCGTACGCCGGCGCCTGGCGCCGGACTACGAGGTGCACAGCCTGGACCTGCGCAACCACGGTGATTCACCGCATACCCGCAGCATGAGTTACCCGGAAATGGCAGCCGATGTGCTGGCCTATATGGATCGGGCGGGGCTGGAGAAGGCCCACCTGCTGGGGCACTCCATGGGCGGCAAGACCGCCATGGAAGTGGCCCTGATGGCCCCGGAACGGGTTCGGCGCCTGATTGTCGCCGACATTGCGCCGGCTGCCTATGAGCCCCACCATGACGCCATCCAGGATGCCCTTGAGGCATTGGATCCCGCAGCCGTGAAATCCCGCCGCGAGGCCGATGGCGTGCTGGCGGAGTACATCGGTGAGAAAGGCGTGCGGCAGTTTCTGCTGACCAACCTGGTGCCCGCGGACAGGGGGTTCCGTTGGCGGATGAACGTGCCCGGGATTCTGGCCTGCTACGAGCAGATCATGGCGGGCCCGACAGCTGAGGGCGTCTATGAGGGCCCGACCCTTTTCATCCGTGGCGGCAATTCGGACTACATCCAGAGCCGTCACCAGGAGGCGGTTCAGCGCTATTTCCCCCAGGCTGAACTGAAGGTTATTCCCGAAGTCGGGCACTGGCTCCACGCGGAAAAACCCGAGCTGTTTGCCCGCATCTGCCAGCGCTTTCTGGCGGAAGACAACTGACATCAGCAAGCCGGCATAACAATGAAAAAAATCCTGCTCACACTCCTGATCGCCATTCTGCTGTTCATTGGCGTCTTCTTTCTGTGGCCCTCCCCGGTGGATTCCGTCGCCTGGGAACCGCCGGAGGCACCGGGGCTGGAAGGGCCCGCGCAACCGAATGAGGCACTGCGGGACGCGGAGGTTCTGGCCAAAGGGGCCATCAAGGGCCCGGAGGATACCGAGGTGGATGCCGTGGGCAACGTCTACGGAGGCCTGCAGGATGGGCGGATCATCCGCGTGACTCCGGGGGGAGAGGTGGAGACCTTCGCGGATACCGGGGGTCGTCCGCTGGGCCTGGAATTCGACGACGACGGCAATCTGATCGTTGCGGATGCCTGGAAGGGGCTGCTCTCGGTCGCCCCTGATGGTTCGGTGGAGGTGCTCACCACCGGATCCGAAGGGACACCGTTCGCGTTCACCGATGACCTGGCGATCGCGTCCGACGGGCGCATCTACTTCTCGGACGCCAGCAGCCGCTTCCATCAGCCGGACTACCGGCTGGATATGCTCGAGAGCCGGCCGCACGGCCGCCTGCTTCGTTACGATCCGGAAACGGGTGAAACCGAAACACTGATGGAGGACCTCTACTTTGCCAACGGCGTGGCCCTGACCGAGGATGAGCGTTCGGTGCTGGTGAACGAAACCTGGCGCTACCGCATCCAGCAGTACTGGCTCAAGGGCGACAAGGCGGGCACCAGTGAGGTCTTCGCGCGCAACCTGCCCGGTTTTCCGGATAATCTCTCCGCCGATGACAGCGGCATCATCTGGGTGGCCCTGCCCACCAGGCGCAACCCGCAGATGGACGCCTTCCACCCGAGCCCATGGCTCAAGGAGCAGGTGGCCAAGCTGCCGGAATCACTGCAGCCGGGGCCAGAGCCCTACGGCCTGGTGCTGGCCTTTGACCAGCAGGGAAAGATGCTGGGCAGTCTGCATGACCCAACGGGTGAGCGTTTGCAGATGGTAACCTCGGTGAAAGCGCGAGACGGTGCGCTCTATTTCGGTTCACTTTACAATGACCGCATTGGTCGACTGGATTATGATCGGGCGATGAAGGCCCTGAGGGAGCAAGCGGATGAGTGACTGGCAATGGCGGATGGCGGACCCGTTCACGATGAACATCCGGGTCTCGGAACAGGACGTGGACCGCCTCGGGCACGCCAACAACACCATCTATCTGCAGTGGACGGAAGAGATCAGCTGGGCGCATATTGAGTCCGTGGGGCTGACCTGGGAGCTGCAGGAGGAACTCGGGCGCGCCATGGCCATCGTGCGTACCGAAATTGATTACAAGGCGGCGGCGCTCGCGGGTGATGAACTGATCCTTGGCACCTGGCTGACCGAGTTCGACGGCAAGCTGCGTTCCGGGCGGCAGTTCCAGCTGGTACGGCCCAGCGATGGCCGTACCCTGGTGGAAGCGGAGTCCCGTCATGTCTGTATTGATACCGCAACCCAGCGCCCTGCGCGCATCCCGAAGCCAATGGCTGACCTGTTGAAAGAGGCCAGCCATGACCAGTAACCCTGGAGGAGACACCATGCGCCAGATCGTCATTCCCGAATTCGGTGATGCCAGCGTCCTGGAGCTGCGGGAGGCAGCACTGCCTGACCCTGGTGAGGGCGAAGTGCGCGTGCGCGTGGCCAGTGCCGGGGTGAATCCCATCGACTTCAAGACCCGCTCCGGTCAGGGGTTTGTGGCCAATGCCATTCGCGACCATCTGCCCTGGGTGCCGGGCTTCGAAATAGCGGGCGTTATCGATGCCGTGGGCGCTGGCGTCGACGGTTGGCGTAAGGGCGATCCCGTCGTGGGTATGACGGGCTTCCCCCGTGCTGGCGGTGGTTATGCCGAGCAGACCCTGGTGCGTGCTGATGAACTCTGTCGCGCACCGGAAGGTCTGAAGCTGGAGGAGATCGGCGCCGTTCCACTGGCAGCCCTCACCGCCTGGCAGGGGCTGTTCAGCCATCTGGGGCTGCAGCCCGGCCAGAAGCTCCTGATCCTGGGAGGAGCCGGAGGTGTGGGCCACTTTGCGGTGCAGTTCGCCGCCCAGCATGGCGCGCACGTCGTCACCACCGGTTCCGGGGCCAATGAGGATTTTCTCCACGAGCTGGGCGCCGACGACGTCATCAACTACGAAAACGAGGACGTCCACGACGTCTGCTATGGCCTCGATGCCGTACTCGACCTGGTGGGCGGTGAGGCGGGCAGGGCCGCGCTCAGTACCCTGGGTGAGCACGGCAAGCTCGTTACGGTGCCCACGGTCACCGCCCAGGAGATCAAGGATGCCGCCGCAGCGAAGGGGATCCAGGCTGCCGGTTATGTGGTTGAACCGGACACGGAACAGCTGGAGGAAATCCTGGCACTGCTCAACCGCCGCGACGCGGAACTCCACATCGCCGCAGCCTTCCCTCTCGGCGACGCGGCCGCTGCCCATCGCCGGCAGGAGGGTGGGCATGTGCGGGGAAAGTTGGTACTTCAGCCGTAGATCGGACTACGGTCCACTTGAGGCTTGGTCGGGCCACTGACAGATACTTCCAATATTGTGTGGGAAGTGCGGGTGCTCTTTATTGGGCAAGTGGTGAGTCCGCTGGGGGTTTTGGACATCACAGTCGAGTTGGCTCAGGTAGTTTCTAAGGGTTTCCGGGATCTCGAGTGCGTCTGTAGCGGCCTGCCAGAGAAGCAAGTCATCTTTATTTGTATGGGCGACGATAACCTGAATTGTTCTGGCCTCGGTAAGTGGTCGTCTAGGCAGCCGTGATCGAATTGTTTTGGGGGTAAATGAGAACCGCCCTTCTTCGTCAGTGTATGTTTCGTCGACGTATGACTTCTCGTAATTAAGCTCTCTTGTTATCCGGACTCCTTTGAGAGCTGTTCCAGATTCTGTAAGGCGCCCCTCCACCGTCGGTGAAAGCTCCACGTCGTACCGCTTGAGCCAAGCAAGCAGCCCTGAAATGATATGGATTCCATTCTCGCTCTCGTATTCCAACGGAGGCTCTGAAGGGAGTGAGCTATTCCCGCTCTCGGCACCGGGGCCGGGGCCGGTGGCGGTGGGCGGGGAACTGGGCCAATGGCAGATGCCGCGGATGTTGTGTGTGAAGTTGGGGTTTTCAGCGTTGTCGAAATGATGGAGTTGTTCCGGATTGTTCAGTTCGCAGAACAGGTCGCTAAGTTTCTCATCGATAACTTGTTCGGGGTGACGAGTGGATTTGGTGTAGTGCCACAGCAGATAGGTCCGATCACCGTGATCCGCTGTTATTGAGTGAGTGATGTGTTCCACGCCAAACAGTTTTCCCGGCTCCCTGGACTGGATAGTCTTAGCGGGGAAAGCGAATCGACCATCAGCATCGGTGACGGTTTTTGCCACATAGTTTTTGGCGTGGAATAGCTCCCGGTAGACCGTGACACCGCTAAGCGGTTCTCCATTTTTCAGTATCCGTCCATGAATTTCCGGAGAGAGTTGAGCATCATAGTATTTAAACCAGTTGAACATATCAGAACCCGGATAGTAGCCAGCGGTGATCAGAAGTAATGTCGAAAAAGGTAGCCCCAACAGCGTCATGAGGCGTTTGTGCTTCATCATTAGCCTGCTAGGGAGAACCTTTCTTTAAAGCGAGTCCAGAGCCTGTTTGACGCTTCTGTTCAGAGCGCCAAGCGTCTTGTCGAATACCCATCGAATGAATCGGTGGGTTAGCTCTTTGACCTGGACTGCGACTTTCCCGGCAAATGTCAGCATGTGGCCAAGCAGGCCGGCAGTCTGCTCAGCGAAGTCTGTGGAGATTTGGGCGATCTTTTCCACAGAGCGTGCGAGTCGATCATAAAACGTGAGCTGGGTTCCTACAGCAGCTTGTGCCATAACGATGGTGTAGTAGCCAGCATCTTTAAGAAGTGTGATGAGGGCACTGCTCAGACGTTCTGCCCAGTATTCCGTGAAGGAAGCTTGCATTCGGTCCTCATACTTCAAACGGACTGGCTGGTTCAGATGGTGGGTCGAGCGTTTCTGGAGTGCACCCCAGTCATCGCCAGTTGCCGTGTCTACATAGCCGGGGCTACCAGTGCGATCCATCTTATGGGCATCAGGGTTGAAGCCCTGTCCACTATCCAACCGGTATTCATGAGGCGTTTCTGTTGGGGCATGGATAAATGGCCAGACAGGGGCCATCGGAACTGGGTCGGCACCGTGTGTGCAGCGGAAATGTTGATCGATCGAAAAGGTTGATTTCTGGGCATAGCCGCTTAGACCAACTCTTGGAGCCCCAAAAGTGTACAGATTGACGGTCGTGTTGAAGTGAATCTTGGCCCAGTCAGCGACCAACGAGGCAATTGCCCCACCGAGACTGTGTCCAACGACGTGAATGTGTTGCTTGCCATTCCGGGTCGTCTGATTGGAGAGCCGTTTCTCTAATTCAGGTCGAAGGCTTGAGAAGGTCTTATTGAATCCGGTGTGGACTGAGGTGTTGTTGTAGCTTGTTGCAACCCCGAAATTCCCGTTCGTCAGCCAGTCATGGTGAATGCTTGATCCACGTACTGCTACAACATGGTGACCACTGAATCGGGCCTTGCCTTTGCCCACGACCGCGAACCCTGACTCCTTCTCAAACAGGCCGAATACCCCGCCAGTCTCCGCCTTTACAGCGCCAGAACCCAGATCAAAATCAAAATGTTTCTGAAGTCTGGGGGTTTGTTGAAAGCGAATACTGCCCCGAGAGCCAATCTCGAGAACCTGGTAGACGTTAGTTGCGATTTCGGCCGCCAGATAGGGCGGGATGACAGACATGCGTACCTCCTTATACGTGTGTCTATGGCGGTTTTATTGGTCAGTCCATCGACAGATACTGAAGACATCGTGAGTAAAGTTGGGGTCTTCCGCGACGGTGAAATGGTGCAGCTTTTCCGGTGTTGAAAGATCGCAGTGGAGTGCTCCCAGCTTTTCAGTCACGGTTTTTTCGGGCTCGATACTTGGAGTATTGGTGTACCAGAGTAGATAGCTCTGGCCATCCTTCTCCGCATCGACAATCTGGCGGATTCTGGTTTGGTCAAACATGCGACCGGGAATACCTGAACGAATCCATTTGGCTGGCAGTTCAAAATATCCCTCGTCGTTGGTTTGTGTCTGGTCGAGGTACTCCTTTTCATAAGTGAGTTCGCGAAAGATTTTTACATCGGGGACAGGCTCCCCATCCTTCAGAATCCGCCCCTTAACCGCCGGCGAAAGATGCACGTCGTAACGCTTGAACCATCCGAACATATCGGCCATGACCTCGCTGGAATAGAGAAAAGTGCTGGTAGCCAGCAGGAGAACAGTCAGGGGGAACAGTCCCCGGTTGATGGTGCGGGGATGTCGCATCATTGAACCCTTGGCAGCGTGTGATTACCGGCCTGGGGTTGAGGTGGAACCGAAAGGTGAGTACCGACCATGTCCCTGTCCTGTGGCTGACGTCCTGTCCGGGTCGGGAATTTAGGCCAACCGGTTATTGGGCGTCAATACCCTCGTCACCCGAGAACCATTGGGTAAGGGCATTGGGAAAACGGGCTGTGACCGGTGCCTCATTGACCCGCCAGCGCTCCGGGATCGTCCCTTCCGGAATGGCGGCCACCAGGAGGTTCTGGTTGTCGCCGCCGAAGGCGGAGCGCAGCGACGGCGGACGGCGCTGGACATCAATGGGTGGGCCGGCGATCTGCGCGTCCAGCCAACGGCCATCGGGGAAGCGGAGCCTGACCGGCTGCCCCGCGGTCGCGAGGTGGACCTGATCGGTTTCGAGGTAAAGGTGGATGCGGGGCCTGTCTTCGGGTTCGATGCGCATCAGTGTGGTGCCCGGGCCCACGTTTTCGCCTTCGACGACCTCGATGGTCTGGACGGTGCCGTTCACTGGCGATCGTACGTCCAGCTGCGCCAGGCGCTGCTCAACCAGTGAGCGCTGCTGCTGAATCCTGGTGATCAGGGTGTCGTTGCCGGTCTTTTCCTGCGCATTCATGCGCTCAAGGGCGGCCAGCTCATTTTCACGGGTATCCACCTCGTTCTCGGCTGCCGCCAGCTCGCCCCGGGTTGCCACGCCCTGCTGGACAAGTTCAGACAGTGACTCGACCCGGCCCCGGGCCCGTTCCAGGCGCCGCTCCAGGCTGGCCT